>NZ_JBNHHC010000014.1:0-209898 GCF_059091865.1 Arthrobacter sp. B0316-1-20 | reverse complement strand
TCGGCCTGGGCGAACAGGATGGCCTGGGACAGCTGCGAGCCGGTGCCCACGCCGGTGGTGCCGAAGGTCAGCTTCTTGGAGCTGTTCTTGATATCGTCCAGGTTTTCAAAACCGGATTCGGCGCTGGCAACCAACACGTAGTCGTCCTGAGAGAGGCCCTTGATGACATCCAGGTCGTCAAGGCTGACGGCTTCGTCTTCAGATACTGCCAGCGGAGTGATAGTGATCAGCGAGGCATTCAGCAGGACGAGGTTCTGTCCGTCGGGCTCCATTGCCGCGACTTCCTGCGTTGCCAGGGCGCCGTTGGCACCGGGCTTGTTCACCACCGGAACAGCGACGCCGAGCTCGTCGGCCATACCTTCGGCCGCGGTGCGCGCGATCAGGTCGGTCGACCCGCCCGGAGCCTGGCCGACGGTCAGAGTAATGGGGCCGTTGGGGAAGCTGTCCCCCTCGGCGGCAGTGCCGCCCCCAACGTTGCCGCCGCAAGCGGTCAACGCCAGCGCAGCAGAGGCAGCGGTCAGACCTAGAACGGTCCGGCGGATGGAGAGTGCTTTCACTTCGGGCTCCTTGCTCGATGAACAGCGATGTTCGAACGGGTCTCGGCCGTGACCCGACTCATATGAGACAGGTCACTAGTGGCTCGGACATCGAGCTTAGAAAGAGACTATGATGCATGTCCAAGCCCATTAGTGCATTGAATGATACTTGAAAGGCATCATGTTCACCCTGGACCAGGCCCGAAGTTTCATCGCTGTCGCCGAAGAGTTGCATTTCGGCCGCGCCGCCGAACGGCTGAGCATGACCCAGCCCCCGCTCAGCAGGCAGATCCAGAAACTGGAGCGCAGCATCGGCGTCGAACTCTTGGAGCGGGACAACCGCAAGGTGGCATTGACCGCCGCCGGACACGCCTTTCTCTCCGAGGCGCGGAAGCTGGTGGTGTCGGCAGACCGGGCGCCCCGAACGGCACGCCGCATCGCCGCCGGCCGGGCGGGTGAGATCCGGATCGGCTTCACTGCCGCCACCGCCTTCAGCGTACTCGGACCCCTGCTCGCCGAGATTGCACTGGAACTGCCCGATGTCGACGTCGAACTCGAGGAACTGGTGACCGGGGAGCAGGTTCAAGCCATTATGGACGGCGACCTTGACCTGGGGCTGGCCCGCCCGCCCTTCGACACAGACCTCTTCGAATCGCACCTGATGCTGTCGGAAAACCTGATGCTCGCAGTTCCCAGCGGGCACCCGCTGGATCAACTGGCACGTCCGCTGGCCGTGGCCGACCTCAAAGACGTGCCGCTCATCATGCATTCACCGATCAAGGCGCGCTATTTCTACGATCTGGTGGTGCGCCAAATCCCGATCGAGCACGGCAACGTCGTGCACACCGTCAGCCAGATCCTGACCATGGTGGCGCTGGTGGCGGCCGGCCGAGGTGTGGCCTTCGTGCCCGAATCGGCACAACTGCTGGGAGTCGATGGCGTCAGCTACTTGCATCTGCCCGAACTCGCGCCGGACTCGGTGGAACTGCATGCCATTTGGAACCGGAACTCGCACAACCCCGCGCTACGCAGGATGCTGGAGAGCGTGTGGGCCAAAGCCTCCTAGCTGCCAGCCGACCACCACCGCGTCTCCGAACGTCAATACTCTTAGTGCATCAATCCATACAAAAGAGGGCTTGGACAGGCATCACGTTGTCTTCCTAGGGTGGAGCCAACGCATTCAACCCGCCGCCCGCGGCACCATCGCAAAGGAAGATGCACGTGGCCCAGTACACGCCCCATGAACTCGCAGACAAGCTCAAGGACGGGCTGTTGTCATTCCCAGTGACGGCGTTTGATGCGGAGTTGAACATCGACGAAGCCGCCTACCGCAACCACCTGGACTGGCAGTCCAGCTTCGATGTCGCAGGCCTGTTTGCCGCCGGCGGCACCGGCGAAGGCTTCAGCCTGACTCCGGCCGAGTCCGCCCGCGTGGTCCGGATGGCCGTTGAGGAGGCCGGCAGCCGGGTTCCGGTGCTTGCTTCGGCCGGCGGCTCCACCGCCCAAGCCATCCAGAACGCCAAGGACGCGGAGGCCGCGGGAGCCGAGGGCCTGCTGCTGCTGCCGCCATACCTGACCGAATGCGACCAGGCCGGCCTGCTGGCGCACGTTTCGGCCGTATGCGCCGCCACCAACATCGGCGTCATCGTCTACAACAGGGCGAACGCCATCTACGCCGCGGACACCGTGGCGGCCCTGGCCGACCGGCACGCGAACTTCATCGGCTTCAAGGACGCCCTGGGCGACATCGAGCACCTTACCAAGGTCTACGCCAAGAACGGCGACCGGTTGTTCTACCTGGGCGGGCTGCCGACGGCGGAGACCTTTGCCCTGCCGCTGCTGCAGCTGGGCATGAGCACCTACTCCTCCGCCATGTACAACTTCGTGCCGGAGTTCGCCCTGGATTTCTACCGCGACGTCCGCAACCAAGACCGCGATGCCGTGACCGAGAAGCTCAACCGCTTCGTGCTCCCCTACCTGGACATCCGCGACCGGGTTAAGGGATACGGTGTTTCCATCGTCAAGGGCGGCCTGAAGGCCGTCGGCCGCGACGCAGGCTTCGTCCGCCCGCCGCTGCAGGACCTAACCGAGAAGGACATCGCCGACCTGTCGGCCCTGATTGAGGCCGCCGGCATCCGCCCGGCAGACGTCCGGCAGAACGCCTAGGTTCCGCGCCCGGGAAGCGGCCGCCCTGCACGGGGCGGCCGCTTTCCGCCCAGCAGCCACCGCAGACCATCCCCAGTCCAGAAGGAGCATCCGATGCCCAGCACGCAGACAACTCTGACAGGCCATTCGATCATCGCCGGCGAAGCCGTGACCGGTACCGGCGGCACTGTCAACGGCTTCGACCCTGCCACCAACGAAGTCCTCGAACCGGCCTACAGCCTGATCGACGCTGCCCAGCTGGCGACCGCCACGGCCGCGGCCGAGGAAGCTTTCGCCTCCTTCAGCACACTGGATCCGGAAACGCATGCCGCCTTCCTGGAGAAGATCGCCGAGAACATCGAAGCCGTCGGTGACGAGCTGGTCGAACGCGCGATGGCCGAAACCGGTCTCCCCGCCGCCCGGCTGAACGGCGAACGCGGCCGCACCACCGGCCAGCTGCGCCTGTTCGCCGCGGTAGTGCGCCAGGGCGACCACCGCGGCGTGCGCATCGATCCGGCCCAGCCGGACCGCCGGCCGATGCCCCGGGCCGACATCCGCCAGCGCAAGGTCCCGCTGGGCCCGGTCGCCGTGTTCGGTGCCAGCAACTTCCCGCTGGCCTTCTCCACCGCCGGCGGCGACACCGCCTCCGCCCTGGCCGCGGGCTGCCCGGTGGTGTTCAAGGCCCACAACGCCCACCCCGGCACCAGCGAAATCGTCGGCCACGCCATCGCCGCCGCGGTGGCCGAGGCCGGTCTGCACCCGGGCGTGTTCTCCCTGGTCTACGGCCCCGGCGCCAGCATCGGGCAGGCGCTGGTCGCCGATCCGGTCATCAAGGCCGTCGGGTTCACCGGGTCCCGCTCCGGCGGCACCGCCCTGGTGGCCACGGCCGCGGCACGGCCGGAACCGATCCCGGTCTACGCGGAGATGAGCTCGATTAACCCGGTGTTCTTCTTCGACGGCGCGCTCCAGGGCGACCTGGATGCGCTGGCCGCGGCCTACGTCGGCTCGGTCACCGGTTCCAGCGGCCAGCTGTGCACCGCTCCCGGGCTTGCCTTCGTGCCCGCCGGGGAGGCCGGGGACGCGTTCGCGGCCGCGGTGGGCCGGGCCCTGGCCCCGGCCGCCGGCCAGACCATGCTGACCCGCGGCATCGCCGACTCCTGGATCGCCGGCGTCGACTCCCTCGGGAAGCAGGACGGGGTGGACCTGGTGGCCCGCGGCCAGGACGGCGCCACGCAGAACGCCCCCGCCCCGGCCGTGTTCGGCACCGACGTCCGCACCTTCCTGACCAATGAAGTGCTGCACGAGGAAATCTTCGGCGCCGCCTCGCTGATGGTCCGCTACACCTCCAGCCAGGACCTGCTGGCTGCGGCCAAGCGGCTCGAAGGGCAGCTGACCGCCACCCTGCACATGACCGACGAGGACCACGCCACGGTGGCCCCGCTGCTGCCGGTGCTCGAGCGCAAGGCCGGCCGCATCCTGGCCAACGGCTGGCCGACCGGCGTCGAAGTCGGGCACGCGATGGTCCACGGCGGCCCCTTCCCGGCCACCTCCGACACCCGCACCACCTCGGTGGGCACCCTGGCGATCGAACGGTTCCTGCGCCCGGTGGCCTACCAGAACATTCCCGATGCCCTGCTGCCGGCACCGGTGCAGCAGGAGAACCCCTGGAAGCTGAACCGCCGGATCGACGGCGCGCTGGAACTGGCCGGAGAGCAGGCATGAGCAACCAACCCACCATTGCCGCCGTCGAGGTGGTCCCGGTCGCCGGGCACGACTCGATGCTGCTGAACCTCTCCGGCGCGCACGGGCCGTTCTTCACCCGCAACGTGGTCATCGTGACCGACTCCGACGGCCGCACCGGCCTGGGCGAAGTCCCCGGCGGGGAGAAAATCCGCACCACCATCGAAGACGCCGGCGCCCTGATCACCGGCCGCCCGGTGGCCCGCTTCCGCAGCCTGCTGCGGGAAATCGCCGCGGCCTTCGCCGACCGCGACGCCGGCGGCCGCGGGCTGCAGACCTTCGACCTGCGCACCACCGTGCATGCCGTGACCGCGATCGAATCCGCGCTGCTTGACCTGCACGGCCAGTTCCTGGGCGTGCCCGTGGCCGAACTGCTCGGCGACGGCCAACAGCGTGACGCGGTGCCGATGCTCGGCTACCTCTTCTACGTGGGCAACCCGGACGCCACCGACCTGCCGTACCTGCGCGAACCCCACGGCGCGGACGACTGGGAACGGGTGCGCCGCGAAGAAGCCATGACCCCGCAGGCCGTGGTCCGCCTGGCCGAAGCCGCGCAGGCCCGCTACGGCTTCCAGGACTTCAAGCTCAAGGGCGGCGTCCAGGCCGGGGACCTGGAAGTCGACGCGGTCACCGCCCTCAAACAGCGGTTCCCCGACGCCCGGATCACGCTGGATCCGAACGGCGGCTGGCTGCTGCAGGACGCCATCCGGCTGGGCCAGCGCATGCAGGCCGTGGTGGCGTACGCCGAGGACCCCTGCGGCGCCGAAGGCAAGTTCTCCGGCCGCGAGGTCATGGCCGAGTTCCGCCGCGCCACCGGCCTGCAGACCGCCACGAACATGATCGCCACCGACTGGCGCGAAATGGCCCACGCAGTGCGCACCAACGCCGTCGACATTCCGCTGGCCGATCCGCACTTCTGGACCATGGCCGGCTCCGTCCGCGTCGCACAACTGTGCCACGAGTTCGGGCTGACCTGGGGCTCGCACTCGAACAACCACTTCGACATCTCACTGGCCATGTTCACCCAGGTCGGCGCCGCCGCCCCGGGCGAAATCACCGCGCTGGACACGCACTGGATCTGGCAGGACGGCCAAGGCCTGACCAAGGAACCGCTGCCGATCCGCGACGGCCAGATCAAGGTCCCGCAAGCCCCCGGCCTCGGGATCGAACTGGACCGCGAACGCCTCGCCGAAGCCAACGCCCTCTACCTGGAACACGGCCTCGGCGCCCGCGACGACGCCGCCGCCATGCAATACCTGGTACCCGGCTGGGAATTCGACCCCAAACGCCCCTGCCTGGTCCGCTAGTACCCGCCGCCCGCTCCGCACCCTGCGGGGCGGGCGGTCTTCTTGTGTCCCGCCGTTTGACCTCTGCCCGGCCGCGCGTTTTGCGCCGGCCCGGGCAGAGCCGTGACTTCAGGAGGTTCCGTGGAAGGAGTGCTGCTCGGCTTCGGCGTAGTGCTGGTGATCGTTGCCGTCGGCTTTGCCGCCGCAGCCATCGTCCCGCAGAAGGCGCCGGAGATGCAGCGCGGACTGACGCCGGTGATTTACTACATCACCAATCCGGCGCTGATGCTGGTGCTGCTGTCCGAGACGGATCTCGCGTCGGTCGTCGGCGTCTACACGCCGATCGCGCTGATGACCGCCGCCCTCGCGGGAGCGGTCTATGCGCTGTTCAGCCGCTTCGTGCTGCGCCGCCCGGCAGCGCAGACGGCCGGTGGCGCCATGGCCTCCACCTACGTCAACGCGGGAAACATCGGGGTGCCGATCGCCCTCTACGCCGTGGGCAGCGCCGACCCGGTCGTTTCGGTGCTGCTGGCGCAGCTGCTGGTCATCGCGCCCGTGTACCTGACCGTCTTCGCCTGGTGCCAGCGGAAGGCGGCTGCGGGAAAGCTTTCACCGGACGACGGCGGTGCTGCCGCGGCTGTCCCGCTCTGGCGCACCGTGATCAAGTCCATCCTCAATCCGGTCACCGTCGCCACCGCCGTCGGGGCGCTCATCTCCGTGACCGGGCTGCGCCTGGCGGAAGTGCTCTGGACGCCGGTGGAAATGCTCGGCAACGCGTCCATTCCGTTGCTGCTGATGCTGTTCGGCATGAGCCTGCGCGGGCAAAAGCCGCTGACCCAGCGCGCCCTGCGGGCCGACGTCGCGCTGGGCTCCGTGGTCAAGCTGGCCCTGATGCCGGCCATCGCGTGGGCGCTGGCGCACTTCGTGTTCGATGTCGGCGGCGTCCCGCTGCTGGGCGTGGTCGTCATGGCGGCCTTGCCGACGGCGCAGAACGTCTTCCTGTTCACCAGCCAGTTCCGCATGCAGTCCACGCTGGTGCGGGACATCATCTTCCTGAGCTCCCTGCTCTCGCTGCCCGCCGTCCTGCTGGTCGCCCTGCTGCTGGGCTGAGCCCTCCGGCGGAACTCGGACGCTCGTGGACTCGGCGAGGCGTTGGAGGTTCAAGACCTGACGGGTCTGCATGACCCAAGGGGAGCCGGCGTGGCCGCACAACTGACGTGTAGCCGGCGGTGAAACCGGCTGCAGCCCGCGCTGCCCGTAGCGCTCCCTTCAGGCTGCGGTATGTCATCGCGCTTCCCCCCCCTCAGGCCAGGGTGCAGGCGTTCCTGGAAAAAGGCGAGGATGCGCCTGCGCGCGTCCTCGGCAGACGGCTCGTGATAGCCAGCGGCAACCAGCTTGGCGAGCACCTTGTCCCCGAATGTCAGCTCCGACGGGCCATGGTTGTTGAGGAAGCCGTGGCCGGCGCCGGGATAGACCTTGATGTCATGGTCTGGTCTATCCCGGCGTCGGCGAGCAGCGGCTCAAGACGGGCCGGAACCTTAGGCACTCCAGGCCAGCGGTCCCTACCTCAGCTGCGTCTGGTCTTTGCTCGCCAACGCCCGTGTAGCCTTCACCGTGGTCACAGCGGCCCACTTCTCGGCTTTCTCCTTTTCATGGTTGGGGGCCTCCTTCATTGCGGCCGCGGAACCGGTTTTCCGGACAATTATCGGGACCGGTTTTCTGCAAGGTTGAGCGGTGGCGCCCACTGTCCGGTGGTCGAAACCAGACGGCGGCGCCGCGTCGTATTTGGCTAGCGGCTCAGCCCCAGGGGATGGCGCCCAGCAGGACACCGACGGCCAGCATCACCAGCGAAACGACGGTGGCACGCCACAGCACCTTCTTGTGGTGGTCGCCCAGTTCCACGCTGGCCAGCGACACCAGCAGCAGGATCGCAGGGACGAGCGGGCTCTGCATGTGTACGGGCTGGCCTGTGATGGAGGCCCGTGCCATCTCGGCGGGGGCGATGCCGAAGTGGGCGGCAGTTTCGCTCAGCACCGGCAGCACACCGAAGTAGAACGCGTCGTTGCTCATGAAGAAGGTCATGGGGATGCTGAGCACCCCGGTGATCACGGCCATGAACGGCCCCATCGAGTCCGGAATGATGTCCACCAGCCAGGCTGCCATGGCGTCGACCATGCCGGTGCCGTTCAGCACGCCGGTCAGGACCCCGGCTGCCATCACCATGGAGACGACGGCGACGATGCTCTTGCTGTGCGCGACCAACTGGTTGGCCTGTTCCTTGACGTTCGGGAAGTTGACCACCAAGGCAATGGCGGCCCCGACCATGAAGACGTAGGCCAGCGGAACGACGTCCAGCACCAGGATCACCATGACGGCCACGGTCAGGGCCAGATTGAACCAGAACAGATGCGGACGCAGGGTGGCCCGGTTGGGGTCCAGGGCGGAGTCGGTCAGGGATCCGCCCACCGGGCCTTCCTCTGCAGCCTCCAGAACAGCGACAGAGCCACCGGCCGGAGCGCCGACCGGCGAGGTACCCGGGACGGGCTTCCCGGACCCGGCTCCGCGCCTGCCGCGGCCCCTGCCAACGCCGGAGTTTCCAGCGGAGCTGCCGGCACCGCCGTCGTCGTCCCGGGCAGCATCCGCCCACAGATCGGGCTTGCCCTTGGCGGTGGCCTTGGGATTGCCGCCCGCCAACCGCTTGCGCTCGCTCAAACCGAGCGTCCAGGCGAAGACCATCACGACAAGGATGCCTGCCAGCAGGGATGGAATCATCGGCACAAACACGTCGGTCGGGGAGACATCCAGGGCGGCAGCAGCGCGTGCCGTCGGACCCCCCCATGGAACAATGTTCATGGTGCCGTTGGCTAGGCCGGCGACGCAGGTGAGCACCACCGGGCTCATGCCCAGCCGCAGGTAGATCGGCAGCATGGCCGCCGTCGTCAGAATGAAGGTGGTGGAACCATCGCCGTCCAGCGAGACGACGGCGGCCAGCACCGCGGTGCCGAGCACAACCTTGGCCGGGTCGTTGCCCAACGTGCGCAGGATGAAGCGCACCAGTGGGTCGAACAGTCCGACATCGATCATCAGGCCGAAGAAGATGATGGCGAACATCAGCAGCGCCGCTGTGGATGTCAACGACTTCATCGACTCGAGGATCATGTCGCCCAGGCCGAGGCCGGCCCCTGCGAAGAGGCCGAAAACAGTCGGCACAATGATCAGGGCTAAAACAGGCGTCAGTTTCTTGGTCATGATCAGCGCCATAAAGACCGCGATCATTGCGAAGCCGAGGAAAACCAGCACAGCAACTCCTTTGTCTAATGCAGCCGGTGTGACCGGCTTTACAGACATTAGGGTGGTCCGGGTCACGAATGGCGGTTAAACGCCCTTCAGGTGCATACTGCTTATTGAGCACGTTTTGCTCATTTAGCTCACAGGCCGAGGGCCGCACCCGGGAGGCACCATGGAGAACGGGGGCAGGCGACCGCCCCGGATGGGCTTTTCGGCCCGCATGCTGTTTCTCCAACTGGCCGTCGTGGCCGTGGTGCTCCTTCTCTCCGCCGCCGTTCTGGGCTGGCTGACCTACCAGCGGCTGGGCGAAGACGCCGAAGGCCAGGCCCTCGCCGCGGCACGGGCCGTCGCGGCGTCCGGCGACGTCCGCGCCGAGACCGCCGCGCTGGTCGATGCCGGGCCCGATCAGCTGTCCGCAAGGGCGCTGGAGAACGGACCGCTCCAAGCACTGGCCGAGGACGTCCGGCTCCGGACCGGAGCCCTGTTCGTTGTGATCACCGACGACACAGGCCTGCGGCTGGCCCACCCCAATCCGGCCGAGCTGGGCCGCATGGTCAGCACCGACCCATCGGAAGCACTGGCCGGCCGCGAGGTCACCGAACAGGAACAGGGCACGCTGGGGCATTCCGCGCGGGCCAAGGTTCCCGTGTACGCTCCCGGGTCCGCATCCGTGGTGGGCGAAGTCAGTGTGGGATTCTCCAGCCAGGACGTGCTGCAGTCCCTGGCCCGGAGCATCCTGCCCATCGCGCTTACGACTGCCGGGGCTCTGGCGCTGGGGATGACCGCTTCCCTGCTGCTGGGCCGCAGGCTCAAGCGCCTGACTCTCGGACTCGAACCGGAGGAGATCGCGGCGCTGGCCCAGGACCAGGAGGCGGTGCTTCGCGGCGTGGACGAGGGCGTCATCGGTGTTTCCGCGGACCGCAGGATCACCGTGTTCAACCGCGAGGCCAAACGGCTGCTGGGCTTTCCCATCGACGCGGACCTCGTCGGCCGGCCGCTGGCCGAGCTGGAGATCCCCGGCGCCGGGGCATCTGTGCTGCCCGATGCCTTGGCCGGGCTGCTGGACGCCGCCGATCCGCAATCGCCCACCGTGGAGCTGGTGGTTGGTTCCCGGGTGCTGATCCTATCCGCGCGCGAAGTCCAGGCCAGCCGCACCCCGGGCAGGCGCGGCTACCGTCCCGGAACGGGCACCGGCGCCGTAGTTCCGCGTGCACCCGAACTGGGCTGGGTGATCATGCTGCGCGACCGCACGGCCGTCCAGTCGCTGACCCGCCAGCTGGACGCCGTAGGCGCGTTGAGCACCGCGCTGCGGGCACAGCGGCACGAATTCGCCAACCGGCTGCACACCATTTCCGGCCTGCTCGCCACGGGGCACCCGGACCGCGCCCAGGAATACCTCACGTCCATCATGCAGACCGGACCGCTGAACTACCCGGCCGAACAGGCCGACCTGCTGCGGGACGCCTACCTGCAGGCTTTCATCGGAGCGAAGAGCATGGAGGCGGCCGAGCGCGGCGTGGTGCTCCGGGTCGGTCCCGAGACGCTGGTGCGCGGCCGGGTCACCGACCCGCAGGATGTCACCACGGTGATCGGGAACCTGGTGGACAACGCCGTCCGGGCCGCTGTGCTCGGGAGCAACCCGGACCGCTGGGTGGAAGTCGAGGTCATGGACGAGTTAACGGAAGACGGTGGAACGCTGCACCTGGTGGTGGCAGATTCAGGAGACGGGCTGTCCGGCCTCGCCGCCGACCACCCGGCCGCCGGAGAAGCGGCCGCCGGCATTGACCAGATCTTCGCCGAGGGCTACTCGACGGCAGACCCTTCGAGAGACCACCCATCGATCAAGACCGCGCCGCCGGACGACGTGTCGGGCCTGCCCGACATCCACGGCCAAGGCTTCGGGCTGTCGTTGAGCCGCCGGCTGGCTCGGCGCCGCGGCGGGGACGTCTGGGTGGCAGATCCAGGGCGCACGTTCGGGCCGGGAGCCGTATTCTGCGCGAGGCTGCCGGGCACGGTCGAACCTGTACCACCAGGAGGAAACCATGACTGATCTACAGGTGCTGATTGTCGACGACGATTTTCACGTGGGGCGCCTGCATGCCGGATACGTTGATTCCGTCCCCGGGTTCAGCGCGCTGGCGCCTGTCGGAAGCGCCGAGCAGGCGCTGCGCTCGGCTCACGGCCAGGCACCGGACCTGATGCTGCTGGATGTGTACCTTCCCGATGCGTTGGGACTGGACCTGCTGCGGAAAGTCGACGTGGACACGATCATGCTGACCGCCGCTGCTGACGCAGCGTCCATCCGCAAAGCACTGCGCCGCGGCGCGCTCGGCTACCTGATCAAGCCGTTCACGTCGGAGCAGCTGGCGAGAAAACTGCGTGCCTACGCGCGCTACCGCCGCCTCTTGGCTGAGCAGCCGGCCGTGGACCAAGATACGGTGGACCGCGCGCTGCACGCCCTGCACCCGGCCGAGGCCGCCGTGGCGGCCCGGACCCGGTCGGCCACGGAGGCCGCCGTACTGGAGTCGTTGGCACCCGGGCTGCAGCGGTCCGCGGCGGAAGTAGCGCAGACGGTTGGCATCTCCCGGGCCACTGCCCAGCGGTACCTGTCTGCTTTGGCGGACGACGGCGCCGTCGAAATCCATTTGCGCTATGGCAGCACCGGGCGCCCAGAGCACCGTTACGGCCGGGCCGGGTGACTCAGGGCGGGGCCGTCGGCCGGTCCGGGGCACCACCGGACTGGTTTTTGTGGCCGCGCAACGGCGGGCAAAGGCAGGAACAGGGGCGGGCAATGATTGGATGGCAGGCATGACCGTTGGCTTGGTACTGGATCTTTTCGGCACCTTCTTTTTTGCCATGTCCGGTTGCCTGTTGGCGGCCCGCCGGAAATTCGACATCATCGGTTCCGTGTTCCTTGGCTCCCTGGCCGGTCTGGGCGGCGGCATCATCAGGGACGTAATTCTGGATACCGTCCCCAGTGCCTTCAACAATCCGCTGTACTTCGTCCCGCCGGTGGTGGCAGCGCTGGTGGTCTTCTTCCTGTTCCGCAGCGTGGAACGCATGCAGCGTCCATTGCTGATCTTCGACGCCGGCGGGCTGGCACTGTTCTGCATCACCGGGACGGTCAAGGCCCTGAGCCTGGGCATGAACCCTGTCGCCTCGGCGCTGCTGGGCCTGACCACTGCCGTGGGCGGCGGCATACTGCGTGACGTCGTGGCCAACCGGGTGCCCCAACTGTTCAGCCCGGACGATCTGTATGCCGTGCCCGCCATGTTGGGTTCGGCCTTGGTGGTGGTGCTGTGGTTTGCCGGGGTCTACGGAACGCTGGCCGCCGTGGGCGTGGCCGCGGTGGTGTTCGGGCTCCGTGTGGTCTCCCTGCACTATGGCTGGCACATTCCGCACGCGGCCCCGGTATCGCGCCTGCCGCAGGACGACGGCTGATCAGGGAACACCCGCGGCTGGGCGGAAGCCGCGGCTGGGCGGAAGCCGCGGCGGGACGGCTGCGGCGGCTGGACGGAAGCGGCGGCCCTGGCCCCACGCGGCGGCCGGACGGAAGCCGCGGCTGGGGGCCCACGGCCGCTCTGGGGCATCTTGTGTCGGCGCCGCTGCCCGCCCTTATGTCCGGTTTTGCCGGTGGATCTCCTCGATGATGCGGATGGCTGCCACGGCGTCCGCGGGCTCGACGGGAACCGGGGCGCCCTCGTGGATGGCCGCGGCCAGCTGCCGGTAGTACTCCGGGTAGGCGCCGGCGACGGAGCGAACCCTGCGGGTGTGGCCTGGCGTGCCGAGGGTTCCCCAGCGCTCTTCGGGCTCCTCGCCGTATCCGGCTGCCCCGGGAACCGCGCCCGCCGCCAGCGCGGCCTCCTGGCTGTCCAGCCCCCAGGAGGTGAAGGCGGCGGCCGAGCCGAGCACATGGAACCGCGGCGCGGGCAGCGCTGAGATGAGGTTCATCGACAACCGCGAGCGCACCCCAGATTCGTGCAGCAGGGAGACGAAGGCATCCTCGTCGGCGGCGGATGCTGCGGGGGCGGTGTGGCGGGCGATTTCGCCGTAGACCGTGGCGGCCGGCCCGAAGAGCGTGAGCGCCTGGTCAATCAGGTGGACGCCAAGGTCGAAGAGGATGCCGCCGCCACCGGCGACGCCGGCCGTTGCCTTCCAGGCCCGCAGACCCTCCGGCTTCCAGCGCTCAAAGCGGGACTCGAAGGTGTGGACCCGGCCGAGTTCGCCGTCGCCGATCAGCTGTTTCAGGGTCAGGAAATCCGAATCCCAGCGGCGGTTGTGGAAGACGGAGAGCACCACGCCGGCCCGTCCGGCCTTGGCCAGCAGGGCGTCGCCCTGGGCGGATGCGGGGACGAAGGGCTTGTCCACCACCACGTGCAGGCCGCGGTCCATCGCGGCGTCGGCGAGCGCGTAGTGGCTGGCCGGCGGGGTGGCCACCACCACGACGTCGAGCGGCTCCGGCGCCGCGAAGAGTTCTTCCGCCGTTGCCACGATCCGGGCGCGCGGGTGCCCGGCCGCCGCCTGTGCGGCCCGCTCGGGGTTGGCCGTGACGATCGCGTCCAGCGAGTACCCGCCCGCGGCCTCCAGCAACGGCGCGTGGAAGACCCTCCCGGAGAGTCCGTAGCCGATCACGGCGGTGCGCAGCGGGTGGTGCCCGGCCATCGTTGCTCCTAGGGTGTTCTGGTGCCGGCCGAAAGTGCCCGGCTGCCTCGAGCCTAACGGCGGACCTGCGGCTGTTCACGCAACTGCTGCGTGAGGATGTGCGCCTCCTCCAGGAGCAGCTTGCCGAGGAACTCCTGCCGGTCGGACCGGAACCGTTGTTCGATGCCGGTCAGCGACAGCGCCCAGGCCGGCTGGCCGTGCCGGTCGAAGACGGCCGCGCCCATCCCCCAACTGCCCTCCAGGATCAGCCCCGGGTTGACGGTATAGCCCCGCTGCCGGGTTTCGGCCAGGTTCGCGCGGATCTTGTCCGGCGCATGCGCCGGGCCGAAGCGCTCAACCCGGGCACCGCCGTCGTCGAGCAGCCGGTCGATTTCCCCGTCCTCCAGAAAGGCCATGATGGCCAGCCCGGCCGAAGCGATGCCCAGCGGGAAGCGGACGCCTTCGTGCAGCACAAAGGAGCGGACCGGAAAGCTGCCTTCCACCCGGACCAGGCAGACGGTTTCGTCGCCCCGCCGGATGGACAGAAAGGCGCTCTCGCCCGTTTCGTCCGCCAACCGCTGCAGGCGCGGCCGGGCCAGGTCCTCGATCGCAAAGCGGCCAGCGGCCACCGACCCGAGCACATAAAGCTCCGGGCCCAGATGCCAGGTGCCGGTCTCCGCATGATGGTCCAGCAGGCCCTCGGCGGCGAGGGAGTTCAGTAGCCGGTAGACCGTGGGCCGGGTCAGGCCCGAGGCCCGGACGATGTCCGCCAGGGCCGCGCCGGTCTCCGGGGCGCGTCCGACGATCCGCAGCAGCCGGGCTACCCGGCCGACCACTTGGGCTCCTTGTACCTGCTTGTCCGGCAATTGTCCTCCTGGCGGTCTGGCGGCCGGGCCGGGTCGGTTATGCCGCCCCGCCGATCCACAATGTGGACAGTCTACCCGCCGCTGTCCACACTGTGAATGCAGTTCTTGGCCGCCCGTTGACGGTTGCGCGGCGGCCACACTAGTCTGCCGGATAACAGCTGTCCACAAGATGGACAAGTTCCGCGCCAGGTCAGGACGAGTGGCTGCGGACGGCACTCAACGAGGAGGAAGCATATGTCCAAACTGACCGCAGGACCCGCCGCCGCTCTGGCAGGCGTGCTGCATGACGGCATGACCATTGCGGTGGGAGGATTCGGGCTCTCCGGCATCCCCGCGGACCTGATCGACGCGGTGCGCGATTCCGGCGTCAAGGACCTGACGGTGGTCTCCAACAACATGGGCGTCGACGGCAAGGGTCTGGGCGTGCTGATCGAGGCCGGGCAGGTCCGCAAGGTGCTGGCCTCCTACGTGGGCGAGAACAAGCTGTTCGCCCAGCAGTTCCTGGCCGGCACGCTGGAGGTCGAGTTCAACCCGCAGGGCACGCTCGCCGAGCGCCTCCGCGCCGGCGGCGCGGGCATCGCGGCCTTCTACACCAAGACCGGGGTGGGCACGGTGATCGCCGAAGGCAAGCCGCACGAGGAGTTCGACGGCGAGCTTTACGTGCAGGAGCGCGGGATCGTAGCTGACCTGTCCCTCGTCCACGCCCACACCGCCGACACGGACGGCAACCTGGTCTACCGCTACACCGCCCGCAACTTCAACCCGGTGGTGGCCACGGCCGGCCGCGTCACCATCGCCGAGGCCGAGGTGATCGTGGAGCCGGGTGCGCTGGACCCGAACCACATCGTCACCCCGGGCGTGTATGTCCAGCGCCTCGTGCAGGCCTCGGACCGCGCCAAGGACATCGAGCAGCGTACCGTCCGCCCCCGCCCCGCCGCCGTCGGCGCCTGAAATTTAAGACCAGAAGGAGCACATCATGGCTTGGACACGAGACGAGATGGCGGCCATCGCGGCCGCCGAACTGAACGACGGAGACTACGTCAACCTGGGCATCGGCATCCCCACGCTGGTGGCCAACAACCTGCCGGACGGCGTGCGGGTGGTGTTGCAGAGCGAAAACGGCCTGCTGGGGATGGGCCCGTTCCCGTACGAGGGCGACGAGGACGCGGATCTGATCAACGCCGGCAAGCAGACCGTGACGGTGCTGCCCGGCGGTTCCATCTTCGATTCGGCCACCAGTTTCGGCATGATCCGCGGCGGCCACGTGAAGACAGCCGTCCTGGGCGCCATGCAGGTCTCCGCCGCGGGCGACCTGGCCAACTGGACCATCCCCGGGAAGATGGTCAAGGGCATGGGCGGCGCCATGGACCTGGTCGCCGGTACCCCGCGCGTGGTGGTGCTGACCGAGCATGTGGCCAAGGACGGCACGCCCAAGATCGTCAACGAATGCTCGCTGCCGCTGACCGGAGTGAAGGTGGTCAACCGGATCATCACGGACCTCGCCGTCTTCGACATTGACGACGACGGCGGTGCCCTCCCGCTGCGGCTGGTCCGCCTGGCGCCGGGGGTCACCGTGGCCGAGGTGCGGGAGAAGACCGAGCCGGACTTCGCCGTCGCCCCTGAACTGGACGAAGCCGCCGCCGAACCGGCCGGCGCACGGGAAACAGCGCTGGAAGGAACTCACTGATGAGCCTGAAGCAACATTTCGGCCGGGACATCCTGCTGACCGGATGGGGGCACTCCCCCTTCGGCAAGCTGGCCGACGAGACGCTGGAATCGCTGATTGTCGGGGTGGCCCGGGAGGCCATCGCCAACGCCGGGTTGGAGCCGGGGCAGATCGACGAGATCTACCTGGGCCAGTTCAACTCCGGCATGGTGCCGCTGGGCTTTGCGTCCTCGCTGGCCCTGCAGGTCTCCGACGACCTGGCGAACGTGCCGGCCACGCGGGTGGAGAACGCCTGCGCGTCCGGTTCGGCGGCCGTTCAGCAGGGTGCCAAGTCGCTGCTGGCCGGCACGGCGCACAACGTGCTGGTGATCGGCGCCGAGAAGATGACCCATGCCGGCGCCGACGTGGTGGGCGCTGCCCTGCTGGGCGCCGACTACGAGGCCGCCGGCAAGCCGAGCTCCACCGGGTTTGCCGGCCTGTTTGCCGAGACCGCCAAGCACTACCAGAAGCGCTACGGCGAGGTGGGCGACGTCCTCGGCTCGATTGCCGCGAAGAACCACCGCAACGGTGTGGCCAACCCCTACGCGCAGCTGCGCAAGGATCTGGGTGAGGAGTTTTGCCGGACGGTCTCGGACAAGAACCCGGTAGTTGCCGAGCCGCTGCGCCGCACGGACTGCTCTCCGGTCTCCGACGGTGCCGCCGCCGTGGTGCTCAGCACGGAAGCGCCGCGTTCCGGAGCCGCAGCTGCTGCCGTGCGGCTGGCCGGCTTCGGCCATGCCAACGACTTCATGCCGGCAGAGAAGCGCGATCCAACCGCCTTCGCCGGCAGCCGCGCCGCCTGGCAGCGCGCCCTGGAAATGGCCGGGGTGGGGCTGGATGACCTTGACCTGGCGGAGGTGCACGACTGCTTCACCATCGCCGAGCTGATCATGTACGAAGTCATGGGGCTGACCCCGGCCGGCGAGGGCCGCCGCGCCATCGAGGAAGGCTGGGTGTACCGGGACGGCAAGCTGCCGGTGAACCTGTCCGGCGGGCTGAAAGCCAAGGGCCACCCGGTCGGCGCCACCGGCGTCTCGCAGCACGTGGTGGCCGCCATGCAGCTGTCCGGCACTGCCGGCGACATGCAGCGCCCGGGTGCCCGGCGGGCGGCAGTGCACAATATGGGCGGCCTGGCGATCGCCAACTACGTCAGCGTGCTCGAAGCGGTGTAGTCCCTCTCTGGGTTGGCGGCAACGGGCGCCCGGCGACCGGCCGGGTGCCCGTTCGCGTCCCTGGCTGGTTTGCTTTCCGGCCCCCGTGGCTCCCGGTGCCGGAGACCGCGTTCGGAAAGCGGCCGTGCAGCCTTGCCGCCGGGCCGACCTGACGTCGGGCAGGCCCCCGGATGATCATAGTGACCTACGTCGCCGCGCCGTGGTTGATGCCGGCCTCCAGCAACTCCTGCAGCCCCCGGCGGAACAGCTCCCTGCCGCCGTGGGCCGGGTGGCGGACCTTCGGCACGTTGAGCCCGGCCGCCGCGACGCTGCGGTGCCCTATGTTCCCCACGGCAACGACCGTGTCGATGCCGAAAATGCGGGCCAATTCCTGCCAGAGCGGCAAGCCGGCCCGGATTTCGGCGCTCGAGGGCGTCCGGTTGGAGTGCGGCCGTCCGGGCTGGTGCGGGTGGAACGGGTACGCGCTCCAGAGCAATGGCAGGAAGTCCAGATCGGCCAGCACGTTCCACATCACCGTTGCCGTCGGCTCCGCCGGCACGGTCAGGACCTCCGGCGGAACCACGTAACCGTTGCCCGGGCCGAACATGCCGAACGGGTCACGGCCTGAAATCAGCGCCTTGTTGGTGAAGGGGACTCCGGTCACCGTCATGCCGCGGTACCCGGGCGCCTCCCCGACCAGCAGGACCTTGGGCCGGCGTTCCAGCATCTGTTCCAGGTACCTGGCGATGTTGTGCCGGCGCGCTGCGTTCGCCGGCACGGATGACGAGAAGAAGTTGCGGCTCGCCGGGCCCGTCTCGAACTCCCCCAGCCGCACCACAAAGTCCCTGATTTCCTGCTGCGCCGTCACCATCCCAACCTAAGCGATCAGCGCGGCGACGGTGGAACCTGAACCTGCGAACCCGGATCGCTCACCATCCAGTGGCGGGAAGATGCAGCGAAACGGCCCTGTTCGCTGCATCTTCTCACCACTCGAATGCGCAGGGAGATAGCAACGACGCCGGTGCCCGGGCGAGGAAGAATCCCCACCCGGGCACCGGCGTCGCGCTGTGAAGTTGTCAGGCTGCAGCGAGCGCGAAAGCCCGCAGCCCGCCACCCAGCCGCTTGGCCACCCAGCCGCTAGGCGCGGGCGGAGTCCTTGGGCAGTCGGGCCGCCAGCTTCCACGCGGCCGGCATGGCGGCTGCCGCGATCAGCGACTTCACGATGCCGCCGATGATGAACGGGTACAGGCCCCACTCGAGCGTCTGCTGCAGGTCGGCGCCCAGGGAAATGGCCAGCCAGGCCATGCCGAAGACGAAGGTGATCACGGTGCCCGCCAAGAATGAAACGGTGGCGCCCAGGAACTTTTTGTCCCAGTTGCGCTTGGCCAGCCAGCCGGTCAGCCCCGCGGCGGCGATGAAGCCCACCAGGTAGCCGCCGGTCGGGCCAACGGCGGCGGCCAGGCCGGAGGATGCGTCGCTGAACACCGGCATGCCGGCCACGCCGGCCACCCAGTACAGTGCCATCGACAGCATGCCGCGGACCGGGCCCAGCGTGCTGCCGACCAGCAGGACGGCCAGGGTCTGGCCAGTGATCGGGACCGGCCACAGCGGCACGGCCAGCTGCGCCATGACGGCGGTCAGGCCTGCCCCGCCGACAACCAGCGCGGTGTTGGCCAAGGCGGTGCTGGGGACCAGGGCGTCGGCCAGGACACCCTGTCGCGCAACGGCGGCTGAACTCATGTTTGCTCCTTCTCGGGGACATTTCCTTGCGGAAACTGTGGTCCGGTTTCGGCACCACTGTACCGGCAGCACTCCGCTGCAAAGCCGATTATGGCGATGATTACGCAGTTCCCTGCCGGCTGCGGGAGGACTACCCTGAAATGCAGGAGCGCTATGGAGCCAATCGAAACACTGCTGGCTACTGCACGCGATGCCTACGCGCGCGGGGAATGGCGCCCAGCCTATGACGGATTCGAGCAGGCCCGCAGCCTCTCGCCACTGGACGTGGAGGATCTGGCCCGGCTGGGCGACGCCGCCTGGTGGGTGGGGGATGTCCGCGAATCGGTAATGGACTCCGAGGAAGTCTTCCACCGCTACGAGAACGACGGCGAAAAACTCGCTGCCGCCATGAAGGCCCTGGATCTGGGACTGCTGTGGACGCTGCGCGGGGACCTGATGATCGCCTCCGGCTGGATCAACCGCGCCAGGCGCATGCTGCTGGATGCCCCGCAGAGCCCGGTCCACGGTTTCCTGCTGTATCTGGACACCGTCAACGCGCTGCTGTTTGCCGAAGACCCGGAGCCGGCCTTGGCCGCCGCCGAGGAGCTGCAACAGATGGGGCGGAGGTTCAACGCGCCCGTGCTGCATTCCTTCAGCCTCACCCTGACAGGTTTGGCCGATCTGCGGGCCGGGCGGACGGCCTCGGGCTTCGCGGCCTTGGACGAGGCGATGCTCCCGGTCCTCGCCGGGCAGGTGCCCCCAACCTGGTCGGGAGACATCTATTGCACGGTACTCCACGCCTGCTACCAGCTGGCTGACCTGCCGCGGATGCGGGCATGGACCGAAGCCACCGAGCGCTGGTGCGAGCAATTGGCGGGCGGCATGGTCTTTTCCGGCGTGTGCCACATCCACCGGCTCCAAATCCGCAGCATAGAAGGCAATTGGGACGGAGTGGAACGCGAGATCGCCCAAAGCAGCTCGGAACTGGCAGACCGAAACGTGTGGGCCGCCGGTGAAGGGTACTACCAACTCGGCGAGCTGCGCCGGCTGCGCGGCGACCTGCAGGGCGCCACCGACTCCTACGCCAGGGCGCGGGACTTAGGTGTTGAGCCACAGCCCGGCGAGGCCAAACTCCTGGCCGCGCGCGGACATCTCGACGCCGCGTGGGCCGGCCTGTCGGCAGCACTCGAGTCCAACGATCGGCTGACCCGGGCACAAATGCTGCTCCCCGCGGTAGAACTCGCCGTGCAGCTGAAGTTGACGGCGGAAGCCGAGGAATACTGCCGCGAACTGGAGCAATCTGCCGGTGACTTCAGCAGCCCCGGTTTCCTGGCCTGGGCACGGCATGCCCGCGGGGTACTGCTGTTTTCCGGCGGCCAGGCCGCGCAGGCCCTCTCCGTGCTGAGGTCCGCGCTGCAGGGGTATCGTTCCCTGCACCACCGGCACGACACCGCGCGGGTGTACGAACTGCTCGCGGCCGTGCACCGCGAGCTGGGCCAGCCGGAGACCGCGGCGTCGGAAGAGGCGACGGCCCTGGCCATCTACCGGGAGCTCGGGGCGGTGCCGGATGTGCGCCGCCTGGACGGCCAAAGGTCCCCGGGCGGCCTGACGGATCGGGAAGCGGAGGTACTTGCCTGCATCGCCCGCGGCGCCACGAACAAGGAAACGGCAGCGGCACTGTTCATCAGTCAGAAGACGGTCGGCAGGCATCTGGCCAATATTTTCCTCAAGATCGGTGTCTCGTCCCGCACCGCGGCCGCCGCGTGGGCCCACGAGCACGGCGTTACCGCTCCCTTGACCCGGCGCTGACGCCTGCATCGTTGGCTAGACCCTTACGCCTGCATCGTTGGCTAGACCCTTACGCCTGCATCTTTTGCCCCATCCGACCCGCCCGATCCCACAGAACTTGCCCGATGTTCCCGGTGCCGCCGGCTCCCTACCGTGGGATTCAGCAGGCAACAGGTGCCTGCTTCCAGACCACGGGAGAAGCCATGACCACCATCCAGGAAGCTGCCGGACAGTTCGACACCGAAACCGCCGAAGCCTTCGCCCAGCGCTGCCTGACCATCCTGAACGACGGCGCCCTGGCCATGCTGGCCAGCATCGGTCACCAGACGGGGCTGTTCGACACCCTGGCGGCGTTGCCGCCGGCCACCAGCCAGCAGATCGCGGACGCCGCGGAGCTGGACGAGCGCTACGTGCGCGAATGGCTCAACGGCCTGGCCGCGTCGCAAGTGGTGGTGTACGACCCGGTTGCGCGCACTTACCGGCTGCCGGCCGAACACGCCGCCTCGCTGACCAGGGCCGCCGGCCCGGACAACCTGGCGCGGCTGCTTCAGTACATCCCGCTGCTCGGCGGCGTGGAGGAGGGGGTCGTCGCCGCATTCCGCCAGGGCGGCGGGCTGTCCTATGCCGACTATCCGCGCTTCCACCAGCTGATGTCGGAGGAAAGCTCGGCGGTTTTCGACGCCGGACTGATCGAGGAGATCCTGCCGCTGGCCGACGGGTTGGTCGAACGCCTGCGCCGGGGCATCGACGTGGCCGACATCGGCTGCGGCAGCGGGCATGCCATCGACCTGATGGCGCGGGCGTTTCCCGCCAGCCGGTTCACCGGCTACGACTTCTCGCCGGAGGGAATCGCCCGGGCACGGCAGGAAGCGGCGCGCATGGGCCTGCACAATGCCTCGTTCGAGGTCCGGGACGTCGCCGAGCTGAAGGAACCGGGACGGTTCGACCTGGTCACCGCCTTCGACGCCATCCACGACCAGGCCCAGCCGGCGCGCGTGCTCGGCGAAGTCCACGCGGCCCTGCGGCCCGGCGGAACCTTCCTCATGGTGGACATGAAGGCCTCCAGCAATGTGGAGGACAACGTGTCGCTGCCCTGGGCGGGCTTCCTCTACACCATTTCGGTGATGCACTGCATGAGTGTTTCGCTGGGCCAGGGTGGCGCGGGACTCGGCACCGCATGGGGCCGGCAGCTTGCCCTGTCCATGCTGGCGGATGCGGGCTTTTCCGGGACGGTCGTCAAGGACGTCGAGCAGGACCCGTTCAACGCCTACTACATCGCGGCCAAACGGTAACCCGACGACGGCGGCTCAGGCCGCCAGTCCGGCGGCCTGGGCCGTCAGCTCCAGCGCGCGCAGCCGCTGCGCGACGGTCGGCGCCTGGAACGCCACGATCAGCTCGTCGGCACCGGCATGCTTGGCGAAGCCTTCCAGGTACTCCGCCACCGCCTCGCGCGTCCCGACGGCCGAGTACTTGACCATCTGCTCCACGTGCTGGCCCTGCGGCGAGTCCAGGATGAGGTCCGCTTCCTCGTCGGTAAAGGTCCGGTCGCGGCCGAACAGCAGCGAGACGCGGCTGCGCCGGACAACCTGGAACTGCTCCTGCGCTTCCTCGTTGCTGTCCGCGGCGATGGCGTTCACACCGGCGATCACGTACGGTTCGGCGAGTTGCTCCGACGGCTGGAACTCGCGGCGGTAGACGGACACGGCGTCCTGCAGCGCATTGGGCGCGAAGTGCGAGGCAAACGAGTACGGCAGCCCCAGCGCCGCGGCCAGCTTCGCGCCGAACAGCGAGGAGCCCAGGATGTACAGCGGCACGTTGGTGCCCTTGCCCGGTGTCGCATCCACGCCCTTGATGCGCGACTGTCCGGTCAGGTAGCCCTGCAGCTCCAGCACGTCCTGCGGGAAGGATTCGGCGCTCATCGGATCGCGGCGCAGCGCCCGCAAGGTGTTCTGGTCGCTGCCCGGCGCGCGGCCCAGGCCAAGATCGATCCGTCCCGGATGGAGCGCCTCCAGCGTGCCGAACTGCTCGGCGATGGTCAGCGGGGCATGGTTCGGAAGCATGATGCCGCCGGCGCCCAGGCGGATGCTGTTGGTGTGCGCCGCCACGTGGGCAATCAGCACGCTGGTGGCCGAGGACGCGATCGACGCCATGTTGTGGTGTTCGGCGTACCACACCCGCCGGTAGCCCAGTTCCTCCGCCCGCTGCGCCAGGGACACACTGCCGGCCAGGCTTTCACCCACGGTTTCGTTCGTGCCGATGGTTGCCAGGTCAAGGATGGACAGAGGTACGTTCACGTCGGCGGGGCCTTTCGTCGCGGGACGCCCGGGGTGGTTGCCGCGGGCACACATCCTGCACAACGACGGCGGTGCCCGTCTTTATTTCTTCCCTCCCCGCCCGTGGGGGCCGGCTGCCGGGCCGTCGCCGCCGTCACCTCGCGGGCGTAGAGTCTGCAGGCATGGAGCATCATCACGACCGCCGGGAAGAGCCCGACCAGTTCTGGGAGTCCTTTTACAGCCAACGGGACCAGGTGTGGAGCGGCCGGCCGAACGCCATGCTGGTCCGCGAGGTCTCCGGCCTGCCGCCCGGCACCGCCCTGGAGCTGGGTTGCGGCGAGGGCGCAGACGCCATCTGGCTCGCCGGCAAGGGGTGGACGGTCACCGGCCTCGACATGTCCGGGCTCGCGCTGCAACGGGCGGCCAAACATGCCGACGAAGCCGGTGTTGCGGACCGCATCCGGTGGCTCCGACAGGACCTGGCCCGCTGGGAACCGCGGGAAAGCTACGATCTGGTCTGCGCCCAATTCCTGCACTCGCCGGTCGAGCTGCCGCGGAACGCCATTCTCACCACCGCGGCCCGCGCGGTAGCACCCGGCGGCACGTTGCTGGTTGTCGGCCACGAATCGTTTCCGCCCTGGTCGGGACATCCGGAACCCGAGGAACCGCTGCCCACGGCCGGGGAGCTGGCCGATGCACTCGGACTAGGTTCCCCGGACTGGGCCCTCGACACGCTCGACTCCGTCCCCCGCAAGGTCACGGGCCCGGACGGGCAGACCGCCACGATCACGGACAGCGTCCTGCGCGCCCGCCGGCTGGCCGTTTAGCCGGCATCGGCCCTGGCCTGCATCCGGCTTCTGAGCCGGCATCGGGCGTGGCCTGCAGCGGACTTCTGACCCGGCAGCGGCTTCTTACCCGGCAGCGTGCTCGATGCTGCAGTCCGTGCCGGGGAAGACGACGCTCTCATGGCCGTCGTCGAACCTCACGAAGTAGGGCGGGGCTCCGCCGTCGCCCCTGACCTCGATGACTTCGCCGTGCCGGTCAGCCGCGTCCACCGTCCTGCCCCTGATGACGATGCGGTCTCCGGGTGCTGCGATCATGACCGCTCACCTCCTTTCCCATAGCCTAGGGGAACGGGCTGCGGCCGACCAGAGTCAGCGCACCCAGCGGTGCGGGGCGGGCCGGCGGGTGCTGGGCAGGGCGTTGTTCTCCCGCCACTCGTGCAGCCATTCGGGCAAAACCAGGTCCGCCGGCGGCCGCTGGCCGACGGCGGCGAAGATCTCCTCATTGGAAACCGGGCCCTGCTTCGAAACCAGCCGGGTGGCGATGTAGGCGCGGGCATGGATTTCGCCGTCGGCCACCATGCGCTGCTCGAAGAAGATGGCGCGGTCGTCAAATCCGATGATCCGGGTTTCGATGCTGTATTGCTGGCCGAGTGTGAGCGATTTACGGAAGGAAATGGTCTCCGCGCCGACCACCGGCGACCAGCCCTTGCGGCGGAAGGTGTCCCACACGCCCGCACGCACCATCAGCTCGAAGCGGCCGAGGTCCATCAGCGAGAAATACATCCCGTTGTTGACGTGCATGGCGATGTCGATGTCGGTGGGCAGCACGCGCAGGGACAGCGTGGACGAATCCCATATGTCCAGGGCAGGGCGGCGGCGGGCCGTCAGCAGCAGCAGGAGGGTGCGGAAGATCAGGTGCATGCCGCCATGTTACCCGGAGGTAACTTGCCGGGCGGGCGGGACCGGCTAAGCCGCGCCGGTCCCGCCACTTTCCAGCTAGTCCTGCTACGCGTGGTGTCCGTGTTTTTTGCCGTCCCCGAGGTCCTCCGGCAGTCCCCCCGCGGGATGGTCGGGGCCGCCGGAGCCGTTGATGCGCCCGGCTTGGCCAGGCTGGACGACCGGCGTCTCGGACGTCACCGGCACCGCGAACGGCACGGTGCTGGGGACGCTGACGGCTCCGCGCACCGGGCCCATGCGCCGCTGCCGCAGCGGATCCCGGCGCAAGTCCACGTACAGCGAGAGGCAGAGTCCCACCATGATCAGCACGAAGGGCGTTGACGCCAGGATGGTGAACGTCTGCAGCGCGTCGAGCCCGCCGACGAACAGCAGCACGGCCGCGACGGTACCGGTGAGAACGCCCCAGAGGATGACCAGCGGCTTCCACGGCTCCTTTCGGCCGCGGGAGGAAAGCGTTCCCAGCACGACGGCGCCGGCGTCGGCGCCGCTGACGAAAAACACCGCCGTCAGCACCATCACCACGATGGCCGCGCCGAAAAAGAACGGATAGTTCTGCAGGGTTGCGAAGAAACCGGCCGCCTCGTCTCCGGTCCCGGCAATATCTTCACCGCCCAGTTGGAGGTGGATGCCCGCACCGCCGAACACCGAGAACCAGACCACGCTCACGGCGGTGGGGACCAGCAGCACGCCCAGGACGAATTCCTTGATGGTCCGCCCGCGGGAGATCTTGGCGATGAACGTGCCCACGAAGGGGGTCCAGGAGATCCACCACGCCCAGTAGAAGATGGTCCAGTTGGCCAGCCACTCGGTGCCGCCGAAGACGGCCGAGTGGAAGCTCATGGGGACGATGTTGGCCAGGTAGTCGCCGATCGCGGCGGGGACCAGATCCAGGATGAAGACGGTGGGACCCACCACGAAGACGAACACCAGCAGCACCGCGGCCAGCACCATGTTCGTGTTGCTCAGCCACTTGATGCCGCGGGCAACGCCGCTGGCCGCCGAAATCACCACACCCACGGTCAGCACGCAGATGATCAGGATCGGAGCCACGACGCCGGGGTTCTCCTCGAACCGGCCGGTCCGCAGCAGCGCCAATCCGGCGGCAATCTGCAGCGCCCCCAGGCCCAGCGAGGTCGCTGACCCGAATTTCGTACAGATGATCGCCAGGATGTCGATCGGCTTGCCCCAGCCCTTTTCCTCAATCCGCTCCTTGCCGAAGATCGCCTGGAAGGGCGAACTCATCAGGTTGCCGCGGCCCATCCGGTACGTCGAATAGGCCAGGGCCAGGCCAACCACCGAGTAGATGGCCCACGGGTGCAGACCCCAGTGGAAGAGCGTGTAGGCCATCGCGCTGTTCGCGGCCTCGGGGGATCCCGGAGCGGCATCCACGAAGGGCGGCGGCGAGGCCAGATGAGTGACCGGTTCGTAGACGCCGAAGAACATCAGGCCGATGCCCATGCCGGCGCTGAACATCATGGCAATCCACGACAACGTGGAGAATTCGGTGGTTTCGCCCTCCTGCGCGAGCGGAATGTTGCCATACCGGCCGAAGGCCAGCACCAGCGAAAAGATTACGAAGCCGGTGGCGCCGAGGATGAACAACCAGCCGAAGGAGTTGGTCACCCAGCCGAGAATTGATCCGGTTACTTCGGTCACCTGCTGGGTAAAGAAAACTCCCAGCAGGCAGATGGCAACAATAATGCTGCCTGAAACGAAGAAAACCGTCTTGTCGACGGTATTCCAGCCCCGCTGCCCGTCATCACCCGTATCCCGGGAGACCGTCGGCAAGGGGCCGGTAAATTCGCTGCTCATCACTGATCCTCACTGTTGTCACCGGCTGTGCGCGTGCGGCGCTCCGGGCTTGCTGCGGCTCTTCGATGTCAAACGTCCCGTCAGTATGATGGCAGGCATGAGTGGAGATGGCGACTTTCAGAGCGATGATCAGACCCGGATGGACCACTATGGCGACACCGGGTACACCGCCTTCGGCAGCCACGGCGAGGTGTCCAAGAACGACCCGAGGGTGGTCGCGCATGCCGAAGTGGATGCCGCCAACGCCGCTGTGGCCGTGGCCATGGCGAGCGGGGGTGTGTCCCCGGAGGTCAGCGCCATGCTGGTCAGCGTCCAAAACGACTTGTTCGACCTGATGGCCGACCTGCTGGTGCCGTATCGCGGCAATCAGGCGGCGGACGCCCGCATCATCCCCGAGCATGTGGAGCGGCTGGAACGCGCCATCGAACACTTCAGGCAGGAAGCCAAGGACCTCAGCGGCATGCTGCTGCCGGGCGGAACCCTCTCCGCTGCGCTGCTGTACCAGGCCCGCACGGCGGTGCGTCGCGCCGAACGCGCGGTCTGGGCGGCACTGGATGAGTACGGCGACGTGGTGAATTCCGAGACCGGCCGCTACCTCAACCGGCTCTCCGGGCTGCTCTTCGTGATGGCCCGGGTGGCCAACGCCGAGCACGGGGACGTGATGTGGGTTCCCGAGTCCTCCGTCCGCGGCGTCCTCGAGGACCAGTCCGGCGCCACCGAGTAGCGCTGAGCAGGTAACCGCCGTCACGATCCGGCGGCCTGCCGGGTATCCTCGACGGTGATGAGCATCACCTCCGACGCGCCCGTGGCCAGGGCCTTGACAGAGCCGTCCGCGCGCACTCTGGCGCGCGGCCTGTCGGTGTTAAGCGTCTTCGATGATGGTCATCCGCAGATGCGGGCGGCCGAGGTTGCCGCCCGCGCCGGCCTGAACCGTGCGGCTACCGCGCGGGTGCTCCGGACGCTGGTCAGCCTTGGCTATGTGCGCTGCCGGGATGACCTGTTCTCGCTGGCCCATCAGGCCCTGGAGCTGGGCCACGGCTACGTCGCGGGCTCTCCGCTCGTCCGGGCCTCCCGCGCGGCGGTCCAGTGGCTGACCGGGGAATTCAACGAACCGTGCACGGCGGGCGTGCTGGCCGGCGGCGACGTCATCTGCATCGCGGCGACCCGCGTACCGCGCATGATCCGCGCCGGGCTGACCGTCGGCGCCAAGATTCCGGCGCACGCATCGTCGATGGGCAAGGTGCTGGTGGCCGGGCTGTCCGAGGACGGCCTCCGGTCCGCCGTCGACGGTGGCCTCAGCAGGCTGACCGAGCAGACCATCGACAGCACCTGGCGTTTCCGCCAGGAGATCGAGCAGGTCCGGCGGCAGGGCTACGCGGTCAACAACAGCGAACTGCAGCAGGGCCACCGCACGCTGTCCGTGCCCGTGAGGGACAGTGGCGGCACGGTGCTCGCCGCCGTCGGCGTCAATATGCTGGCCACCCCCGACACGTTGGAGACGGCCATCGCCAGCCACCTCCCGCTGCTGCGCCGCGCGGCGGAGCTGATCGCCGAAAGCGCCACCCGCTAAGAGCCCGACGGCGGTGCCGGCGCGCGGAGCCTGCGGGCGGCGCTGGACGGCGCTGCCTGCGCGCGCGGAGCCTGTGGGCGGCGGTGCCTGCGCGCGGAACCTGTGGGCGCCTGCGGGCGGGCCCGCGCGCGGCGCGGAACCCGCCGAAGCGGGCGCCGCCGTCGTCGTCCTCCCGTTCAGGGGATCAGGACACCGGATCCGCGGCCGCCGCGAACTGCGACATGTAGAGCCGGTAGTACGGGCCTTCGGCCGCCAGCAGCTCCGTGTGGTTGCCCTGCTCCACGATCTTGCCGTCCTCCATCACCAGGATCACGTCGGCGTCCCGGATGGTGGAGAGCCGGTGCGCAATGACAAAGCTGGTGCGGTCCGTGCGCAGCGCGGCCATGGCGTGCTGGACGAGCAGTTCCGTGCGGGTGTCCACCGAGCTGGTCGCCTCATCCAGGATCAGCAGCGACGGGTTCGCCAGGAACGCGCGCGCGATGGTGATCAGCTGCTTCTCACCGGCGGAGACGTTGTTGCCCTCTTCGTCGATCACCGTGTCATAGCCGTCCGGAAGCGCCCGCACGAAGCGGTCCACGTAGGTGGCCTTGGCGGCCGCCATCACTTCTTCCTCGGTGGCGTCCAGGTTGCCGTAGCGGATGTTCTCGTAGATGGAGCCGCCGAACAACCAGGCGTCCTGCAGCACCATGCCCACCTTGGACCGCAGTTCGGCCCGGCTGAGGGCGGTGATGTCCACCCCGTCGAGGGTGATGCGGCCGGCATCCAGTTCGTAAAAGCGCATTACCAGATTCACCAGGGTGGTCTTGCCCGCGCCCGTCGGCCCCACGATCGCCACCGTCTCGCCGGGCCGCGCCGCGAAGGAGAGGTCCTCGATCAGCGGCTTGTCGGGGCTGTAGCTGAAGCTGACGTTGTGGAACCGGACCTGCCCTTCGGTTTGGGCGGGCAGCGATTCGGTGGCGGTGTCCGGGGCCTGCTCGTCGGCGTCGAGCAGTTCGAAGACGCGCTCGGCCGAGGCGACGCCGGACTGCAGCATGTTGGCCATGCCCGCCATCTGGCCCAGCGGCTGGTTGAATTCACGCGAGTACTGGATGAACGCGGTGGCATCGCCCAGGGTCATGGAGCCGGATGCCACGCGCAGGCCGCCCACCACGGCGATTCCGACGTAGCTCAGGTAGGAGATGAACTGCATGACCGGCATGATCATGCCGGAGACGAACTGCGCGCCGAACGAGGCCTTGTAGAGTTCCTCGTTCTTTTCGTCGAACTGTTCCACCGACTGCTGCTCGCGGCCGAAGGCGCGGACCAGATCATGGCCGCTGAACGATTCCTCGATGTGCCCGTTGAGCGCTCCGGTGTTCTTCCATTGCGCGGTGAACAGCTTCTGGCTGCGGGTGCCGATGAGGCCGGCGCCCACCGCGGAAAGCGGCAGGGCGATCAAGGCGATCAGGGCCAGCTGCCAGGAGACGATGAACATCATGATGGTGATGCCCAGCAGGCTCAGCGCGGACATGATCAGCTGCGCGAACGCCTGCTGCAGCGCCTGCTGGATGTTGTCGACGTCGTTGGTCACCCGGGAGAGCATGTCGCCGCGCTGGCGGGTGTCGAAGTAGTTCAACGGCAGCCGGTTCAGCTTGGCTTCCACGTCGCGGCGCAGCCCGAAGACCACCCGCATGACGATTTGGTTCAGCAGCCAACCCTGCAGCCACATGAACAGCGACGCGACCACGTACATCCCCAGCACCAGCAGGATCAGGTTGCCCAGCAGTTGGAAGTCGATGCCGACCCCGGGAACCAGTTCCATGCCGCTGAGCATGTCGGCAAACTGGTCCTGGCCCTGGGCGCGGAGCCCGGCGATGACTTCTTCCTGGCTGGCGCCGGCGGGCAGGTTCGCGCCGATCGCGCCGCTGAAGATGACGTCCATCGCGTTGCCCAGCACCTTGGGCGCAATCACATTAAGCACGACTGCCACCAGCACCATGGCCAGCACCAGGATGATCCCGGCCTTCTCCGGCTTCAGCAGCCCGAACAGGCGCTTGGCGGACGGCCAGAAGTGCTGGGCCTTGCGGACCGGCGTCCCGGTCATGAAGTCCTGGTCGGCCTCGCCCGGCTGGAACTGTTCTTCCAGCACCTCGGCCTCGGCTTCAGCGGCGGCTCCCGGCGTTGGCGCCGTCACGGGGTCCGGCCCGGTGGCCACCTCGGCCGGGGCTTCCTTGTCCGGTGTCATGCCGCTTCCTCCACCGCAGTCTGGGATTGAACAATTTCCTGGTAGGTCTCCGAGCTCTCCAGCAGCTGCCCGTGGGTGCCGCGGGCCACGATCTGTCCGTGCTCCATCACCAGGATCTGGTCCGCGTCGATGATGGTGGCGACGCGCTGGGCGACGATGATGACTGTCGCGTCGCCGGTGGTCCCCTTGAGGGCGGCCCGCAGCCTGGCGTCGGTTGCCACGTCCAGCGCGGAGAACGAGTCGTCGAACAGGAAGACCTTGGGCTTGGCCACCAGGGCGCGGGCGATGCACAGCCGCTGGCGCTGGCCGCCCGACACGTTGGTGCCGCCCTGCGAGAGCGCCGAATGAAGCCCCTTGTCCTTGGCAAGGACGAAGTCCTCGCCCTGGGCCACGCGCAGCGCCTCCCAGAGTTCTTCATCCGTGGCGTCCGGATCGCCGAACCGCAGGTTGTGTGCCACCGTGCCGGAGAACAGGTACGGCCGCTGCGGCACCAGCGCCACGCGGTCCGTGATGTCGGTGCGCTCCATCCGGGTGACCGGAACGCCGTCGATGAGCACCTCACCGCTGTCGGCGTCGAACAGCCGCGGGAGCATGCTGATCAGGGTGGTCTTGCCCGCGCCGGTGCTGCCGATGATCGCCGTCGTCTGCCCCGGCCGGGCCGTGAAACTGACGTTGCGCAGCACGGGTTCCTCGGCGCCGGGATAGGAGTAGGTGACGTCGCGGAACTCAACGACGCCGGCCGGTTCCCGGGCTTGCTGCGGCTCGGCGGGTTCATGCACGGAGGGCTCGACGTCGAGCACCTCGCCGATGCGTTCGGCACAGACCGAGGCCCGGGGAATCATCATCGCCATGAAGGTGCCCATCATCACCGCCATGAGGATCTGCAGCAGGTACTGCAGGAACGCCGTCAGGGCACCGACCTGCATCTCGCCCGCGTCCACGCGAAGTCCGCCAAACCACAGCACCGCCGCCGTGGCCAGGTGAAGGATCATGCCGATCGAGGGGAACATCAAAACGAACAGGTTGCCGACCGAGACCGAGACATCGGTCAGTTCGCGGTTGGCCTTCTCGAAGCGCTTGGCCTCGTAGGGCTCGCGGACAAACGCCCGGACCACGCGGATGCCGGTAATCTGCTCACGGAGCACCCCGTTGATGTTGTCGATCTTCGTCTGCATCATGCGGAAGAGCGGCATCAGCTTCCAGACCAGCAAACCGACGACGACGAACAGCAGCGGCACCGATGCCCACACCAACCACGACAGTTGCAGGTCCTCGCGCAGTGCCATGATGATGCCGCCGACGCACATGATGGGTGCCATCACCATGAAGTTCAGGCCCATCAGCACGAGCATCTGCACCTGCTGGACGTCGTTGGTGCCGCGGGTGATGAGGCTCGGCGCGCCGAATCGTCCTACCTCCCGGGCGGAGAACCCGGTGACCTTGTGGAAAATGCCGCGGCGGAGGTCGCGGCCCAGGGCCATCGCTGCCTTCGAGCCGAAATAAACCCCGGCGATCGCGGCCGCCACCTGGATAAAGCTGACCACCAGCATGAGGCCGCCGGTGCCCCAGATGTAGTCGGTGTCGCCCCGGGCCACGCCCTCGTCGATGATCTGGGCGTTCAGGCTGGGCAGGTACAGCGCGGCGATGGTCGCAATCAGCTGCAGCACCACCACGGCGAACACGTAGGGAAGGTAGGGGCGGCCGTAATGGCGGATGAGGCGGAGCAGCATCGGGACGTGACGCAACTTTCGGCGAAAGGGTGGATTGAGGCCAGATAGAGGCTACACCTTGGCCAGAGCCGCTGTAACCCACGGCAGATGAACTTCTGCCCTGGCCTTCAGCGGACCGCCGGTTACCCCGCGGTTCTTCGTCCCGTGCGACACAAAGCGGCGGCGATTGGCCACGCCTGTAGCCCGCTGGAAGACTGAGGCGCACCAAACCGAGACACGGCGGAGGAAACCTCGTGAACGACCAGATGTTCCAAATCATCGCCATGCTGATTTACATGGCAGGCATGCTGGTCATCGGATGGTGGGCCTACCGGCGCACGAGCGATTTGGACGACTACATGCTTGCCGGCCGCGGCCTCAAGCCCGGCGTCGCGGCACTGAGCGCCGGCGCCTCGGACATGTCGGGCTGGCTGCTGATGGGCCTCCCCGGGGCGCTCTACGTCGGCGGGTTGTTCGAAGCCTGGATTGCCATCGGCCTAACGATTGGCGCCTGGCTCAATTGGAAGTTCGTGGCCCCGCGGCTGCGCTCCTACACGGAGGTATCCAATAACTCCATCACCGTCCCCAGCTTTTTGGAGAACCGGCTCAAGGACCGCTCGCGGCTGCTGCGGATAGTCTCCGGCGTGATCATCCTGGTATTTTTCACCTTCTACGTCTCCTCCGGCATGGTGGCCGGAGGCGTCTTCTTCGAATCCTCCTTCGGCTCCACCTATGGGGTCGGCATGCTCGTGGTCGGCGGCGTCACCGTCCTGTACACGTTGTTCGGCGGCTTCCTCGGCGCCAGCTATACCGACGTCGCCCAGGGGCTGTTGATGTTCGCGGCCCTGCTGCTGGTTCCGATCGTCGGTGTGTTCGCCACCGGCGGCCTGGCTGCCACCATCGACTCCATCCGTGAGGTGAATCCGAGCCACCTCAGCCTGTTCACCGGTGGTGCAGTCGCCGGCATTTCGGCTGCGGCCTGGGGACTGGGCTACTTCGGGCAGCCGCACATCATCGTCCGCTTCATGGCCTTGCGCACGCCCGGCGAGGCCACGGCGGCCCGCCGGATCGGCATCGGCTGGATGCTCATGACGGTATTCGGCGCCGTTGCCACCGCGCTGGTGGGCGTGGCCTACTTCCAGCAGAACCCGGGCGCCACCCTCACGGACGCCAAGTCCGCCGAATCGGTGTTCCTGGACCTCGCGCAGATCCTGTTCCACCCGTTCATCGCCGGCTTCGTGCTGGCCGCGGTGCTGGCGGCGATCATGAGTACGATCTCCTCCCAGTTGATCGTGTGCTCGTCTGCCCTGGTGGAGGACCTGTACAAGATCTTCGCCCGCAAGGACGCCCCGGCGAAGACCCAGGTGATGCTCGGCCGCCTGGGCGTGCTGGTCGTCGCCCTCGTGGCGGGCCTCCTGGCCTGGAGCCGCAACGACACCATCTTGGGGCTCGTAGCCTTCGCCTGGGCCGGGTTCGGTGCATCGTTCGGGCCGACCATCATCCTGTCGCTGTTCTGGCGCAAGCTCACCGTCGCCGGCGCGCTCTCCGGCATGCTGGCCGGCGCGGTCACGGTGTTCATCTGGGGCACCTCGGCGCTCTCGGCCACCATGTACGAGATCGTTCCGGGCTTCATCCTCAACGTCGCCGTCGCCGTCGTCGTCAGCCTCTTCACGCACAAGCCGCAGCCGGACATCGAGACGGAGTTCGCCGAAGCGGTCAGCCGCGCAACCGCGGGGAAGCCGTTCGTGGCTGCCGGAGAGCGCTGACCCACCCGGTCAACGGACCGCAAAGGGTGCCCTTTCCGACGTCGGGAAGGGCACCCTTTCGCGTTGCACACCATGCGCTGCCCGGCAGGCTAAGCGCTCCGCCGCCCGCCCTCGTGATTTACAGCGCCGGCGAGAACCAGCGGCCGGCCGGCAGCCGTCGAAGCTCCGCAAAAATCCCGCGTTAAACCGTCGACATAACTATCTCCATAGGTATAGAGTCGGAGTATCTTGGAAATGTGCAATGCGTCACACTCCGGCCCGCCATCGAGGAGGACAAGAACCCATGAGCGCCAAGAATCTTCAGGAAGTTTTGGACCAGTCCGGCAACGCCGTCGAGATGCTGCGCAACTCGCAGATCGGCGCCTATATTTACCCCGTCGTCGCCCCGGAATTCACGAACTGGCGCAGCGAGCAGCGCGCCTGGCGCGAGTCCGCGGTCCTGTTCGACCAGTCGCACCACATGGACAACCTGTTCATCAGGGGCAAGGACGCCCTGAAGCTGATTTCGGACACCGCCATCAACTCGGTAGCCAACTTCCCCGTGAACAAGGCCAAGCAGTACGTACCCACCACGCCGGCCGGGCACGTCATCGGCGACGGCATCCTGTTCCACGAAACGGAGGACCAGTACGTCTACGTGGGCCGCTCCCCCGCCGCCAACTGGCTGATCTATCACGGTGAGACCGGCGGCTACGACGTGGACATCGAGGTGGACCGGCGCTCCCCGTCGCGGCCCATGGGACAGCCGGTGAAGCGCAAGTACTGGCGCTTCCAGATCCAGGGCCCGAACGCCTGGAAGATCATCGAAAAGGTCAACGGCGGCCAGGTTGAACAGTTGAAGTTTTTCAACATGGACCAGATGCAGGTCGCCGGCCGGCAGGTCCAGACCCTGCGCCACGGCATGGCCGGCGCACCGGGGCTGGAGATTTGGGGACCATACGAGACGTACGACCAGGTACGCGACACCATCCTGGAGGCCGGCCAGGAGTTCGGCCTCTTGGCCGTCGGTTCGCGCGCCTACCCGTCCAACACCCTGGAATCGGGCTGGATCCCCTCCCCGCTGCCCGCCATCTACACCGGCGAGGAACTGCGCCCCTACCGCGAATGGCTCGGCGCCGACAGTTACGAGGCGGTCAACGCGGTCGCCGGCAGCTTCGTTTCGGACAAGATCGAGGACTACTACCTCAACCCGTGGGAGCTTGGGTACGGCCACATGGTGAAGTTCGACCACGACTTCATTGGCCGCGAGGCATTGGAGAAGATCGACCCGGCCGACCAGCGCAAGAAGGTCACGCTCGAATGGAATCCCGAGGACATGGCGAAGATCTTCGCCTCGCTCTTCGACACCGAGGGCACGCCGTACAAGTACTTTGACCTGCCGCTGGCCAACTACGGTTCGTCCAATTACGACGCGGTGCTCGATGCCGCCGGCGAGACGATCGGCCTGTCCATGTTCACCGGCTACTCCGCCAACGAGAACCGGGGGCTGTCCCTGGCCACGGTGGACGCCGACGTGCCGGAGGGCACCGAGGTCACGGTGCTCTGGGGCGAGCCCGACGGCGGTACCCGCAAGACCACCGTGGAGCCGCACCGGCAGCTGAACGTGCGGGCCATCGTCAGCCCGGTGCCGTACTCCCAGGCGGTCCGCCAGGACTACCCCGGCGGCTGGCGCTCCGGCCGGAAGGCCTGAGCCAGGCTGCGGTAGGCCGCGACAGCGGACGGCGGGGAAGGTGCCTGTGGCACTTTCCCCGCCGTTTTGCGCTGCTGAGCCGACATCGGCTGGACGCCGGCCTACGAACCCGCCCGGAGGGCAACCCGCTTCACGCGCCGCTCTGCCTCAGGCAGGGACCGACGACGGCCGCCGTTTTCCGCTGCTTCCCAGGCGGGACCGTCGTCAGCTGCTGTTTTCCTGGCTGCCGGTTTCTTCGACGTACCGCTCGCCCGACTCGGTCTCGCCGACGCGGAAATGCTGCTCCATGTGCTCGATCGCCGCGGCGTCTTCGGGGCCGGGCGCGCTGACTGGATCGTCAATAGCCGTCCGGTCGGCATCGCCGTAGACGTTGGCCAGGCCCTTCTTGGCATCCGCAGGCAACTCACCGGGCGGGAGCAATTCCTCGTCCCGGGAGGTTTCGCGGCCCTGGTTCTCTTCGCGCCCCGTACGGTCGTAGCGGTCCGGGTTGTTGATTTCCTCGCTCATGAATCTCCTTCCCTCAAGCGCTGGTGCGCCCTGCCTTCACCTAACCACAGAGCGGCGGCGCGCAACAGGGCCGGGAACTGCGCACCGCGCCCCCAGGAGTTCCATCAGCCAACCTCGGCGGGGCCACGCCGGTGGCCCGATCCGGCCCTGACTCCGGCGAGCGCCGCTCAGGAGCGGCGTTGTCCAGGTATTAAAACCTGCTCAAGCATCGCCCCTTGTCAGGGCGCCATGGCGCGCCAAAAAATGGACAATTCCGTCTGAACGTGGACAGCGCAGCCCCCGGAAGCCGGCTGCCATCGCCGCGGCGCGGAGTCACCGTCTCCGATGAGCTTCCGTTCGCGCAGCGCTACCGTCCGGCGCGGAAGTCTTTGACCCAGTCGGCCGTGGCCTTCATTCCGCCGAACGTGTAGAAGTGAAGCTTCACCGTGCCGTGCACCGATGGGTCATAACGGCCGGCGAATTCCTCCAGGAACTTGTCCGGCCCGGCGGTCCCCAGCAGGTTGGTCAGGGAAAAGCCGTACTTGTGCACGATCCCGGCCGACGAGGCCACTCCGAACCGCTTGGCATAGTTCAGCAGCCTCTTGACCCCGGCCGGCCCGGGGATGCCGATGCGCACCGGCGCGTGGATTCCGCGGCGGCGGGCCTCGGCCAGCCAGTCGAAGACGGGATCCGTGTCGAAGCCGAACTGCGTGATGATGACCGCTTCGAGGTCTTGCCGCTGCAGTTCGGCATGCTTGTCTTCCAGCGCCTTCCACAACACCTCGCCGGAAATGTCCGGATGCCCCTCCGGGTAGCCGCTGATGCCCACGCGGCGGATTCCGAACCGGGGCAGGAGCCCGCTGCGGATGACCTCGAGCGAGTCCGGATAAGGCCCCATTGGCTCGGCCGGGTCGCCGCCGACCACGAAGACGTCCTCCGGTGCCGCATCGGCGGACAACGCCTGCAGGAAGTCTTCCAACTCGGCCCGCGACGCCAACCGCCGGGCAGAGACATGGGGTACCGGCAAGAAGCCGTGCCGCTTGACGGCGGCCGCCGCCGCAACCCGCGTCGGCAGGTCCTCGTTCCCCAGGAAGGTGACGTTGATCCGCGTTCCCGCCGGAATCGTGCCGGCGGCATCTTCCAGCGCGGGAACATCCTTGCCGGTCATCTCGAGCGAGAAGTCGTCGAGCAATGTCCGGGCCGCCTGGGACGGCGCGTGCTTGGGGTCGGCCATAGTCGGAATTCCTTCCTCGTGTGGTGCCGGTCACCCTTGACCGACCTGCAGCGAGTCTAGCCGGAAAGCCACTACCAACATAGGGGGTGATAAGTGGTTTGCATTTCTCAATCACTGGTGGATACTATGTGAGCCTTTCCTTCTAATCCCAGGAACAACCATGTCCACGCCCCGCGCGCTGCGGCCCTTCGCCCATCGCAACTACCGCATCCTCATTTCGGCCCTGGCCATCTCGGTCTTCGGCGCCGGCATGTGGGCCGTGGCCATGGTGTATCAGGTCATCGCCCTAGGCGGCGGACCCATTCAGCTCTCGCTCGTCGCCACCTGCGCCAGCGTCGGCTTGTTGGCGTTCGTGCTGCTCGGCGGCATCGCTGCGGACCGTCTTCCGCGCCGCCGCCTGATTATCAGCGTGGAGGCGGCTAACCTGGTGGCCATCGGCGCGGTGGCCCTGCTGGCCATGACCGGGCTGCTGCAACTGTGGCACCTGGCCGCAGCCGCCTTCCTGCTGGGAGTCGGTGCCGCGTTCTTTTTTCCCGCCTACTCGGCCATCCTGCCGAGGATTCTGCCGGCCGAGGACCTGCTGGCGGCCAACGGCATGGAGGGCACCATGCGGCCTTTGCTGCAGCAGGCCGCCGGACCGGCTGCGGCTGGCATGATCGTCGCCTCCTTCTCCCCCGGTGCGGCCATCGGGTGGATCACGCTGTGCCACCTGTCCGCGTTGATCATCCTGAACTTCCTCGGACAGGAACTGGCTCCGGATGCAGGGACGACGGCGTCGGTCGCCGCTGCAGACGAGCCCCCGGGCAAGCGCGGCTCCGTGCTGGCGGATCTGCGCGAGGGCGTGGCCTACACGCTAAAGACTCCCTGGCTGCTCTGGACGCTGCTGTGGGCCGTCGTGAGCGTGCTCATCTTCATTGGCCCCATTGAGGTACTGCTGCCGTTTGCGGTTGCAGACCAACTGGGCGGGGACTCGCGCACGTTTGGCTTCCTGCTTGGCATCTTCGGCATCGGCGGCGCCACCGGGGCGATGGTGACTGCCTCGCTGCGGCTGCCCCGGCGCTACCTGACCATGATGCTGCTGTTCTGGGGCGCCGGCGCCCTGCCGATCGCCGTCATCGGCTTCACCGGCAGTTTTTGGTTGATGGCCGCGGCACTGTTCGTAGTCGGCGCGACCGGAAGCGCGGGCCAGGTCATCTGGGGCACGCTGCTGCAGCGCCGCGTGCCGCCGCACCTGCTCGGTCGGATCTCCAGCCTGGACTTCTTCGTCTCGCTGGCGTTGATGCCGGTCTCCATGGCGCTCGCCGGGCCGTTGGGCGAAGTCGTGCCTGTCTGGCTGATTTTCCTGCTGATCGGCCTCGCCCTGCCGCTCCTGGCTGTGCTGGCGCTTATTTTCGGCGGAATGCTGAAGGACGAGCTTGAGCACCCGCTGGACCGGACTTTGGAACCGGTTGGGCCGGCGCGCACTTAGCGCGGCCGGCCCGGCATCCCGTAAACGACGGCTTCGAGACCACGATCGACGATCAACATCGATTTTCGCGTGGCCATCCGACTACCGATGGATATAGTGATTGGCAACACAACACTGAAAAGGAAGTTGATCAGTGAGTCTCCGCTACGCCTTGCTGGCGCTGCTCAGCGTCGAACCCATGACCGGTTACGACCTCTATAAGGAATTCGAGTCGTCCGTCGGGAATGTGTGGCACGCGCCCGACTCCCAGATCTATCCGGAGCTGCGGCGGATGGAGCAGGAAGGGCTACTCGACGGGGAGGAGGTCATCTGGGGCCAGCGCGGGAGGAAGCGCCGTTACCACATCACCGCCGCCGGGCTGCAGGCTTTCCGGGAGTGGATGAACACCACGCTCGACTACACCCGCGTGCGGGATCCAGCCCACCTGAAGGCGGCCTACCTGGAGTGGGCCGAACCGGACGCTGCGCGCGAACAGATGCGCGCGCACATTGAGCACCACACCGCGCTCCGGCAGCAGTGGGAGCAGCGGATCCGAGAGATCGACGACGACAGCAGCGAGATGCTCAATCGCCGATTGGCCGGCACCCCGGCGAGCGAACGGACGCGGGTCAAGGCCTTCAAGCGCTTCACCTATGAAGGGCTGGTGGCCCGCGCGGAACAGGAGATCACCTGGGCTCGCCGCGGCCTCGCGCTCATCGACCGGCTTTCCGACCAGCCGGGCGTCCAGCAGCCGCAGTCGCCGCAGCCGGCCGGCGCCCGCAAGTAGCCCGGGCCCGCAGGCAGTTCGGCGTCCGCAGGCAATTCGGCGCCCGGAAGTTGGCCGGCGCTCGCAGGCAGTTCGGCGCCCGCAAGTAGCCCGCGCCCGGGGGCAGCCCCGTCTAGTTCGAGTATTCCTTCCGCAGGTCCGCCTTGCGGATCTTTCCGCTGGCCGTCCGCGGCAGGTCCTCCACGAACACCACGGACTTGGGGATCTTGTAGCGGGCCAACCGCCCGTCCAGGTGCTGCTGGATCTCCTCGGCGGACACGGAGAAGCCCTCGCGGAGCGTGACCACCGCGCGCGGCACCTCCCCCCATTTCTCGTCCGGGACGCCGATGACCGCGGCGCTGCTGACGGCCTCCAGCTCCAAAATGACCTGCTCCACCTCGGCCGGGTAGATGTTCTCGCCGCCGGAGATGATCATGTCCTTGAGCCGGTCGGAGATAAAGAGGAAGCCTTCGTCGTCCACGTAGCCCATGTCGCCGGACTTGAACCATACGCCGTCGGCATAGCTCTCGGCCGTAGCATCGGGCCGGTTCCAGTACTCGCGGATGACGTTGGGACCCGAAATCTGGATTTCACCGACCTCCCGCGGGGGCAGGACCTCGCCCATCGGATCGGCGATCCGGATGTCCGTGAAGAAGTGCGGGAGCCCGGCGGATCCGGCCTTCGGGCGGGACTTCTCCGCCGCCAGCGTGGTGGCTCCGGGGGCCGTTTCGGTCATCCCGTAGCCGTTGGTGAAGGACAGCCCGCGGGCCTCGTAGGCCTCCAGCACCCGCATGGGCACGGCCGATCCGCCGCAGGTCAGCTTGTTCAGGGAGCTGATGTCCGTCTTGTCCCAGTCCGGGTGCTCGCACAGCAGCTGGTAGGTGGTCGGCACGCCGCTGATGCTGGTGGCCTTGTACTTCTCGATCAGCATCAGGGTCCGCCCCGGATCGAACTTGGGCTCCAGCACCACGGTGGCCCCCTTGAGCAGGGCCGGCAGCACGCCCATGCCCAGGGATGCCACGTGGAACATCGGGGCGATCATCAGGGCGACGTCGGTGCTGGCCATGTCGAAGTCCACGAGCACATTGATGCTGTTCCAGGTCATGTTGCCGTGCGTGAGCAGCGCCCCCTTGGGCCGGCCCGTGGTGCCGGATGTGTAGAGGATCATGGCCGGGTCATCCAGCGTCACTGCCTCATCGCGGCGTTCTGTGCTGCCGGAGGCAATGACTTCCTCCAAAAGTTCGACGACGGTGCCCGGCTCGGCTGCCTCGGCAACGGTTCCCGCCGGGGTATCTTCCACCACGATCAGCCGGTTTAGCCCCAGCAGCGCACTGCCGCGGTCAGCCAGCGCCTGCAGGCTGCGGGCGTGGACCAGGATGCGGCTGCCGGAGTCCTGCAGGGCGAACTGGACCTCGGGCGGGGCCAGCCGGGTGTTCAGCGGAACAAAGATGGCGCCCAGGGTCCCGCACGCAAAAAAGGTTTCCAGGAACGCCGGGTGGTTCTCCCCCAGGTAGGCCACCCGGTCACCGCGGCCGACGCCGCGGTCCGCCAAGGCGTTGGCCAGGCGGTCCACCCGCCCGGCGAACTCCCCGTAGCTCAGTTCACCCGCGCTGCTGATGACGGCGGTTTTCGCGGCGGACTTCATGCGGCGCTTGTGGATCCAGGCCCCAAGACCTTGATTGTGCATGGTGACATACCTTCCGACGTACCCGGCGAGCGGGTCTGGACAGCCCCTCGAGCGGCCCCCAACCCTCAAGCCCGCGGGCGGGGGCCGGACCCACGGCTCAGCGGTGAACCAGATCACACTAAACATCTCCAACCTAGGGCCATTTAGTTGAGAAAGTCAATAGTTGAAGATGCGGGTGTACCATCGGCCTTCGCCGCACCACAACCGGCGGTGCCCCGCCACAGAAGGCAGCCGTTCGACCCGCCCGGGAACAGGAAAACGCCCCTCCGCGAGCGCGGAGAGGCGTTTCCGCCGACGGCCCGCCCCTAGCCGCACCGCCAGACCCTCAGCAACACGTCGGCCAACGCAGGTCGGTGGACGCCTATTGCCGCGGCAGGAGCGCCTCCATATCAGGGATCTCCTCGATCAGGCCGTTCTTCAGGGAGATGTCGGCGATCTCCTGGATGGACTCGGCATTGACCTCCTGCGGGAATTTCGGCAGGGTCAGCTTTTCGATGACCGCGGGGTCAAGCTGCGTGTACTCGGGCAGGATCTCGCGCACCCGGTCCGGATTTTCGTCGGCGAACGCCAACGACTTTTTCATCGCCCGAACAAAGGCCTGGGTGACGTCCGGTTTCTCCTCGGCAATGTCGTCCGAGGTGAAGTAGGTCGCCACCGTGAGGTTTTCCACCGGATAGGCATAGTTGGAGAACACGGGCACCGCACCATCGCCTTCGACGATGGTCACGAACGGCTCGACGGCGGCGATCGCGTCCACATTGCCGTTGGCCAGCGCCGCGGGCATGTCCGGGAAGGGCATCTCGACGAAATTCAGGTCCGACGAGTCCGCGCCGGCCTGCTCCACCGCCTCACGGATCGTCGAGTCGCTGATGTTGTTCAGGGTATTCACGCCGATGCGCTTGCCGGTCAGGTCCGCAATCTCCTTGATCCCGCTGTCCGGCTTGACCATCACGGCCGCGAAATCCTCATCCTGGTTGCCGGTGGTTGAAGCGCCGTTGGCCACCATCTGCATGTTCAGCCCCTTGGAGCGGGCAATCACCAGCGACGTGACATTGCTGAAGCCGAAATCCATCTGACCGCTCGTGATGGCCGGGATGATGGCCGCGCCGCCCTGTGCCGGGACGAGTTCGAGATCCAGCCCCTCTTCTTCGAAGAATCCCTCCTGATCACCCAGATAGATGGGAGCCACGTCGACGATCGGGATGACCCCAACCTTGATGGGAGTCATTCCGCCGGCGGCTTCGGTGCCGCCGGTCGGGGCCGCATCACCGCCACCGGACGGGCTGCCCCCACCGCAGCCTGTTACCGCCAGCACTGCCGCCAGCGCAACCGCCGTTCCAATTCTCTTCACGGGTCCCTCTCCCACTCCACCGCCCCATGCAGCAAGAGTGTGCCTTAGGTCACAGTATCTACGGACATAGTGGAGGCCGTCAACGACGGGAACCCCTGCAACAGGCCGCAGGGCGGCTCCCGCATCCCGGGAACCGCCCCGCCGCCAGAGGCCAAGAACGAAGGCTACTGGGCGGCCATGGCCGGCACGTCCGGAGCCTTGTCCACGTACCCGTACTTGACCATCAGCTCGCCCATGTCGCTGAGAACATCCACCGGGAGCTCGGCGTCGAACGTTTCCATCTTCAGGCCCTTCGCCACTTCTTCGGGCATGCCCATGAAGTCCGGCAGGACGGCACGGACGCCGGCCGGATCCGCTTCCGCGGCCGTCAGGGTTTCCGAAACGGCTGCCTTGAAGTCGGCCACGATCTCCGCGTTCTGGTCGGCGTAGCTGCCGCTGGTGAAGGTCACCATGGTGGGCAGGCCCGGCAAGGCCTTCTGGTTCGGGTAGCCCAGCAGCTTGTAGTCCTTGTTGGCCAACGCCTTCGACTGGAAGGGTTCAGGCACCCAAATGGCATCAACGTTTCCGCGCTCCAGCTGGGCTTCCATGTCCGGGAACGGCATTTCGCTGAACTTCAGCTTGGACGGGTCGCCCCCGTCGATCGCCGCCGATTCCATGATGGTGAGGTCGCCCTGGGTCTTGAGTGTGTTGACCGCGGTGGTCTTGCCCTCCAGATCGGCGAAGTCCTCGATCCCGGAATCAGCCTTGACGATCACGGCGTTGATATCCTCGCCCTCGGCCTTGGAGTTGCTGTAGCCCGTGACGATATTCATATCCAGGCCCTTGTCCACCGCCGTCATCACCGACAGCGGATTGCCGACGGCGAAGTTCAGGGTGCCGGTGGAAACGGCGGGCAGCATGGCAGCGCCGCCCTGCCCGGCCTGCAACTCCAGTTCCAGGCCGTGCTTCTCGAAGATGCCCTCATCGATGCCGTACTGCATGGCTCCCGACGGGGCGATCGGCAGCACGCCTACGGTGAGCTTGGTGAGCCCGGAGCCGGCGGCGCCGGACTGTTCCGCCGGCGCTTCGTTCGACCCGGAGGGGGAACCGGAGCCGCAGCCGGTCAATGCCATCGCGGCAATCGCGCCACCGGCCAACAACTTCGCCAAGTGCTTCTTCATGAAATGCTCCTCGCGGTCCTAGGCGCCGCCGCCCCCGCCGTCGGGAGACTGACTGTGATCGACGCCACACCTAATTACAATGTAGATACAATAGTTGAATAAATCAACAGTTAGGTTGGATTTGTGCAGCCGGCTGTCAGCAGGACAAGGAGGGCGCCGGCGTCAGGCGTAAAAGCGGGCCAAGAACTCCGCGATGACCGCGGGGCGCTCCTCGCCTTCGATCTCGATGGTGTTGTTGGTCTTGATCTGGACCCCGCCCTTCACCTCGGTGACCTCGGAAATCACCGAATGCAGGCGCACCTTGGAGCCGACCTTCACCGGGCTGGTGAACCGCACACGGTCCAGGCCGTAGTTGACCTTGGTCGTGACGCCTTCCACATCGAATAATTCGCTCCACAGCGGAATGACCAGCGACAGGGTCAGGAAGCCGTGGGCGATCGGCGCGCCGAACGGTCCTTCCTTGGCCTTTTCCGGGTCGGTGTGGATCCACTGGTGGTCATCGGTGGCATCGGCAAAGGTGTTGACCTGGTCCTGGGTAATTTCACGGTAGTCGGTGTAGCCCAGGTCCTTGCCGACCAGGCTGGGCAGTTCTTCGAGACTGACGACGGTGTTGCTCATAGAGGGCTCCTTGGAAAGATGGATGGTTCTAGCGGAATGCGCCCGTGCCGGTGATTGCCCGGCCGACTATCAGGGCGTTGATCTCGTGCGTGCCTTCATAGGAATAGACGGCCTCGGCGTCGGCATGGAACCGCGCGACGTCGGTGTCCAGGGTGATGCCGTTGCCGCCCACGACTTCCCGGGCCAGGGCAACGGTCTCGCGCATGCGGGCGCTGCAGAACATCTTGGCCAACGCCGAGTTCTCGTCCTTGTAGATGCCGTCCTCCTGCTGCTGGGTCAGCCGCACCGCCATGCCGAGCGAGGCCGTGAGGTTGCCGAGCATGGTGGCCAGCTTCTCCTGAACCAGCTGGAATCCGGCCAGTGGCTTGCCGAACTGCCGCCGCTCCTTGACGTAGCGCAGCGCGGCCTCGTAGGCGCCGGCCTGGACGCCCGCGGCGATCCAGGCGACGTCGGAGCGCATGTTGCGCAGCAGCGAGGCCACGTCCGCGAACGAGTTGACGTTCTGCAGCCGCGCGGAGTCCGGTACGCGGACTCCGGCCAGGGCGATGTCGGCGTTCTGCATCATGCGCAGCGAGGTCTTTCGCAAGATCTTGGCGATGCCGACCCCGGGGGCATCGGTCGGGACGAGGAAGCACTTGACCTGTCCGTCCGCCTGGTCGCGGGCGAAGACGGCGAGCACGTCGGCAGCGGCGGCCCCGCCGATCCAGCGCTTGGCGCCGTCGATCACCCATTCGCCTCCCTCGCGGCGGGCGCTGGTCTCAAGCCCGCCGGCGATGTCCGATCCGTGTTCCGGTTCGGTCAGCGCAAAGACGCCCTTCAACTCGAAGCTGCGGATCTTCGGGTCCAGCTCAGCAGCCTGCCCGGCGCTGCCGCCCAGAGTCACGGCCGTGCGGAACAGTCCTGACTGGGCGTTGTAGAAGGTGGCGACGGAGGCGTCTGTTCGGGCGAGCTCGAAGTTGCGGAAGCCCTCGTAGAGTCCGGAGGGCTTCGCGCCGCCGTCGGTCAGTTCGGCCGGCGCCATCAGGTTCAGGTCATACAGCGGCTGGGCAATCTGATACGGAAACTCACCCTGTTCCCAGTAGTCCGCCAGCAGCGGCTGAACCTGCTCCTCGAGCACGCCGCGCAGCCGGCCGAGCACGGTGCGTTCGGCGTCGGTCAGCAGCGCGGCGTAGCCGTACTGGTCGGAGGGATAGAAGGGTCCGGCCGCGGTGCCGGCCTTCTCGTGGGCCACCGTGCTCATGCCTGCCCACCGCCCAGCCCGAGCAGGCGCACCGCGTTGTCCTTGAGGATCTTCGGCCGGACCTCGTCCTTCAGCGGCAGGTCCGCGAAGGCGCCCAGCCACTTCTGCGGGGTGATCAGCGGGTAGTCGGTGCCGAACAGCACCTTGTCCTGCAGGACGGAGTTGGAGAGTTTCACCAGGGATTCCGGGAAGTACTTTGGCGACCAGCCGGACAGGTCGATGAACACGTTCGACTTGTGCGTCGCAATCGAGTTGGCCTCGTCCTGCCAGGGCATCGAAGGGTGCGCCATGATGATCTGGAAGTCCGGGAAGTCGGCGGCGATCTCGTCCAGCAGCAGCGGGTTGGAGTAGCCGAGTTTGATCCCGGAGCCGCCGGGGGTGCCGGCCCCCATGCCGTTCTGACCGGTATGGAACACCGCCGGCAGGCCCAGCGACTGCAGGGCTTCCCACAGCGGGTAGAACCGCTCGTGGGACGGGTTGAAGCCCTGCAGGCTGGGGTGGAACTTGAAGCCCCGCACCCCGTAGTCCTCGGCCAGGGACTTGGCCCGGTCGATGGCCTCCGGACCCGTCAGCGGGTCGACGGAGCCGAACGGGATCAGCACGTCGTTGTTGCGGGCGGCGCCCTCGGCGATGTCCTCGATGCTGTTCGGCTCGTGCTTCAGGCGGGTCCGGGCATCCACGGTGAACACCACCGCCGCCATCTTCAGTTCCCGGTACGTTTCGGCGATCGCATCCAGCGACGGCGTCCGCTCCTCCGCCTTGAAGTACGCGCTCGACGCGTCCATCAGCTCCTGCGGCAGCGAGAGGTGTCCATGGCCGTCGATCTCGACGTGGACGTGCATGTCGATCGCCGCCAGCGACGCGACATCGAGCGCCGGTTCGTAACGCGTGGCAGGCATGGCTATTTCGCCGCCGACTCGGGCTGCAGGTCCGCCGGCAGCTCGGGGAACGTCTCGCCCACGCTCTGCAGCCGGCCGCCGAACAGGTCCTGGAAGCGCTCGCTCAGCGCTTCGTAGTTCCAGCCGCCGTCCAGGAACTCGGTGGCGACGGGCTCCGGATGGGACCACAACTGCAGCCGGTCGCCGCCCACCCCGATCGCCTGGCCGGTCACGTTGGCTGCCGCATCGGAGGCGAGGTAGGCAACCAGCCCGGCAACGTCGTCGGCCGTTCCAAAGCCCAGCTCCTTGCGGAAAAAGTCGGGCATGGCCTCGCCGCGCTCGTCCGCCTCCACGGCCTTCTGGAAAAACGGCACGGTCTTCGTCATCGCGGTGGCTGCCACCGGAATCACGGCGTTGGCGGTGACGCCGGCCTTCTTCATCTCCAGCGCCCAGGTCCGGACCATCCCGACGATGCCGGCCTTCGCCGCGGCGTAATTGGTCTGACCGAAGTTGCCGCGCTGGCCGGTAGGCGAACCGATCGTGATGATCCGTCCCGCGACAGCGTTCTCCTTAAAGTAGGCGTAGGCCTCGCGCACGCAGGTGAAGGTGCCGCGCAGGTGCACGTTGATCACCAGGTCGAAGTCCTCGTCGGTCATCTTCAGGAGCGACTTGTCCCGCAGCACTCCGGCATTGGTCACCAGGATGTCCAGGCGGCCGAAGGTCTCGACGGCGGCGGCCACCAGCTGGCGGGCAGTTTCGGTTGGCCCCACCGGGGCCACGACGGCCGTGGCCTGGCCGCCGGCGCCGGTAATACTGGCGACGGCTTCCTCCGCGACCTGCGCGTCCACGTCATTAACCACAACGGAGGCACCCTGGCGGGCAAGCTCCTGCGCGTAGGCCAGGCCGAGGCCCCGGCCGCTTCCGGTGACGATCGCTGTTTTTCCGGCCAAAGACATCTGCTGCTCCTTCGTCCCGCACGGTGGAGGTGCGTTGCGGTTTATGCTGGTCTAGAACCCATGACAACCCATATGATTGAAAAAGTCAATCATTTTGGTCAGCACCTACTTCTAGCGAGGAACCATGTCCGCAGCAACAACGGCCGTCCGCCCGTCGGCGACCGCCGGCCTTGAACGGCTGTACGGCACCGATCTGGCCAACGAAATCGAGTTCCTCACGGCGCGGGCGCGTTCGCTGGGGTCCGGCCTGGCCAACAACATGCTGGCCGAGCTTGACCTGAAGGTGCGGTCCTACTCGGTGCTGTCGCTGGCGTGCAGCGGGGAGAACCCGTCGCAGCGCGAACTCGCCGACTTCCTGAGCCTGGACCCCAGCCAGATCGTGGCCCTGGTGGACCAGTTGGAGCGGCGCGGCGCCGTCACCCGTGAAGCCGACCCGCGCGACCGCCGCTCCAAGGTCATCGTTGCGACGGCATCGGGCCGGAAGCTGTACAAGCAGGCCGAAGCGATCATCCGCGAGGCGTCGGACGAGTCCTTGGCCCGGCTGAACGAACAGGAACGGGAAACGCTGCGCGACCTGCTGCGCCGCATCGCCTTCTGACCGGCCGAGACGGTCGCCGCGTTCTGCGCGACCTGCTGCGCCGCATCACCTTCTAACCGGCCGCGAAGGGCGCCGCGCACCGGGCGCCGCAGGCCGGCTCTCCCCTCTCCCAAACCCCTCCCTCAACCCCACCCCAACCCCACCCAATCGGCTACTCAGATAAGGCCCTTTCAGCTGAGAAGGGCCTTATCTGAGCAGTCGATCTCGGAGGGCGGGCGGGACCGGCGCGCTGGTTAAAAATCGGAGCCGGCCGCACCCCTTGCCCAGGATGCGGCCGGCGCCCCACTGCCTTCTGCTAGCCGGCGCTGCCGGCCTGGGTGGCGGCGGCGGGGCGGTGGCCCTGCTTGGCAAGCTGGATCTGTTCGTAGACGTGGTGGCGCAGTTCGGTGAACCGCGGCAGTGCCCGGGTGTTTAGCTGGTCGCGCTCGTCGGGCAGGTCGATCTCGAGGTCTTCCTGGATCACGGTCGGCGAGGAGGACAGGATAATCACCCGCTGGCCCAGGTAGACCGATTCGTCGATGTCGTGGGTGACGAACAGGACGGTGACGCCCAGTTTCTTCCAGACCGTGCGGATCAGGTCCTCCAGGTCGGCCCGGGTCTGGGCGTCGACCGCGGCGAACGGCTCATCCATGAGCAGCACCTCGGGCTGGTAGGCCACTGCCCGGGCGATGGCCACGCGCTGCTGCATGCCGCCGGAGAGCTGCCACGGGTAGGACTGCGGCACGTGGTCCAGGCCCACGGCCTCGAGGGCGTCGTCCACGAGCTTGTCGCGCTCGGCCTTGCCCATGCCGGCGTTCTTCAGCGGCAGCTCCACGTTCTCGCGCACCCGCATCCAGGGGAACAACGAGCGGCCGTACTCCTGGAACACCACGGCCATCTTCTTGGGCGGGCCGGTCACCCGGGCGCCGTCCAGCAGCACCTCACCCTCGGTAGGGGCCAGCAGGCCGGAGATGCACTTGAGCAGAGTGGTCTTGCCGGACCCGGACGGGCCGACCAGGCAGGCCAGCTCCCCCGCCCGCAGGTCGAAGGTCAGGTTGCGCACCGCCTCGATGTCACCGCCGTCGGTGTGGTAGACCTTCTTGACGCCGCGCACCGAGAGCATGGCCTGGCCTTCGGGCAGGGTTTTGCCGGTCGGAACCGGGGTGGTTTCAGGCTGCATTTTCTACCTCTCGCAGGCCGTGGTACCAGCGCAGGATCTTGCGCTCGGTCCATTGGAAGATGAATGACATGGCAACACCGATCAGGCCCAGCACCACGATGCCGGACCACATTTCGGGGATCGCGAAGGAACGCTGGAACTGCACGATGGTAAAGCCCAGCCCCGAGGACGAGGCGAACATCTCGGAGATGACCATCAGGATCAGCCCGATCGACAGGCACTGGCGGACGCCGGCCATGATCTGCGGACCCGCAGAGGGCAGCACCAGGTGGCGCACGCGGGCCATGCCGCCGATGCCGTAGGTGTGCGCCGAGTCCGAAAGCACCGAATCAATGGCGCGGACGCCTTCGATGGTGTTCAGCAACACCGGCCAGATGCAGCCGGAGATGATGACCACAATCTTCATCGTGTCGGTGATGCCCATCAGCAGCATCAATACCGGAATCAGTACCGGCGGCGGGATGGCGCGGAAGAACTCCAGCACCGGCTCGGTGAAGTCTCGCAGCCACTTGATCGAGCCGATCAGCAGGCCGGCGACGATGCCCAGGATGATGGCCGCGGCCACCCCGATGATCAGCCGCCCGATCGAGGGCAGCACGTCGGACAAAAGCCGTTCTCCAAACCAGGTCTCGGCGAACGCGTCGACGAGCAGTGCCGGCGTGGGCACGAAGAAGTTTGTCGCGCCCAGCGTCGAGGCCCACCAGATCAGCACGAGGATGACCGGCAGCGCCAGCGCGTAGGCAATGCTTTTCAGGACTTTCACGCGATCACCTCGGAACGGATCGATTCATGCCACGACAGGGTCTTGCGCTCAATGAAGCGCATCACCAGGTTGACCAGCACGCCGATCAGCCCCGTGGCCAGCACCAACGCATACATGCCCGCGATCGCGCCGCCGGACTGCGCCAGCGCGATTTCCCGGCCCAGGCCCGGGGAACCGATCACCAGTTCGGCCGTGATGGCGAGGATCAGCGCCACCGCTGCGGCCAGGCGCACCCCGGTCATCAGGTACGGCAGGGCGGTAGGGAACACCACGTGGCGGACCCGGGCGAATCGGCCCAGGCCGTAGGACTTCGCCGTTTGCATCGCCACGTTGTCCACGTCGGCCACCCCATACAGCACCTGGATGAAGACCTGCCAAAACGATGCGTAGACAATCAGCATCAGCGAGGACTCGATCTTCACGCCGAACAGCAGCACCGCCAGCGGAATCAACGCGACCGACGGGATGGGGCGCAAAAACTCCACCGTGGAGTTGGTGAACTTCCGCAGGAAGTTTGACGAACCGATGATGAAGCCAAGTACCACGGCCAGCAGCACCGCCATCAGCAGGCCAAGGAACCACGCGAGCATGGTCTCGCCCACCGCGAGCCAGAACGCCGCCAGGCCGAAATCGTTGAACAGCACGGCGAGCACCTCGGAGGCAGGAGGCAGGAAGCGGGCCTCAACAATCCCCACCCGCGGCACTAGTTCCCACACCAGCAGGAATGCAAGGATCCCGGCAAGGCCCAGCAACTGCTTGGTGGGACGCTTCTTCGACGGGCGCCGGCGTGACCGGCTGGCCGCCGGACCCTTGCTGTCAGTTGTCACCGCGGGCGCGCTCACGGGAGCATCCCGACGAGGTGCGGCGCCCTATACAGCGCACATTTCATTTCCACTCCTTCTGCCCCGAGGAGAACGGGGATACAGACCGCCCTGTTCGCTAGCCGAACATGCGTTCACTAGCTCAAGTGTGGTCGACGCCACTTGGTGACGTCAAACACTCTAGGCCATCGTTACGCAGGCAACACTGCGCGACGGTCTCTAACACCCCTGAATTGAATAGATCAACGGTTTGTGCAGAGGAGTTCAGCGCTTTCGCCCGAGCAGGAAGTAGGCCGCCGGGCCGATGAAGTTGAGGAAGGACGCGGCAAACCACACCGGCTTCGGCCCGTTGACCAGGGCGGCCGGGCGCTTCTTCAGGTCCTTCAGAGCGGCCGTCTGCAAGACAAGCTGCAGCCCGGCCATGGTGGCTACACGCAGCCGCTGCCCCCCGCTCAAATCCCTCAAGGACTTCTTCTTCATGGCTTTCTTCATGGCGGCCTCCCGGTCGGTTGTGGCAGCAGGTGCCTCAAGTGTAGGCGTGCCGGGCCGGCGGCGCAGGGGCCTAGCGATGCCTTTCGTACCGCCAGGGCAGCGAGGCGGTGGAGAGCCGGTGCCTGGCCCCGGCGGCCGCCGCCGGCCCGGGACCGGGGTAGGCAGGGTCGCCCGCCCACACGATGACCTGTCCGCTGGCCGGGTCGTCAATCACGTGGCTCTCATAGTTGAAAGGCTCCGTGTTCCGAGCGGCTGCCAGTGCGTCCGCCACGGTGTTGAAGCGGCCCAGTTCATGCAGGGTTACCCAGGTCGGCGGGACCAGCCGCATCAGCCCCGTCTCATGCCGGCGGAGCGCTTCGCCGGGCCGCATCCAGGCGAAGCCGGCCAGCTCGCCGTCGTTGAGCACGACCTCGCCGACCGGCGCCGCTGCCGCGAAAAACCATGTTTGGAAGCGGCGGACCAGGCTGTGGCGGGGTACCCAGTTGGATAGGTGTACCAGGTCCTGACCGGCGATCCGCAGACCGGTCTCCTCGAAGGTCTCGCGCGCCCCTGCGATCTTTGCCGCCGCCAACTGCCGACCCTGGTCACGTTCGACGGCGCCGCCGGCCTCTGTGCCGATGCCCGCTTCGGCTTCGGCTTCTGCTTCGGCTTCGGCTTCGGCTTCGGCTTCGGCTTCGGCTTCACGGTAGTCCCCCGGGTCCACCTTGCCGCCGGGGAATACCCAGGCCCCCGCGAAGGATCCACCGCCGGGGCGTTCCAGCATCAGGACTTCCAGTCCCTCCGGGCCGTCGCGCAGCAGGATGACTGTTGCCGCCAGCTCTGCCTGGTCCGTTTGTCTGTCCAGCGCTTTATCCACGCCCTTAGCTTAGGACGGCGGCCGGAGGCGTTGCTTCGAGCCGTGGATAGACATGGCCAGCGAGCGCGCAGGCGGCGCGTCGTGCCTACTTCCGGGACAGCAGCCGCTCAACCCGCGGCTTGACCTCGGTGGCCAGCAGCGTGATGGAGTCGATCAGGTGCTCGTGCGGCAGCCCGCCGATGTCGGTCTGCAGGAAGTGGCGCACATGTCCGAGGTATCCGTGCAGGTGGGCAATCCGCTCGGCCACGTCGTCCGGATCGCCGACGTAATAGGCGCCCGGGGCCTCGGCCTGGGCCAGGAAAGCGCGCTTGTCGGGTGCGGGCCAGCCGCGCAGCCGGCCCATTTCCACGTTGAGGTTGTGCCAGCCGGGGTAGAACCGGTCGAGGGCCTCCTGCTTGCTCGGCGCCACCAGCCCGAGGGCGGCAACGGAAACCTTGATCTGCGGACCGCTGTGGCCGGCCTGGGCCGCGGTGCGCCGGTAAAGCTCGGCCAGTGGAGCGAACCGGTGCGGGGCTCCGCCGATAATCCCGTAGGAGACGGGCAGTCCGAGCTGCCCGGCCCGGGCGGAAGAACCGGCGTTGCCCCCGGTGGCCAGCCAGATGGGCAGCGGCCCGGCGGCAGGGCGCGGCACGACGGCCAGGTCCGCGATGGGCGGCCGCCGGGATCCGCTCCACGTCACTTCTGGGGCGCGGCTGTTGTTGATGGCCATCAGCAGATCCAGCTTCTGCGCATATAACTCGTCGTAGTCGCCCAGGTCGTAGCCGAACAGCGGAAATGTTTCCACCGAGGAACCGCGGCCCGCGGTGATCTCGACGCGGCCGCCCCCGGAAATCGCGTCCGCCGTGGAGAACTGCTGGAACACACGAACGGGGTCGTCCGTGGAGATGATGCTGGCGGCGCTCCCGAGCCGGATCTGCTGCGTGGCGGCCGCGGCCGCGGCGACGATCGCGCCCGGCGAGGACGCGGGCATGCTGGTGGTGTGGTGCTCGCCGATCCCGAAGTAATCCAAGCCAACCGTGTCGGCGTGGAGGATCGCCTCAAAGAGGTTACGGATGGCCTCCGACGTCTCCCGCTGGCTGCCGTCCGGATTGAGCTGCGTGTCGCCGAAGCTGTAGGCACCGATTTCCATGTCTTGTCCTGTTCTGCCTGTTGATGCCGTCATCGACACGCCGGTTCGGTGGCCTCCGCCAAGAGGCCTCGGAGCTCGTCGGCGGCATGGGCGGCGTTGAAAATGCGGGTCCCCGGCTGGAAGGCGCGGCCGGCCGAGAGCGGGCCGGCATCGACCGGGTCGTAACCCAGGCGATCGATGAAGGCCGCGACCAGGGATTTGGCGTCGTCGTGATCGCCGGCAAGAGCCAAGGCTCGGCGGTCGGCGGAACCCGGATCGCGGCCCTCCTCTTCGAGTTCCCGGTACCCGATGTGGTTCAGGGTTTTCACCAGTCGCGCGCCCGCCAGGAAATCCTGGACGACCTCGCTGCTGCCGCGCGGGTCGTTCTCAAAATCGCGGATCACGCCGTCGGTCGGTGCCCAGTAGTTCATCGCATCGATCACGGTCTTGCCGGCCAACCGGCCCGGATCCAGCGTGCGGTAACGGTGCAGCGGGATCGCGGCGAGAACCAGGTCCGCCTCCCCCACTTCTGCGGCGTCGACCGGCTCCGCCCCCGGCGTGATGATTTCCGTCAGCAAGGCGATCTCTGCAGCCGGCTTGGACGTTGCGATCTTCACCCGGTAGCCGGCCTTGAGCGCCTGTCTGGCGAGGGCCGTGCCCACGCGGCCGGCCCCCAGGATGCCAACGGTGCCAAGCTTCATTTCAACTCCAGTCTGCCTATATGCTGTCCGACAGACTATATTCATCGCAGATTATCTGTGCAACTTCGCATGATTAGTTATCATGAGAGGCATGACAGGAGAACGAGCCGCCACAGCAGACAGGACGCACAGCCCGGTTCCCGGCGACTTCGGCTGGAACCTCGGCATGGTCCTGCGCGGGTACCAGTCAAATTTCGAGGAGGCCGTCACCGGCATGCCGGAAGGCATCCGCGGCTACCAGATCCTCTCCGCCGTCGTTCATCGGGACCCGCCGAACCAGCAGGCCCTCGGGGCCCACTTGGCGATTGACCGCACCGTACTGACCTACATCCTCGATAAACTCGTGGCCGCCCGGCTGGTGGAGCGCATCCCCGCCGCCAACGATCGGCGCGCACGGAAAATCGTCCCCACCGCGCAGGGACGGGCCGCACTTTCGGAGCTTGAGGTCCGCGTCGCACGTGCCGAGCAGGACCTGCTCTCCGGCCTGTCGCCGGAGGACGTGCGCACGCTTTCCGCCTTGGTCGAGGTGTTGGCCATGGGAATCCACCGCGCGCAGCCGAACTCCAGCCCGTGCGAGGCGATGGACCACCTGCCCTAGACTCGTCAGCATGTGGATCGGCTGGATTGAGTTCGACCTGCTCCTGGGCGACGTGCACTCGCTCAAGGAAAAGCGTTCCGTGCTGCGGCCGATCATCGCCGAGGTGCGGAAGCGGTTCGATGTCTCAGTGGCGGAAGTCGGCCAACAGAACCTCTACCGGCGGGCCGAGCTGGGCATCGGGCTGGTAGGCGGCGACCGGGCCCATGTGGTCCAGGTGCTGGACACGGCCGAGAACTACATTGCCTACCGCCCCGGCGTGGACCTGCTCAGCACGCGGCGGAAAATACACTCAAGCGACGACTGAGCCCGGCCCCGCGCCGCTGCCTGCAGGCCGCCGTGCGCATCGACCGGCGTGGATCTTGGTAGCGTTGGTCACGCCCATGATCCGTGCCACATCCGGAGGCTCTGTTGACTACCCCCGCCACCGACGAGCAGTTTTCCACCGTCGAGGAGCTTGTCCGCCACCGCTATGCCTCCGACAAAGCGTCGCAACACCTTGGCATCGAGGTGCTGGAGGCCGAAGAAGGGCGCGTGGTGATGTCCATGGGCGTCCAGGACTACATGCTGAACGGTCACCACATCCTGCACGGCGGCTACCTGTTCACGCTCGGCGATACGTGCTTCGCGTTCGTTTGCGAGTCGCTGGGCCGGCCGTCGGTCTCCCGTCAGGCGGAAATAACGTATATCGCGCCCGGCGCGGCCGAAGCCCGCCTGGTGGCCACCGGCGTCGAACGCACCCGCTATGGCCGCAACAACATCGTGGATATCTCCATTCACGACCATGACGGCCAGCATCTGGCCGAGATGCGCGTCTACGGCGTGCTGGTCCCGAAGAAGTAGTTCCGCCCCCCTGCACCGAAGGAGCATTCCCGATGGCCGTAGTGCCCGCGATCGATCTCAATAACGGCGTCAGCATCCCGCAGTTGGGCTTCGGCGTTTTCAAAGTGCCGCCGGCTGAAACGCAGCGGGCCGTTGAAGCTGCGCTGGAGGCCGGTTACCGCCACATCGACACCGCCGCCGCCTACCGCAACGAGTCCGGCGTGGGCGCGGCGATCAGATCCAGCGGGATCCCGCGCGAGGAACTGTTCATCACCACCAAGCTCCGCAACGGCGAACAGGCCGACGCCCGCCGGGCTTTTGATAACAGCCTGCGCGAACTCGGCTTGGACTTCGTGGACCTGTACTTGATCCACTGGCCGGTGCCCTCGCAGAACCTGTACGTGCAGGCATGGCAGGCGCTCGAAGAACTCTACGCCGAAGGCCTCAGCCGGGCCATCGGCGTCTCCAACTTCCTGTCCGAGCATCTACAGACCCTGCTGGCCGCCGGAGGCATGGTGCCGGCGGTCAACCAGATCGAAATCCACCCGACCTTCCAGCAGCGCGAAGTGGCGGCGCTCAGCCGCCGGCACGGCATCGCCGTCGAGGCCTACAGCCCCCTGGGCCAGGGCGCCGATTTGGAGAGCCGGACGGTCACCGCCATCGCCGCAAAGTATCTGGCGACACCGGCCCAAGTGGTGCTCGCCTGGCATCTGGCCAACGGCAACATCGTGATCCCAAAGTCCGCCAACCCGGACCGGATAGCGAAAAATCTGACCGCGGCACGGCTCACGCTCGATGCGGAGGACCTGGCCGCGATCACGGCGCTTGACGCAGGCGGTCGCATCGGCGCGGACCCGGCCACGGCAGCCTTCACGCAGCTCTAGAAACGACGGTTGCCGGTGTCCGCGTTGGACACCGGCAACCGTAGGGAACCTGCTGAGCGCAAGAGGCTGAGCGCTAGAGCCGGCGGTACTCGGCCACCATCGGGCAGTCGAACGGGTCCCGCGCCGACAGGCCAACCTTGTTCAGGTACCGGACCACGATGCCGTAGGACTTGGGCAGCGACGTTTCGGTGTACGGGATGCTGTGGCTGGCGCAGTATTCGCGCACGATCCGGGCGGCCTTGGCCAGGTTGGGCCGCGGCATGCTCGGGAACAGGTGGTGCTCCACCTGGTAGTTGAGCCCGCCCATGAGCGCGTTGATGGCGCCGCTTCCCCCGGGGGTGCGGCCGACGATGTTGCGGCTGGTCAGGACCTGGCGGCTGAGGAAGTCCACCTTCGAGTCCTTGGGGATCAGCGGCATGCCCTTGTGGTTCGGCGCGAAGGACGCACCCATGTAGACGCCAAAGACGGCCAACTGCACGCCGAGGAACGCGAACGCGATGCCGGGCGGGAGGAAGAAGAAGATGGCCGCAATGTAGAGAGTGAGCCGCGCGAAGAGCACGGAAATTTCCCTCTTCCGGCCCTTGACGGGGCCGCGTGCAAACAGCGATCTGATGGAGGTGGCGTGCAGGTTGATGCCCTCAAGCATCAGCAGCGGGAAAAACAGGTAGCCCTGCCGACGGGTGAACCAGGCCATCAGGCCGCGGCGTTCGGCAGCCTGTTCGGGCAGGAAGGAGACGGTGTCCTGCTCGATGTCCGGGTCTTTCCCGATGGTGTTCGGGTTGCCGTGGTGTCGGGTGTGTTTGTTCATCCACCACTGGTAGCTGATGCCCACGACGGCGTTGGCCAGGAACCTTCCGGCGCGGTCGTTGGCCGGACCGGTTTCGAAGACCTGCCGGTGGGCGGCCTCATGGGCCAGGAACGCCAGCTGCGTGAACAGGATGCCCAGTGCGCCGGCAATCAACAGCTGGAACCAGCTGTCGCCAAGCAGTACGAATCCGGTGACCGCGCCCGCCAGCCCCAGCGCCAGTGCAACAAAGAGGCTGATGTAGAACCCCCTGCGCTTTCGCAGCAGACCTGCATCCCGCACGGTGCTCAACAGCTGGGAGTAGCCGCTGGCGGCGGAAGAACCGCGCTTGCTACGGGTAGAAGTTGTCGGTGGAGATACAGATATGCTCATGCAGCCTTCAGTGGTTCGGGTCCGACTTCCCAGCCGCGGAATAGGGCGAGTGCCCCGTAGATGAAGATCACTTTACGATAACAACCTGAACGCGCCCTGAACAGGGGGTGCCGTGGTAGCGCCGTTCGGATTCCCGGCCAAAGTCCTGTACAGTAATTTTTGTAGTTGTTGTGTTGCGCATTTGATTTTGAGCAACAGGCCCTTCACCGAAGGGTTTGTGCTTCTCTGAACGGCGGACGAAAAACACCGCTGCAAGCGACCCGTGAAGTCCGCGGGCCGTGTAAATACTCGGAGGAGTACAAAATGGCAACTGGAACCGTCAAGTGGTTTAACTCTGAAAAGGGCTTCGGCTTCATCGCTCCGGACGACGGCTCGGCCGACGTTTTCGCTCACTACTCGGCTATCGAGAACAGTGGCGGATACCGCGAACTGCGTGAAGACCAGAAGGTCGAATTCGAAACCGTGCAGGGCCCCAAGGGCCTGCAGGCTGCCAACATCCGCGGCCTCTAAGACGGCAGCGGCAACGCCGCTCTAGTCTTTTCCAATGGAGCCGGTTCCCGTACGGGAACCGGCTCCATTGTTGTGCCCGGCTGTTTTGCCCCGCCGTTTTGCCCGGCAATTCACTCCCACTGGCAGGAACCGCTCATCCGGGGGCAAACTTGAGGCATGCCCTTGACACCAGTGCCCGCCAGTACCGGAACCTTTTTGGCCGACATGGTCATGCAAATCCTGATGTTCACCGGCATCGCCGTGCTGTGCGTCGGGACGGCCGCGGCGGTGAGCGTTTGGCTGGTGATCCGCAGGATCCGGCGCTCCCGCCGGTTGCGGAACGGGCTGCGCCGGGGGTCGCTCACCGTCCGCAGTTTCAGCAAGGACGCCGCCGGCCGCCGCCTGGCCCGCCAGCGGCTCGGATTGCAGCGCTCGGCGGAAGCGACGGAACGGACACTCGCCTCCGCTCGGGCGGAGGGCCGCCCCGTCGGGGAACTGCCGCTGGTGGCCGCCAGGCTTGAAACGGCTTCCCGGTCCCTGGACGAACAGCTGAAGTTGGCGGAAGGCGAGCCGGTCCCGGAGGTCAAACGCTCCCTCGCCGCCAGCCTGGGCGGGCGGACCGAACAACTCACCCGGCTGTCGGGCCAACTGCGGCAACACCTGGTGGAAGCCGGGTACTCTGCCGACGCCGAACAGCTGGAACTGGCCGGGCGGCATTTGTCTCGGGAAATCGAGGCGCTGCACGCATGGTCCTCGGCCTACCGCGGTGTCCGCGACGGGCTCAGCCCCGCCGTCCCGCCCCACCTTCGGTCCGGCCCGCCGCGCCGCCAGCCCGCCCCGGCGCGGCGTCGGCCCGATCCCATGAGGAGCTAACGTGTCCATCAAGCACCGCCTTGGACGCATCATCCGCGCCAACCGCGCGGCCAAGGAGACTCCGGTCGATCCCCTGGCGGCCATAGAGGCCAGCCAGCAGCAGCAGTCCGAAGCGGTGGACCAGGCCCGCCGCAGCGTCGCGGACATCGCGGCCGACTGCCGCCGCATCGGGCTGCTGTTGGATGAGGCCAAAGCAGAGCAGGCGTACTGCGACCGCCAGGCCGAAGAGTGCGTGGCCCGCGGCGACGACGACGGGGCCCGCGAGTTCCTGCACCGGAGCATTACGGCGTCGAAGCGCGTGGAAACCCTCGCCCGGCAATATGAGCGCATGGCCGATCAGTGGCGCCGGTTGGACGGGGAGCTCGCCCGCCTGTCCTCGCGGATAGACGAGAGCCGCCTGCGGTACCAGACCCTCCAGGCACGCCACAACGTCGCTCAGGCCACGCTCGGCATGCAGCAGGCCGCCTCGGCGGCAGCCGGCAGCGCAACCGGAATGCAGTCCGCTGCCCGGGATGCCGAGCGGGAGACCCGTCGCATCGAGGCCGAGGCATCCGCCCGCAACGAAATCGCATGGTCGGACCCGGACTCGCCGCAAGTGCAGGAGGCCTTCGAATGGCTGGAGGCCAGCACGGAAGTTGACGACCAGCTGGGCGCGCTGAAGTCGCGGCGCAACAAGGCGCCGGAAGCCTGATGGCCGCAGCCGCCAGACCCGTCGTCACCGTCCTGTACAAAGACCACCTGCCGCCGGGCATGGAGGACGTGGAGGCCGCCGCGGAGGTGCGTTACGCCACCGCGGACGACCTGGAGGAAGCCTTGAACGGCGCCCAGGTGCTGTTCCTCTGGGATTTTTTCTCCCCCGCGCTGGAGGACGCCTGGCATGCGGCCGGCTCGCTGGAGTGGATTCATGTGGCCGCCGCCGGCGTGGACAAGCTCCTGTTCCAGGAACTGCGGGATTCAGGCGTGGTGGTTACCAACGCCCGCGGCATCTTCGACCGGCCGATCGCCGAATTCGTCCTCGCCGGGATGCTCGCCTTCGCCAAGGACCTGCCAGGTCTGCTGTCTTTGCAGCGGGAGCGCACCTGGCGGCACCGTGAGACCGAACGACTGGAGTCCGGCCGCGCCCTCATCGTGGGCACCGGTGCCATTGGACGCGAGATCGCGCGCGTGCTCAAGGCCCTCGGCCTGCACGTTGCCGGGGCCGGGCGCACTGCCCGCAGCGACGACGCGGACTTCGGCGAGGTGTACGCGTCGTCGGAACTCGCCGCCGTCGTCGGAACCTTCGACTGGGTGGTGATGGTGGCACCGCTGACCGAAGAGACCCGGCACCTCGTCGACGCAGCCGTGCTGGAGGCCATGAAGCCCACGGCCCGGCTGGTGAACGTGGGCCGCGGGGCGTGCGTGGACACCGACGCCCTGGTGGCGGCGCTGCGATCCGGCGCCATCGCCGGGGCCGCCCTGGACGTGTTTGAAACCGAGCCGCTGCCGGCCGACCACGCGCTCTGGAAGATGGACAACGTGATCATTTCGCCGCACCTCAGCGGTGATGCCCGTGGCTGGCTGCCCCAGCTGGCCGGGCAGTTCGCGGACAATTTCGCCCGCTACACCCGGCAGCAGCCGTTGGAGAACATCATCGACAAGACGCTGGGTTTCGCGGCGCCCGCAGGATCCTGAACGAGCAGGGCGCTACCCGGCTAAGCGGGCTTCAATGCCGTCAAGCAGCAGGTCCAGCGAGAATAGGAAGTTCTCGTCGTCGTCGATAGCTGACATGGAGGCTGCAGCAGCCGCAGCGTTCGGGAAGCGGCCGGCCGGAGCTTGGGCGTAGGCTTCTGCCCAAGCCCGAACGTCCGTTGCCGACTTCTCGCCCAGTAACTTCAGGGCAGCACTGAAACCTGTCCAGGCGAGCATAAAGTCGGCGCAAGCCCGGTAAATTTTGACAACGTCGTCACCCTCGAATCCTGCTTTTCGTAAGGTGGCGAGGATCGTCTCCACGAAGCGCATCTCGGACTCTTGTCGCGTCACACGCACGGCGGCGAGGGCAGCCACTTGGGGATGTGCCAGGTAGGCCCTGCGCCCGCGAATGAGCAACTCCCGGATGTCCTCTCGCCAAGATTGGGTTGGCTCAAAATCACGGAGGGCTTCGCCGATCAGACGGTCTGTCAGCGCCAGAAGCAGTTCGTCTTTGTCTTTAAAGTGTCTGTACAGTGCGGTGGGGTCCGCGCCCAGGGCTCGCCCGATGCGGCGGAACGTTAGTGCGGAAGCACCGGACTCGTCAGTCAGCTGCAGGCAGGCATCGATGATGATTTCGCGATTGAGCCCTTTTGCCCGCTGCCGGGGATTAGCGAGTTCCGCCTCTGCCCCCATTAGGTTTCCCGCCCCAAGATGTGCGCCACACCTGTAGCCTCGCACATCGGATGCCGTGGTGTCAGGTGGAGGAGGGCGGAGACGGATTCTCGCCGTTCACTGTTCCCCAGCTACACGACTGCGTCCTGTTGGGTCCTCACTGACTCGACGATTTCACCACCACGCTCCGCAACACCGCTGGCGCGGGATACTGCGTACAGCAGCACTCCGAAAATGAGGCTGGGAATACCGATGGCCAGTCCCAAAGCATCCGTGCTGATGATACCGATCAGGCTGCCGCCGACGACCGGTCCCAGTGCAACGCCGACGATGTAAACGCCCGTGACCAGGGTTGCCACGCGACCTGATAGATCCATCCGCGCGGCCAGCGCGAAGACCAGCGCCAGCACGGCGCCGTACATCGTTCCAGCCACGACAATGCCTGCCGACATTGTGGTTGCTTCGTCGGCTGTCAAGACCAGGTATTTGCAGATGGATCCGATGGTGATTATCAGTCCGATGGCCAGCGATCGGCCCAGGAGCTTCAGGGCAAGCGGGGAAAGCAGCGCGCCCGCGAGACCGCCGACAACGCTGAGCGAAAGGACGAGGGAAAGGTCCTCGAGTGTCATCCCGGCATATTCAGTGCCAATCACACCGGAGATGGCGTAGACGAGGTCTTCGGTCATGCTCCAAAGCCCAAAAACCAACGCCAAAATGATGGCCTTGATCCCGATCTGGCGCCCCGAGACGGGTTTCTGGGCTACCTCGATGGGCACGTTGGGCAATCCTCCGGCGGCGAGCAGTCCGACCAGCCCTACTGCCGTCAGGATGAGCAGAATCGTGCGGAGGTCGCTGCCGAGGACCGGCACGATAGCCAGAAGTGCCGCGGCAGCCAGGCGGTTGACGATCATGACTATGTTGACGGTCTTGTCCGGATCACGGGTCGCAGCGGAAGCTGCGGTACCGGCAGCCACCACTGTGCCGGCGCCGATGCCCGCAAGCACAACACCGATGCCAACGGCGGTCTCGTTCAGAGTCGCGGCGCCCACACCGAAACCGAGGGCCATAACCAGCAGGCCTATTCGGGCAACTCTGGGACGGTCTCCCTTCGCGACCAACTTGGTACAGGCGAAAATGCTTGCTGCGGTGCCCAGTGACATTGCCGTGGCCAGCGCAGAGGCCGCAGTGATGGACATGCCGAGGTCCGCAATGAGCGCCCCGATCAGCACGGGTACAAGGTTGGCCGCAAGCAGAGCCATCACCCACGTGCCAAGAAATCCAATAATTACCCTGGGCGTGAGAGGTGGGATGGAACTGGTCGGAAGCATGTGTTTCCCTTCGAGGGGTTAAGGCTAGTGGAGCGATCGACACCTGTCGGTAAAGTCAACGGCGTTGTCAACGGCGCTGACTGAAGAGTGGCATAGTGACCCACTTCACCACAACAGTCCCGGCTGTGATCTGGATCACAGTCCTGATCCGGGCGCGCCGCGGGCCCGAAGAGTGTCACGCAAGCAAAGTCAACGATGTTGACTTTGCGGCTGATTGCCTGTCTCATGATGTGCACCTGCTCATCATTCGCACCTGACACCATCCCCGGCGGAGACGAGCAGCGGGTCGAGGAAAAGCCGCCGGCCCAGGAAAGGACCGCAAAGGAGCAGCATGACCGACTGGGTATTCCACTCCGGCAGGATCTTCGACGGGGTGCGCCTGCGACCGGACGTTACGGCAGTCGCCGTGACCGGCGGGCGGATCACGGACGTCGGCACGGACGATGAGGTGCGTGCCGCGGCCGGGAAAGCGGCGGAAACGGTAGATCTGCGCGGAAGGCTGCTGTGCCCGGGTTTTACCGACGCCCACGTACACGCCGTTTACGGCGGGATTGAACGACTCAGCTGTGACCTGTCGGAGGTCTCAGGGGCAAAGGCCGCGCTCGCCACTGTGCGGGAATACGCCGCAGCTAATCCCGACAAGGAGTGGATCACCGGTGGTGGTTGGTCCATGGCCGACTTCCACGGCGGCGCCCCTCGCAAGGAGCAGTTGGACGAGGTCGTTGCAGACCGGCCGGTGTTTCTCCTTAACCGAGACCACCACGGGGCCTGGGTCAACTCCCGGGCCCTTCAGCTGGCCGGCATCGATGCCCGAACACCGGACCCTGCTGATGGGCGGCTGGAACGGGACAGCGACGGTAACCCCACTGGCACTCTGCATGAGGGCGCCATGGACCTTGTGGGCAAGCTGGTGCCGGAACCCACCGATGCGGAACTGGCCGAAGCACTGCTCGAGGCACAGCGATTCCTGCACGCGCAAGGCGTCACGGGCTGGCAGGAAGCGATCCTTGGGGACTATGCAGGCTACCCGGACGTCAGCCGGATATACCGGCAGCTGGCCGGAAACGGCATGCTCACCGCACGGGCCACAGGAGCTTTGTGGGTGCCGCGCACCACAACGTCGGGCAACCTCGCGGAGCTGGTGGAAGGATTCGAAGAACGGCGACGGGAGAACGGAGCTGCGGGCTTCACCACCACGAGCGCCAAGATCATGGTGGACGGAGTGGCTGAGAATCAGACAGCGGCGATGCTGGATCCCTACCTGCGCCCGTGCACCTGCACCGGAGGTTCCAACGACCACGGCGCAGCGGACTCCCGCGGCCTGACGTATATGCCCAGGGAAGTGCTCCTCGATGCGGTCGCAGCATTGGACGGTGCGGGCTTTGACCTGCACATGCACGTCATTGGAGACCGGGCGGTGCGCGACGGGCTCGATGCCATCGAGCACGCCCGCAACACCAACACAGGCGGCACCGCCAGACGGCACCATATGGCACACATCCAGATCGTCCACCCGCAGGATGTGCCGCGCTTCGCCAGACTCGGTGTCACAGCCAACGCCCAGGCCTTCTGGGCGCAGAATGACGAGCAGATGACCGAGTTGACCTTGCCGATCCTCGGACTCGAGAGGGCTGGCTGGCAATATCCCTTCAACTCCCTCGTCTCCTCCGGCGCCGCTTTGGCAATGGGATCGGATTGGCCGGTCTCCACCCCCGACCCTTGGCAGGCTATCCATGTGGCCGTCAACCGCCGCGGCCCCGAAATGTCGGGGAAAGAGCCTCTCATACCAAGCGAGGCCCTGGCCTTGGAGATTGCCATGGCCGCCTATACTTCCGGTTCAGCAAGGCTGAACCGCCTTGATCAGGGCGGCCTGCTCCGGGTGGGCGCGTTGGCGGACCTGGTGGTACTGGACCGCCAGCCCTTCGATCTGGCTTCAGAAGACCTGCACACCGTGGCTGCCGCCATGACCATGGTGGGCGGACGCGCCGTGCACTACCGCCAGCAGGCATGGGCATAAGAGGTGGCCACCACGACAGGTTCGGCCCCGGGTAAAAGGCCCGAGGGCAAAGATGCACCCGAATGGCCTTCGGAAGGTTCGCACTCTTAGCGGATCTGCTCACCGGTGACGGCGTCGATCAATACGTCGGCGCTGGAGCCGTCTTCGCGGTCGATCTCGATCTCCCACACCGGGAGGCCGTCCTCATCCCCCAGCGTCACCTCGTCCACGTTCCCCGGTTCGGCTTCCGCAGCGGTAACAAGTGCCTCGGACATGGAAACCCTGGCTTGCTCCAACTCTCGGGCCTGCTCCGGTTCGGCACCCCCGGATTCCCGTTGCTCAAGCACCTCGCTGCCGTCCGGCGAGACCTGCACCTCGAGCTCGGCATCGACGTCGAAGACGTCCACCTCCCAGGCCTGAAGCCGGTCGCTGTAGTCGAGTTCGATCGCGGAACTGCCGCGGACGGCACTCACCGCGGTTTCGACCGCGGCCCGCGCATTGCGTTCACCGGGCATGGCAGATCCGGTGCCGCCAGGGCTCGGGTTGCCGGCCCCGGCCGGGGTTTCGGCCGGCTGGGCCTGGCCGGGTTCGGGCTGGGATATGTCGTCTCCGGTGGCGTCACAGGCCGACACTGTAACGGCCAGCCCGGCAGCAATCGAAAGGGCGGTGAAAGTCTTCCTCAGCTGTTCCATAGACCGATTCTCCGCCCCGACAACCGGCTTGGCCATGCCACGGGCCCTCCGCCGCCCGGCAAGCACGACAACATGCGCCGCTGTCCTAGACTGGCAACGAATGCCCCCGAGTGATCAGGAGTAGGACTTTGGCCGACAACCCGACGTACCAGAACGTCACCTTCGAATCAGCAGGCACCGAGGCCCATGGTTATCTGGCCGTGCCCGAGTCCGGGTCGGGCCCCGGCGTCATCGTCATCCAGGAGTGGTGGGGCCTGGTGGACCACATCCGCGATGTTGCCGACCGCCTCGCCGCCGAAGGTTTAGTCGCGCTGGCACCGGACCTCTACGGCGGACGCATCGCCCACGACGGCAAGGAAGCCGCCGCGATGATGTCCAAGCTGCCGGAAGAGGAAGGCGCCCGGCTGCTGGCCGGCGCCGTGGACTACCTGCTGGCCCACGAGTCAGTCACCAGTTCCACGGTGGGTGCCATCGGTTTCTGCATGGGCGGCGGCTTTGTGCTGGCGCTGGCCGCGCAGCAGGGAGAGCGAATCAGCGCGGCCGTGCCGTTCTACGGCGTCGGCCAGGGCGTGCCCACATCGTACGAAGGGGTCCGCGCCGCCATCCAGGGCCACTACGGTGAACAGGATAAGTCCTACCCGGTGGAGAAGGCCAAGGCGCAGGAGGAGCAGATCCGCCGCGAGTCCGGCGCGGAAGTGACCTACTACTTCTACGACGCCCCGCACGCCTTCCACAACGACGAGAACCCGCAGGGCAACTATCGTCCCGAGGAGGCCAAGCTGGCCTGGAGCCGGTCCGTGCAGTTCCTCAAGGACAAGGTCAAGTAGCTTCGGGGATTATGGGACGACGTCGGTGCTCACCCGGGCACCGACGTCGCCTTTCTTCTCTCACAAGGCTCGGACGGCCGCCGCACACTGCTTCAAGACCATCTCCGACGGAAAAGCTGACCGGCAGGACGGAGCAGTCCGATGCATCATTCTGCTTCGGATGACTCCCGCTCTGGTGTGAGATAGAGCTTCCGCAGGGTTTCGTGCACCGTCCACGTGGTGCGCATCCCTGCCGACAGCAGCATCAGGGAGCCTGGGGCCAACGGGACCGCCGTCCCGGCGGCGTCATGGGCGTCGTCGTGGTGGAACGCCACGGTGGCGCTGCCGGAGACGACCAGAAACAGTTCATCGGCTTCCGTATCGTTCATGCTGCCGGTGGACATTTCCCATACGCCAACGCCGAGGTCGCCCAGCCGGCCCAGGCCATGCAGGCCGGTAGTCGGCGCGCCCTCGGCCACTTGGGCAGCCGGCACGGGCAGATGGTCCAGTGTCAGGTCGGTGATATTCAGCGGCAATCCGGGAATCAGTGTCTTCATCAGGGCGCTCCGTTCGCGTGTTGGCCATAAGGTCCGGCATCGGTGGCTTCAACATGCTGCCCCGGCCGGGCCTCCCATCTCTGTGATCGCATTCACCCATTGTGACCGCCTCTGGCCACTTTTCCGCGGCGGCGGTCTCCGGCCACGACGTCGTGCCCACCCAGCGCAGTCCTTCGGTTCCCCTCCCCGAGCGGCGCGGGGAACCGAAGCCATGTTGTTCTTTTCCGGGGGCCGCTACTCTGTTGATCATGAAGCCCGAGGCGGCGTTGGTCGGCTGGCTGCTCGACTCCGATCCGGCACTGCGCTGGCAGGTCGAACGGGACCTCGCACATGCGCCCCCCGAACGGTGGGCCGCGACAAAAGCGAAGGTGGCCACCGAGGGCTTCGGCGCGCGGCTGCTCGCGCACCAAGACCCCGATGGACAGTGGGCGGGCGGGGCCTATTTCCCCAGCGACTTCGACTTCCAGGGGCCGGAAGCGGCCGAGGGCGCCGGACAGCCGTGGACCGCCACAACCTGGTCGCTCAATTACCTCCGGGACTGGGGCCTCGACGCAACAGCGCTTGCCGGCACGGCGGACCTGCTCGCCGCCAATAGCCGCTGGGAATACGAGAACCTGCCCTACTGGGACGGCGAGGTGGACTGCTGCATCAACGCCTTCACCCTGGCCAACGGCGCCTGGCTGGGTGCGGACGTGGGCGGGATCGCCACCTGGTTCATCGAGCACCAACTGCCCGACGGCGGCTGGAACTGCGAATGGATCGAAGGTTCCACCCGCTCGTCCTTCCATTCCACACTCAACACCTTGAAAGGGCTGCTGTACTACGAGTCCGTCGCCGGGGGCTCGGACGATCTCCGCGCCGCCCGCCACGCCGGCGAAGAGTACCTGCTGGAACGCCGGCTGCTGTACACCCGGTCGACCGGTGAACTCGTCGGGCCTTGGGCCGCGCATTTCGCCTACCCGTTCCGCTGGCTCTACAGCGCACTGAATGCCGTGGATTACTTCAGGTCGGCCACGCTCCACGACGGCACGGCTCCCGATCCCCGGCTCGCCGACGCCGTGGAGGTGATCCGTGCCGCGCGCCAGTCGGACAGCACCTGGCTGCAGGAACGCCGCCACCCCGGCCGCGTATGGTTCGACGTCGACGTGCCGCCGGGTGAGCCGTCCAAGTGGCTTACGTTCTACGCCACGCGCGCGCTCGCTTGGTGGGACGGGGCGGAAGCCCTCCCGCCTGCTCCGGGCTACCGGTCCGAGACCGTGTGACCTTGGTCGCGGTCGCTTCAGCAGGACGAGCCGACCGGGTGTGAAGGACACCGGGAAGCTCGATGTCAAGCAATTGTGAGGCGGTGATGCCACCGGATTCCCACCAATTTGCCGGGTGCGATCTCCGTGGCTATCGTTGCCTTATCCACGGGCCTCCCGGTCTAGTCTCTGACCGGTTGTAGATAACGGGTGGACACTTCTTTTTGTTACGGACTAGGGAGTTCTACATGCATTTAACGCCCCGTGAGCACGAAAAACTCATGATTGTGGTCGCCGCCGACCTTGCCCGAAGGCGCCGGCAGCGCGGCCTGAAACTCAACCATCCCGAAGCGGTGGCCCTGATCACCTATGAACTGATCGAGGGCGCCCGCGACGGCCGGACCGTCGCGGACCTGATGAGCTACGGGACCACGATCCTCTCCCGCGGCGACGTCATGGATGGCGTGGCGGAGATGATCGCCGATGTGCAGGTCGAGGCCACTTTCCCCGACGGCACCAAGCTGGTCACCGTCCATAACCCGATCCGCTGAGCCTGAGGAGAGACCCATGAAACCGGGAGAATACATCCTGCGCGGCGAGCCCATCATCTGCAACGAGGGCGCCGAGACCCGCATCATGAACGTGACCAACCGGGGCGACCGGCCGGTTCAGGTCGGTTCGCATTACCACTTCGCCGAGGTTAATCCGGCGCTCGATATGGACCGGGTCGCCGCGCGCGGCTTTCGGCTGGACATTCCGGCGGGCACGGCCGTGCGATTCGAGCCAGGCGATGCGCGCAGTGTGCACCTGGTGGAGATCGCCGGGAACCGCGAGGTCTACGGCTTCCGGAACCACATGAACGGGTCGCTGGGCGCCAGCGTCCCCCCGGCCTACACCGACGCCATCGGCGGCACCGCCGGCATCAACGCCGAGGCTGAGCCCGAACTGGCGGCCGAATACGACATCGACCTGCCCAACGTCGGCGTCGAGGCGGCCGGCTTCCACACCACGTACGGCATGGACCTGGTCGACGAATCCCGCGGCCCCAAGGCCGGCGGCGCCGCCAAGAAGGCGGGCGGACGCGGCGAGGCCGCGGAGCAGACCGAGCAAAATGCTGCGGAGAAGACCGACGGCGGCGGGGAGGAACAGCGATGAGCTTCGAGATGAACCGCAGGCACTATGCGGAGATGTACGGGCCGACTACCGGCGATGCGATTCGGCTGGCGGACACCGACCTGCTGCTGGAGATCGAACACGACTACACCCGCTACGGCGAGGAAGTTGTCTTTGGCGGCGGGAAGGTCATCCGGGACGGCATGGGCCAGAACGGACAGCGCACCCGCGACCAGGATATTCCGGACACGGTCATCACCAACGTCGTCGTGCTGGATTACAGCGGCATCTACAAGGCCGACGTGGCACTGCGGGACGGGCACATCTTCAAGATCGGCAAGGCGGGCAACCCGGACATCTCCGACGGCGTCGACATCACCATTGGTGCCGCGACGGACGTGATCGCCGGGGAGCACAAGATCCTCACCGCCGGCGGCATCGATACGCACGTGCACTTCATCAGCCCCGACCAGGTGCCGGTGGCCCTGGCGAACGGCGTCACCACCCTGATCGGCGGCGGCGCCGGGCCGTCGGATGCCTCCAAGGCGACCACCGTGACGCCGGGGCCGTGGCACATCGGCCGGATGCTGCAGGCGGTGGACGACCTGCCGATCAACATCGGACTGCTTGCCAAGGGCCACGCCAGCGCGCGCGGTCCGCTGGCCGAGCAAATCCGGGCCGGGGCCATCGGCTTCAAGGTGCACGAGGACTGGGGCGCCACAACCTCCTCGATCGACATGTCGCTGCGGATCGCCGACGAGTTCGACGTGCAGGTCGCCATCCACGCGGACACCCTCAACGAATGCGGTTTCGTGGAGGACACCATCCGCGCCATCGACGGCCGCGTGATCCACACCTTCCACACCGAAGGCGCCGGCGGCGGGCACGCCCCGGACATCATCCGCGTCGCCGGGCTGCCCAACGTCCTGCCGGCTTCGACCAACCCGACTCTGCCCTACACCACCAACACGCTCGACGAGCATCTGGACATGCTCATGGTCGCCCACCACCTGAACCCGGACATCCCCGAAGACGTAGCCTTCGCCGACTCCCGGATCCGCAAGGAGACCATCGCCGCCGAAGACGTGCTGCACGACCTCGGCGTCTTCTCGATCACCAGCTCGGACGCCCAGGCCATGGGCCGCGTCGGCGAGATGGTGCTGCGGACCTGGCAGGTGGCGGATGCCATGAAGCGCCAGCGCGGCAAGTTCGAGCAAGACCCGGAAATCGGCGACAACTTCCGGCTCAAGCGTTACGTCGCCAAGTACACCATCAACCCCGCGCTCGCCCACGGCATCGCCGACTCCGTCGGCAGCGTCGAGGTGGGTAAGTTCGCGGACCTGGTGCTTTGGGACCCGGCCTTCTTCGGCGTCAAACCGGAAATGGTGATCAAGGGCGGACAAATCGTGCAGTCCATCATGGGCGATGCGAACGGTTCCATCCCTACCCCGCAGCCGCGGACTCTGCGGCACAACTTCGGGGCGTTGGGCAGCGCCGTGCACTCGTCCTCGATCACGTTCATGCCGAAGATCGCCATCGACGAGGGCATCCCGGACCGACTGAACCTGCGCCGGACCGTCCGCGCGGCCCACGGCATCCGCACCCTGACCAAGGCAGACCTGAAGTACAACGGGGAGACGCCGGACATCCAGGTCGACCCGCAAACCTACACCGTCACGGTCAACGGTGAAGTAGCCACCTGCGAGCCCTCGACCGTGCTCCCCATGGCCCAGCGCTACTTCCTGTTCTAAACCGAGCCATACCTTGAAAGGACGTAGTCAATGATTATTGAGCGCGTCATCGCCAACCGGCACGATCTTCCGCACACGGAGCTTGCCGGCCTGCACGAGGAGAAGGTAGCACTTCCCAGCAGCGAACTGGTCAAACGCGTCCAGCGCGTGACCACCGATCACGGCCGCGAAATCGGCATCCGCCTGGCCACCCCGGGAGACCTGCGCGACGGCGACATCCTGTTCCGCGACGAGTCGAACGTCATCGTCGTCAGCGTCCTGCCCACGGACGTGCTGGTGATCGCCCCGCGCACCATCCGGGAAATGGGCGTGGTGGCCCACAGCCTGGGCAACAGGCACCTGCAGGCGCAATTTTTCGACGCCGGAAGCGACTACCGGGCGGAGGTCATGGTGGTGCAGTACGACCACACCGTCGAAGACTACCTGCAGCACATGCAGGTGCCCTACTCCCGGCAGGAGCGGGTCATGCCCGTGCCGTTTCGACATGCCGAACACACGCACTGAGGCACCCGGGCGCCACCCGTCGTCGTACCTGCTGCCCCTGCTGCAGCTGGCCGACTCCGCCCTGCCCACGGGCGCCTTCAGCCACTCGTTCGGGCTGGAGACGTTCCTGTCACGCGGGCTGGTCCGCGACGAGAAGACCTTTGCGGTCTGGCTCGGCCAGTTCATCCACACCCAGCTGACATACAGCGACGGCCTTGCCATCCGGCTGGCCCTGGAAGCCCGCTCGACGGCGGAACTGCGGGAGCTGGACGCGATGCTGGCGGCGCAGGCCCTGCCGCGGCAGGTGCGCGAGGCGGGCGTGAAAATGGGTGCGCGGATGCTCCAGATTGCCTCGGTCATCCTCGACAGCGACGAGATCGAGCAGTACCGCGAGGACGTCGCGAGCGGCGAATGCAGCGGACATCCGGCGCTGGCGTTCGCCATCGCCGGGCGAAGCCTGCACGTTCCGCTGCCGGAACTGCTGGGCACCTACCTGTTTTCGACGGCGACCTCGCTGACGCAGAATGCCATCCGCGGCATCCCGATCGGCCAGGACGCCGGGCAGCGGGTGCTGCGCCAGGCCCATCCGGAGATCACCGTCGCAACGGCGAGGATCGCCGGACTGGGACGCGGCGACTTCGGCGCCGCCGCCCCGGGACTGGAAATCGCCCAAATGCGCCACGAGCGGCAGCGCGCCCGCATGTTCATGTCCTGACCCGCCGTCGCACGCAACAGACCCGGCCGCACCGCGGCCGGCCCACGGAACAAGGAGTAAGACAATGGAACCCATCAAGATCGGTATCGGCGGCCCCGTCGGCGCCGGCAAGACCCAGCTGGTCGAACGCCTGACCCGGCACCTGTCCGGCGAAATCTCCATGGCCGCCATCACCAACGACATCTACACCATTGAAGACGCGAAGATTCTGGCCGCCAACGGCGTGCTGCCGCTGGACCGGATCATCGGCATCGAAACCGGCGGCTGCCCCCACACCGCCATCCGCGAGGACACCTCGATGAACTCCTCCGCCGTGGAGGAATTGATCAAGCGGCACCCGGACCTGCAGGTCGTGTTCATCGAAAGCGGGGGCGACAACCTCTCGGCGACGTTCAGTCCGGAACTGGTGGACTTTTCCATCTACATCATCGACGTGGCGCAGGGCGAAAAGATCCCGCGCAAGGCCGGCCAGGGCATGATCAAATCGGACCTGTTCATCATCAACAAGACCGATTTGGCGCCGCACGTGGGTGCAGATTTGTCGGTCATGGAGTCCGACTCGAAGGAATTCCGTGGAGACAAGCCGTTCTGCTTCACCAACCTGAAGACGGACGAGGGCCTGGACAAGGTCATCGACTGGCTGCGCCGCGACGTGCTCATGCAGGACCTGGCGCAGTGAGCGCGGCCCAGCCGGCGGGCGTGCAGCTTCCCACCGGTGAGCTGCGCCTGACGGTGGGCCTGCGCGGCGGCCGCGGCGTCGCCACCTCGCAATACCACCAGGGCGCGCTGCGGGTTATCCGACCGCATTACCTGGACGCGTCCGCGCAGGTCGCTTACACGATCGTGAATCCGGGCGGCGGCTACCTTGGCGGGGATGTCTACGAGGTCGACGTCCAGGTCGAGGACCAGGCCCGCCTGTTGCTGACCACCCAGTCCGCCACCAAGATCTATCGGACGCCGGGCGAACCGGCCGTGCAGCGCACCCGGTTCCGCCTCGGCCCCGGCGCCAGCCTGGAGTACCTGCCCGACCAGCTCATCGCGTACCGGGAGGCCACCTACCGCCAGGAGACCGTCGTCGAGCTCGCCGCGGACTCCTCCCTGGTGATGTGTGACGTGGTCACTCCCGGCTGGTCCCCGGACGGCAGGCCCTTCCGGTACGAGGAGGTGCGCATCCGCAACGACATCTACCGCGACGGCCGCCTGCTCGCCCTGGACAACCTGCTGATCCGCCCCGGCGATCCGGACGCGCCGCTCTCCAGCATGCTCTTCCTCGAAGACTATTCGCACCTGGGCTCGATGCTCGTGGTGGACCCGCGGGTGGACGGCGACCTGGTGCGCGAGCTGCAGGACCGGTTGGCCCCCATGGATCCCGGCGGGCAGCTCGGCCTGTCTCTGCTCAACGGCCCCGGATTCGCCCTGCGCGCCCTGTCCCGCAGCACCGACACGCTGAACGCCATGCTGCACGCCGCCGTCGACCTGCTCCGCCACCGCTGGTTCGGCCAGCAACCACTGAATCTTCGCAAGTACTGACCCAGCCTTGTTGGAGGCACTGATCATCTTTCCGTCATCGGACCCTACCCCACGCGCACGCGACGTGCGCGACGGCCAGACCCCACGCGGCGCGGACCCGCTGCTGCGGGCAAGGCTCCGGCGTCGTCATCTCTTCTGGGTAGTGGCGCTGGCCGCGCTTCTCGTCGCCGGAATGGTGCTGTCTGTGGCGACCGGGCCTGTCATGCTGAATACCGCGACCGTGGTCCAAGTGATCCTGTCGCATATGCCGGGCCAGCCGTCCGGGTATCAGCCCGATCCGACAGCCTCGACGATCGTCTGGGACGTCAGGATGCCCCGCGTGCTGCTCGGATGCGTCGTAGGTGCCGGGTTGGCGGTGTGCGGAGCAGCGCTGCAGGCAATGGTGCGCAACGTGCTGGCCGACCCCTACCTGCTCGGCATCAATTCCGGAGCCTCCAGCGGTGCGGCAGCCATGATCCTGTTCGGCGTCGGTCTGGGGGTGGGCGAACACGCTCTGCCCGCCAGCGCCTTCATCGGCGCGCTGGCCGCGTCGATGATGGTCTTCCTGATCGCGCGCTCGGCCGGACGGGTGACCTCAATGCGGCTGCTGTTGGCCGGCGTTGCGATCGGCTACGCGCTGACCGCCGTGACCAGCTTTCTGGTCTTCGCCTCCGGCTCGGCAGAGGGCGCCCGGTCCGTCATGTTCTGGTTGCTTGGGTCCCTGGCTTTGGCCCAGTGGGGAAGCCCCTTGGCCATCGTCGTCGTGGTGGTCCTGATTACCAGCTGCCTGCTGACCCTTGCCGGAAGGCGCTTGGACGCGCTGGCCATCGGCGACGAAACCGCGCACATCGTCGGCGTTGCACCCGGCCGGTTCCGCACCCAGCTGCTGATCATCATCGCCCTGTGCATCGGTGTGGTCGTCGCTGCCTCCGGATCGATCGGCTTCGTTGGACTGGTAGTTCCGCATCTCGCCCGCAGGCTGGTCGGTGCCGCCCACTCCCGGGTCATCCCGGTCTCTGCCCTGCTCGGTGCCATCTTCCTGATCTGGGCCGACCTGCTCGCACGGATGCTGCTGCAGCCGCAGGAGTTGCCGATCGGGATCATCACGGCTTTCATCGGCGCTCCCTTCCTGCTCTACCTCATCCGCAGGATGCGCCCGGCGGGCTGAGCGTCACCCCACGTCCGCGTTATCGCCCACATCCACTAGCCCGAGGAGAATCTCATGAAAGCTGCCGCCCACCTGCTGTCCGCTGCAGCCGCGGCGGCAATCGCCCTCGGCCTGGCCGGCTGCGCCGGGACTTCCGGGAACGCCGGGACACCTGCAGCACCCGAGGCCGATGGCTACCCGCTGACCATCACCAATTGCGGCGCCGCGGTCACCCTGGACGCGCCGCCGGAACGGGTTGTCATGCTAGACAGTTCACCGGTCTCCTACTTGGCCGCACTCGGTGTCATGGACACAGTAGTGGCCCGCGCAGGTGTCTACCCGGCCGAATACTTCGACCCGGCCACGCAAGACGAACTCGCCCGCATTCCGCTCTTGACCGACCGCCTGGACACCACGGGCCACCTGCAGATTTCGCAGGAAGTCGTGTTGGCGCAGCAACCGGACTTGGTCCTCGGTACGGCCGAAAACCTTAACCGTGAAACACTAGCCGCCGCGGGCATCCCCATGCTGCAGGAACCGTCCTTTTGCCCCAACGCCTCGGAAACCCCGGGGTTCAGCACCGTTGCGGATCAGCTGCGCACCTACGGCAAGATCTTCGGCGTCGAAAAACGGGCCGAAAAAGCAGCCCGCGAGCTCAAGGCCCAGGTGGAGCAGATCACCTCCGAGACGGCCAACACCGGCCGCCGCACTGCGGCCGTCCTTTACCCGACGGTCGGCGGCGGAAGCACCTACGCCTACGGCACAAGGTCCATGGCCCAACCGCAGTTGGAGGCCGCCGGGCTGAAAAACGTTTTCAACGACGTCGACCAGCGGGTCTTCGAGGTCACCCGCGAGGAACTCATCGGCCGCAACCCCGATGTCCTGATCCTGCTCCACTCCGCCGGGGACCCAAGCAGAGTGGCCGACGCCGTCACATCTTTGAAGGGAGCCTCCTCTATGACCGCGGTGGCCAACGACGACATCCTCGTGCAACTGTTCAACTTCACCGAGCCGCCGTCACCGCTGTCGGTCACCGGACTCGAGCGGATCGTCGAGCGGTTCGGCCAGTGATTTCCGGCTCCGGCATCTCCTTCTCCTACGGCTCCCGCGACGTCCTGGATCGCGTTGACCTCCACGCCCGGCACGGCGAAGTCCTGGGCGTGGTGGGACCGAACGGCAGCGGCAAGAGCACCCTGCTGCGGATCCTGTACGGATCGCTGGCCCCGCACACCGGAACGGTCATGCTGGACCATAAGGAACTGCGCCAGCTCAACGCGCAGGAGCGCGCCCGGACGGTCTCAGTGGTCGTGCAGGAGACACCGGGCGACCTGCCCCTGCTGGTTTCCGACATGGTGCTGCTCGGCCGCACCCCGCACCAACCGCGGCTGGGCCGGCGTAAGGCGCGGGACGAACAGGCCGCGGCCCGGGCACTGGAACGGGTCGGCATGCTGGGCCGGGCGGACCAGGGCTTCGACCTGCTCTCCGGCGGGGAACGGCAACGTGTTTTGATCGCCCGGGCGCTGGCGCAGGAAGCGACGCACCTGCTGCTCGACGAACCGACCAACCATCTGGACATCCGCTATCAGCACGAGATCCTCAAGCTGGTGCGCGACCTGGCGGGGACCAGCAACCATGCCGTCGTCGTGGTCCTGCACGACCTCAACCTCGCCGCTGCCTACTGCGACCGCGTCCTGCTACTCAATGAAAGCCGGGTGGTTGCTGCCGGCACACCGTCCGAGGTGCTGGTCCCGGAGAACCTTGAGCCGGTGTACAAGATCGGGGTCAGCCGTTTCCAGTTCGACGACGGCTTTCAACTGGTATTCAGACCATTCCCTTCAGCTAATCCGCCAGGCTGAGGGCGTCCCTGCTCCACGGCCATCGGTCAAGATCATCGGAGGCCCAACCACACCAGCCACGGAAAAGGTTCCGTCGTTGGTCCGCCGGTTTAGCCGGGACGCAATGGCCTCTTGGTGCCGAACCTGTCGTTGCCGAGGTCCCGGACGACACCGATGAGTTGATTCTTGAGTTGCTCGGTCTCGTCGTCCTCGCCCAGAAGCTCTTGTCCCAATTTCACCACCTGGTGGAAGGTCTCCTTGCCGCGTTCGGAGATGTTGACCCGTTGCTCGCGCCGGTCGTTCTCGCCGCGGACGCGGGATATGTGACCAGTCGCTTCCAGCCGTGCCAGGGTCTTGCCCACGGTCTGTGGCTGCACCCGCACCCGCTTCGCCAGTTGTGCTTGGGCCATCGCCCCCTCCGCGGCAAGGATCTCCAGGACAGTCGCACCCGCATGGGTCAAGCCGAGGGAGGCCAGCCGCTCGTTCCACTCGTATTCGACAAGCCTCGCTGCTGTGGAGAGAAGCCGGGGCATGTGCCACTTGGATAGATCAGGCATGCAGAATTATAAGCAAACTGATCTTCCTGAGGTCAATGGTTTATCCATAGCGGAGAGCAGAATAGGCCTTTATTTCTGCCCAGCGCGGTGCCGGCGACCCAGCCGGCACCGCGCTGCCCCGTCGAAAGGCCAACCCGTACGACCCCTGAAGGATAAGCCGCAGCCAGGTTGCCGTGGAGCCGCTCTGCCCGGGCCAAGCCCGGCCCCGGCATCTGTCGTATTGAAACGGTGCTGTAGGCTTCGATTTAGGAGGCAGGTCTGTCTGTCTCCAGAACGCAGCACGCGCTCTCTCACCGAGCGACCAAGCGCTGCCTTTTTCCCTTGGAAAGGGACATCGATGGATTCCGTGACCGATACCAATACGCTGCCCCTGTCGATCGCGGAGTTGGACTCCACGATCTATACCGGACAGCCAGCTGCAACAGCCGAACTGCCTGGAGGCCAGGTCCAGACAGCTTCCGACCTGACACCCGGGCAGAAGAAAGCGCTGGAGGCCGTTACCGTGCGGGCGGGACAGGTCGAGGCGGCGGAATGGGCCCTGGACCAGGCGAAGGCCGTCTTCCAAGAGCAGACAGCCGCCGCGCTGGCCTCCGGAGTACCTGCCGAACTGGTTGCCGCAGCTGCCGGAACATGCGCCTCCGCCCTCCCGGCACCGACCGACGGGGCGGCAGCGAACCCGCCGGATCTGGTGGCCGTCGGCTGACCTGCTTCACCCGCGTCCCGCCCTCATGGCGCGCCGCTACACCGTCCCGTCATAACACTGTCGTGGGCGGCCCGGACTGGCTCCGAGGCGCCATCCCCTACCCGTTCTCCGGGCTGTTCGCCCCCTCAGCCCCGGGTGGGGTTTTCGGGGTAGGCCATCCTGAGAATACTGGTCCCATGAGCCTCTTTCGGACCAAGTCAATCGAGCAGTCCATCGCGGACATGACGGAGCCAGGGCGGGAGCTGAAGCGCACGCTGAGCACCTTCGACCTGATGGTCCTCGGTGTGGCAGTCGCCGTCGGGGCGGGCATCTTCTCCGTCGGCGCGAAGGCCGCCGGCAGCTACGCAGGCCCGGCCGTGACCGTGTCCTTCGTGCTGGCGGCCATCACCTGCGCGCTGGCCATCATGTGTTACGCCGAGTTCGCGTCAGCCATTCCCGTGGCCGGCAGCGCCTACACCTATACTTACGCAACTCTGGGCGAACTGCTGGCCTGGATCATCGGCTGGGACCTGATTCTGGAGCTGTTCACGGCGGGGGCCGTCATTGCGAAGTATTGGGGGATCTATCTCAGCAACGTCTTCCTGCTCTTCGACATTAATGTCCCGACCACGGTGAATGTCTTCGGCCTGGAGCTCACCTGGGGTCCGCTGCTGATCGTTGCTGTCTTCACGACCCTGCTGGTTCTTGGCACCGAGCTGTCGGCGCGGGTAAACAATGTCTTCACCATCATCAAGGTTGCCATTGTCCTGTTCGTGATCGTTGTCGGCTTCACGTACGTACGGGCAGAAAACTACACGCCGTTCGTGCCGGAGCCGGTCGCCACGGCGAGCGCCGGGGGGAACGTCTGGACGCAGTCGCTGTTCTCCTTCCTCAGCGGCGCCGAGCCCCAGCAGTACGGCGTGGTGGGCATCCTGGCGGGTGCGGCACTGGTGTTCTTCGCCTTCATTGGATTCGACGTCGTGGCTACAAGCGCCGAAGAGGTGCGCAACCCGCAAAAGACGCTGCCGCGGGGCATTTTCGGCGGCCTGGCGATCGTGACCGTGCTGTACATCCTGGTCACCCTGGCCCTGACGGGCATGGTGTCCTACCGGGAGCTGGCGGAAGCCGACGAGGCCTCGCTGGCCACGGCGTTCATCGGAGTCGGGGCGGATTGGGCCGCACAGGTCATTTCGGTGGGCATCCTGATCGGGCTCACCACCGTCATCATGGTCCTGTTGATGGGCCTCGCCCGGGTTGCCTTCGCGATGAGCCGTGACGGCCTGCTGCCGCGATGGCTCAGCCACACCACCGAGCATCAAAAGACCCCGGCGCGGGTGCAGATCCTGGCCGGGGCCCTGGTTGCCCTGGTGGCGGGCTTCACCAACGTGGACGTTCTGGAAGAAATGATCAACATCGGCACCCTCTCGGCCTTCGTGCTGGTGAGCATCGGCATTGTCGTGCTCAGGAGGAAGCGGCCGGATCTGCCCCGCGCCTACCGTGTCCCGGGCTCGCCCGTGGTGCCGATCCTCTCCGCGGTGCTGTGCTTCTGGCTGATGCTGAACCTGACCACGCTCACGTGGGTGCGCTTCGCTGTCTGGCTGCTTATCGGCTTCGCCATCTACTTCCTCTACGGCCGCCAGCATTCGCGGCTGAACCATCCGGAGCTCATATCACTCGAACACGAGCGCGAGGAACACCGCCGACTGGAGCACGAGCAGCGTGTCCGCGGCCGGAAGGACCACCGGCACAACCCGGAGCCCTAGCTCCTGCGCCGACCATTCCGCTGGAAATATGCCATGCCCGCACGCTTGGCGGACCACCGGTGACGCCGTCCTCCGCATGCCGTCAGCGTAACCAGCGCCTCAACCCGGAAACCCGATATCAGCGGTGGCGGTTAGCCGGGGTGGATCGGGGTCGTCCAGTAGCTTGGATCGGAGGAAGCGGCTGCCAGATCAGTAAGCAGGGCAATGCCGGACACGGCCCAATCGATCTCGCCTTCCGCTCGGGCTATGAGGCCACGGTAGACATGAGCCTTAAAAGCCACGATGGCCGCATGCTCACCTTCCGGGGAGCGTGCAAGGCGGCGGCGCATGAGGTCTGTTCTGGCGTTTTCTATATCTTCCAAATGCGCAACGTATCCATCGCGAAGCTGTCGGTAATGATCGGCGTGTGCTTCGAACTGCCGTCGCGCGTTGGCGGGAGTGGAGAACTCCAGGTACAGCGCTTTGAGGTACTGCGGATCCCTGAGCGGTGGCTGGGGGCCGACCTCCTCAACCCACCGGTTCAGCTCCGCTCTGCCTATATCAGTCAGGTGGTAGGCGATCTTCGTCGAACGGGAGCTATTCGAACGCTGTACGACCTCGGCGGAAATCAAGCCTGCGACTTCCAGTTTCCTCAACTCGGGATAGATCTGCGTGTGCCCGGCGCGCCACACGTGCTCGACGCTGCGAGCGAATTTCTGCGTCAAGTCGTAGCCGGTGAACGGGCCCGATTCTATGAGCGCCAGTAGCGCGTGACGCAAAGACATCTCCGGCTTCCCTTCTCCGCGGACTTCCCACCATCCTACTGAGTAAATACATATGTAAGTGTTGACAGATGTACGGATTGGCGGTTGCATTCTTTCTAACACCAGAGTGACGGGCATCACTCTAGCGACAGAAGGGCCGGCGACATCCTCGGCCGGGCCTCCAGTTGCTGGAAACCACATCCAGACCAAGCGAGGCCAAGCCAGCATAAACACAGGCACCCGCAAAACCGGCCCGGAAGCAAAGGATCCGAACATGCACTCCAAGGCGATCCCGTCAACGCCCGCATCGCAAAGATCGACAGAGATTTCCGACCTCGTGGACGCCAATCACATACTGTTCGACCAAGGCGTTTTGGACGCGTTTGGGCACGTAAGTGCACGCGCTTCGTACGATTTCACCAAGTTCCACCTGTCACGAAATCTCGCACCTGGCATGGTCACGGAAGAGGACATCCAGGAATTCGACCTGGACGGAAACACCAAAGACTCCCGACCGGCCTACCTTGAGCGGTACATCCACGCTGAAATCTACCGCGCCCGCCCGGATGTCCGGGCAGTGGTTCACAGCCATTCTCCCGCGGTTGTCCCTTTCAGCGTCGTGGATACGCCGCTGCAGCCGGTGTTGCATATGGCTGGCTTCCTGCCCCTGAAGACGCCGGTGTTCGAGATCCGGCAGACCCTTGGAGACGGCTCCGATTTGCTGATCCGAGATGGAAGGTCCGGCTCCGACCTCGCGAACGTGCTTGGTGCCGGTTCGGTAGCACTAATGCGCGGACACGGATCCGTCGCGGTGGGCGATTCACTGAAGATCGCCGTGTACCGGGCCATCTACACAGAGATAAACGCAAGGGCCCAAGCAGAAGCCATGCGTCTGGGTTCCTACACGTGCCTGACCGCTGAAGAGGGGGTAGCAACAGTTATCACCATGGCATCACAAATTGAACGTGCATGGGGTGTGTGGCGCGCACGCGCTCAGTCACGGGTGAGCGGCAGCTAACTCCTTCTGCCCTCCCGATCCTGCCCAAGCAAAAATCCATGAAGGAAGAAACAATGGGACGCTCATCAATCGCTGTCGCCGCCGCCGGACTACTCAGCCTCGTCCTCTCAGGGTGCGGTGGTGCGGAACCCGAACAAGCGGACAATCCGTCCGCCGGAGAACCAAGGGAAGTAGTCATAGCAACCCAGGCAATCGTGGACTCCGCCCCTCTATACCTGGGCGCCGAAAAAGGCTTGTTTGAAAAGCAGGGCATTGACCTGACAATCGAGACTTCCGCAGGTGGAGCGGCCGTAGTGCCCGGCGTGGTTTCGGGCGATTTTGATTTCGGCCGTGGAAACTTGCTTTCCACTATGCTCGCCGCCGACCGTGGCCTGGACCTCAAGTGCATTGCAAATGCCAACACAACCGCAGGCGACCCCGATTTTGGCGCAGTCGTCGTCCTCAAAGACTCTCCCATTAAGACAGTCGCAGATCTCGCCGGGAAAACGGTGTCAGTGAACACGCTGGCAAATATCGGGGACACCACAATCCGCTCGGTCGTCGAGGACGCGGGCGGGGATCCCTCCAGCATCAACTTCGTGGAGGTCGGTTTTTCGGAAGCGCCCGCTGTACTGGAGAACAAACAGGTAGACGCGGCCTGGATTCTTGACCCTTTCCTGACGGAAGCGCTTGATCACGGTGCCCGGGTGGTGTCGTATAACTTCTCGGAGTTCCATCCCGAGCTCGATATCTCGTGCGTCTTTGCCTCCCAGGCACTCATCGAAAGTGATCCGGAACTGGTCAGCAGCTTCCAAACGGCTATGAACGAGTCGCTTGAGTACTCCCAGGAGCACCCCGACGAGGTCCGCGACATCGTGAGCTCCTACACCAAAATCGACCCCGAAGTCCTGGACCGGATCGTGCTGCCAGTATTCAGAACCGAGTTCAACCGCGAAGCCGCCCAGAAGCTGGGTGAAAAAGCGACGCAATACGGCACTCTCTCCAAGGAGCCTAATCTCGACGAACTGCTGCCCCCGCAGTAGGAAGGACACCTGTGACGAAACTAAGTCTTTCCCTCGCAGCCGTTAACTACGACAGATTGCGGGCCATCGAGGACGGCCGCATTCGACCGGAAGGTATCGACCTCAACTTCATTTCTCTACCTGTGGAGGAAACCTTCTACCGGCAACTGAAGTACCAGGAATTCGATGCCAGTGAGATGAGCCTGTCCTCGTATGTCCTGACCCTCAACGAGCCCGATCCTCCCTACATCGCCCTTCCCGTCTTTCCCTCGCGCTACTTCCGGCACCAAACGATGTTTATTAACAGCAGGTCCGGCATCAACGAGCCCGCTGACCTCATGGGCAAGAGAGTAGGCGTCCCCGAATATCAGATCACCGCCGGGGTGTGGCAGCGAGGGATGCTCCAAGACAAATACGGGATCAACCCGGAAGACATGGCTTTCTATTCAGGCGGGGTGGAGAACACCGGCCGAGCAGAAAAGCTCGAACTGGATCTGCCGCCTGGGGTTAACGTGGAACCGATCCGCCCTGACCAGACACTGTCGGAAATGCTCGTCAACGGTGAACTGGATGCTCTCTTCACCGCGCACGTCCCCTCCGGATTCTATGAGCACGAGCACATTAGGCGGCTATTCCCCGATTACAAAACGGTTGAACAGCAGTACTTCATTGAGACCGGGATTTTTCCCATCATGCACGTTCTGGTGGTGAAACGGTCGCTCTATGACCGGCACCCGTGGCTTGCCGCTTCCCTGATGAAAGCATGCGACGAAGCCCTTCAGATAGCACGGGCTGACTTGATGTACAGAAGTTCACTGAAGATCATGCTGCCGTGGCTTTCAGACCACGTGGAAGAAACGCAACGGGTCTTGGGCGATGACTATTGGACCTACGGTATAGAACCCAACCGGAAAGTGCTCGAAACCTTTCTTCGCTACTCCCATTCACAGGGCCTGGCAAAAAAGCTTTGGGATCCGGCAGAAATTTTCGCTCAGAACGTGGCGAGCTCCTATGTCATCTAACAATGCAATCCGGCCCCCTGGAGAGGTTGGGCACCATCCCGCTGCGGCGCGACCGGCACGGGAGAGGCATGCCCAGGGACCCGTCGGACGGGTGGGAACCGTCCGAGGAACTGGAACAAGGCTGGCAGCAGATCCATCCGGACCTGCTCATCCGCCGGCTACGCGAACGCGCGCAGCTGGCAGACACGAGCAGGCGGCGTCGGCGCCCGCCTGGGCACCGACGCCGCCTGTCGCTTTGCTAGCTGCTGGCTTCGCCGGTACGGGAACCGAGCTGCTCGTCCAGACGCAGCAGGCCGGGCCCGTCGTCGTTGACCAGCTTGACCCGGCCGATGATCTCACCGACCGTGGCTTCTTCCTCCAACTGCTCGTCGACGAACCAGTTGAGCAGCGGGATGGAGTCGATGTCGCCCTCCTGCTGGGCGAGCCGGTACAGGTCGCGGATCGACTCGGAGACCTTCTTCTCGTGTGCCAGCGAAGCTTCGAACGCCTGCAGTACGGTCTCGGCGAAAATTGTCGGAGCCGTGATCGCCTGGATCTTGGGGTGGGCGCCGCGGTCCATCATGTGCTCGATGAACTTGTTCGCGTGGACCACCTCTTCCTCGGCCTGGGCGCGGAACCAGCCGGCGATCCCGGGCAGGTCGATGGCATCCATCTCGATGGCGAGCTGGCGGTAGACCACGGAGGCCTGGAGTTCCAGCGTGACCTGGTCATTAAACGCTTCTGCGAGTTTTCCTGTGAGTCCCATGGCACCAGATTAGGCGCCGGTTTGTATCCCCGCCAGCAAGGTAAGGCAAGCCAAGATTAGGGAAGCCTCGGCTACCCGTTCCCTGAACTGCCGGTGGCGCTGAGCGGCACGCCGGGCTTCGCCAGCCCTTCAACCACGACGGCGAGGGGAAGCTTGGCCAGCTCCTCCGGCTTGAGCAGCAGCTTGCTGGAGCGGTTGCCGCCGCCCATCACCACGCGTTCCCGGTCCAGCACGGCGGCATCGATGTAGACGGGGTGGCCGGAGGTCCCGACGGCTGTCACTCCCCCAATCTCCATGCCGGTCACCGCCTGCGTGGTCTCCGCGTCGGCGAAGGACGCGCGCTTGACGCCCATCAGTTCGCGGACCGTCTTGTTCACATCCAGCCGGGCGGTCCCCAGCACCACGCACACCGCGTACCTGGCCGGTTCCACCTTCTTCGACGCCACCAGGATGGTGTTGGCCGACTGCTCCAGGGCGAAGCCGTAGTGTGCACAAAACGCCGCCGTGTCCGCCAGATCCGGGTCGCAGTCGAGGACCTCATAGACGAGACCGTTCCCGGCGAGCGCTGCCTCGACGGCGGGCAGCAGTTTGGTCGTGCTCACTGCGCCCCGGTTGCCTCGACGGTCTTGGTGACGGCGGCCAGGATGGCTTCGCCGAGCTCGGCCGGTTTGGTGAACTGAGGCCAGTGCCCCGTGGGCAGGTGCACGTACTCCACGTCCCGGATTCTGGCCAGTTCGACCACTTGGGGTGCGCCGGCGTCGATCCAGCCCTGCAGCTGTTCGGGCGTGAACTCGCAGGTGATCACCGTGACCGGCACGTTGAAACGCCGCTCGTCAAAGAGGTGCTGCGGGTCGGAGGCGACGCCCCTTGGCTGCGGGATGGCCCGGGCGCGGAACGCGGCGCGGAGCTCCTCGTCGAGGTCCACCAGGTCTTCCTCCTCGAAGAGGCTCCAGTCCGGCAGCGGCACCTCGTCCCCTTCGGCCGGCAGTTCGTCGTTGATCACGCCGCCTTCGCCCAGCGGCCCGCTGTCCACGTAGACGGCGCGGGCGATCCTGTCCGGCCGCTGGTCCACCACGCCGTGGATGATGGCCCCGCCGCCGGAGTGGCCCACGAGGGCCACCGGCCCGTCCAAGCCGTCCACTGCCTTGACGGTCGCGTCGATGTGGTCGCGCAGTCCGATCCCCGCGCGCGGCGCATCCGGCGCTTCCAGTCCGGGCAGGGTCAGCGGGTGTACCCGGTGCCCGGCGGAGACCAACGGCGGGGTCACCTCCGCCCACGAGGATGCGTCCAACCAGAATCCGGGTACCAGGATGATGTCCATGTCAGGTGACTCTAGTGCCCGACCGTGACCCCGAACACCCTTGAGGCGGAATTCAGGACAGCCACGGTCCCTGAGACGGCACACGGAGGAGCACGGCGGCGGCCCGCCTGCCCGAAGAGCCATAGGCTGGCTTCGGAAGGCTTATTGGCCCGACCCGGAGGACCGCATGGGAATCATGAACGACCTGCTGGGGCCGGCCGCCGTCGAGCAACTGGGCACTTGCCTGGCCGGAACCGGTGACCAATCTGCGTGGCCGGCGCTTCGGGAAGCGGGAGGTCGGCTTGAGCCGCTGCCCCTGCGGGCCCGCGCCGACGTGCTGGCGGAAGCGCTCCTCGTCGACCTGGCTGCCGGTTACGAACCGGCCGCCGCCGTGATCCGCGCGGCGCTGGACGACGGCGCCTTCACCGGCTGGATGCTCTGGCCGGTGGGTGAGGCGGCCGTGACCCGCGCCTTGGAAGACGGGAGTCAGCGGGCCTTCGACGACGCGATGGCGCTGCTCGCGGAACTGACTCCGCGGATGACGAGCGAGTTCGCCATCCGCCGGCTGTTGATCCGAGACCTGGACCGGGCGCTGGGAATCATCCGGGACTGGACGGCCCACCCGGATGACCAGGTGCGGCGGCTGGCCAGCGAAGGGACGCGGCCGTACCTGCCGTGGGCCGTCCGGGTTCCCGGTATCGTCGCCCGGCCGGCGGCCACCTTGCCGATCCTCGACGAGCTGTTCCAGGACGAGAGCGACGCCGTCCGCCGCTCGGTGGCCAACCACCTGAACGATGTCTCGCGGCACGCCCCGGAGGACGTGGTGGCGACCGCGGCCCGGTGGAACGCTGCGCCGGGTGCCCACACCGCCCGGGTGGTACGGCACGGGCTGCGCACCCTGGTGAAGAAGGCCCATCCCGGTGCGCTGGCAGCGCTGGGTTTCACCTCCAACGCCCTCTCGGTGGCCGTCCCGCAACTCGAGCGGGACACTGTCCACCTGCCCGGGGAGCTCGGCTTCGCCGTCGAGATCCGCAATGAAGCGGACGCCCCGGCCCGGGTGGCGGTGGACTATGTGGTCCACTACGTCAAGGCCAACGGTTCGCTGGCTCCGAAGGTCTTCAAGCTGGCGGTGGCCGACCTCGCCGCGGGCGAGGCCCGGCAGTTCCGCAAAGCCCACGCCTTCCGCCAGATGACCACGCGCGTGCATTACCCCGGCCGGCACCTCGTCCAAGTTCAGGCCAACGGAACGCTGTCGCCCGAGGCGGGCTTCGACGTCGTGCTCTGACACATGCGCCGTGCGCACACGTTGGAATTCGCTCTCGGCATGGTGCGCCCGCATCTACCGGCTTGGGCCGGTGACATCCGGTAATCTTGCTCCAACGTTTCTCCGGGGTGCAGGCCCTGACGGCACACCCGGAGGCTCCGACCCGTCCCACAAGGAAATGCGCATGAAGTTTGACTTGCCCTTGCCGCAAAGCACGTGCAGCGCGGCGCGCATCCGTCCAGGCGGACTCATCCGACAGACAGGACTCCTATGACCCCGTTGGCCGAGCAGGAACGCAAGCTCCAGGTTTCGCACCACGACGCTGAAGACATCGGCGGGCTGGCCGCCGACATCGTTGCCAGCCTCCTCGAAGAGCTGCCCCGTCCCGTCATCGGGCTGGCCACCGGGTCTTCACCGCTGCCGCTGTATCAGTCCTTGGCGCGGCGCCGCCTGGATCTGTCCGGGGTCCGCTGGTTCGCGCTGGACGAATACGTGGGACTTCCGGCCGGGCACCCGGAGAGCTACGCGCAGGTGATCGACCGGGAAGTGATCCGGCCGCTGGGGCTCGACCGGGCGTCGGTCCTGCTGCCGGACGCCGACCGGGCCGACGTGGACCGGGCCGCGGCGGACTATGAAGCGGCCATCGCGTCGGCGGGCGGGATCGACCTGCAGATCCTGGGCATCGGCCACAACGGCCATCTGGCCTTCAACGAGCCCGGCTCGGCCCTGGATTCCCGGACCCGGGTCGAGGAGCTGACGATGACGACGCGCCGGGCCAATGCCCGGTTCTTCCCGTCGCTCGACGACGTCCCCACCCGCTGCATCACGCAGGGCCTGGGCACCATCCTGGATGCCAGGCGGCTGCTGTTGTTGGTGCAGGGCCGGGACAAGGCCGACATCCTTCACCGCGCGCTGACCGGGCCCGTCGACCCCGACTGCCCGGCCTCGGTGCTCCAGCTGCACCCGGACGTCACCGTCCTCACCGATGTCGAGGCGGGCGCCCGGTTTTCCGCCGGATAGGCCTCGATTCCGCCATGACACGTCACGGCGCCGGCAGCACCAACGGCTCCCCCGGCCCGTTCGGCGAAGCGGAACGGGCCCCGCTGCCGGGCGGCCGGACAATCCTCAGGGGCAGAATCCATACCGGCGAGGTTGAACTGCGGGACGGAGCCGTTGCGGTGTCCGGCGCGGAGATCAGCTACGTCGGCCCGACGGAGGCCCTGCCGCCCGGCGAGGCGGACACCGTCGTCGACGTCCCCGCCGGCCAGAGGGTGATCCCCGGGTTGGTCGACCTGCACTGCCACGGTGCCTTCGGCGTCGATTTCACCACCGCCCCCGAAGCGGACGCGCGCCGCGCGGCGGCCGGCATCCATGCTGTTGGCACCACCACCCTGCTGGCGAGCCTGGTGACCGCTCCGCCCCCGGATCTGCTCGGCGGACTCGACGTCCTCTCGCGGATCGCCGCCGACGGCGAGATAGCGGGCATCCACGTGGAGGGGCCGTTCCTGTCACCTGCACGCTGCGGCGCCCAGGACCCACGCTGGCTGCTGGAACCGGACCTCGGCCTGGCACGGGAGCTGCTCGCCGGCGGCCGCGGCTTCCTGCGCACCATGACGTACGCGCCGGAACTGCCCGGCGCCGACGAACTCGTGGAACTGCTCGCCGGCCACGGCGTGGTCCCCTCGCTGGGACACACGGCGGCGGAGAGCGCGGTCGCGGCCGGCTCCCTGCGCCACGCACGGACTGCCCTCGCCCGGCGGTCTGGCGAGGGGCCGGCGGTGCCCACGGTGACGCACCTGTTCAACGGAATGGAGCCGCTGCACCACCGCTCCCCCGGCGCCGTGGTCGCGTGCCTCAGGGCCGCCCGCGCCGGCGAGGCCGTCGTGGAGCTCATCGCGGACAATATCCACCTGCACCCCGACCTCGTCGTGACCATGTTCGAACTGCTGGGCGCGGACAACATCGCCTTGGTCACCGATTCGATGGCGGCCGCCGGACTATCGGACGGCGTGTACTCCCTGGGACCGGCGGAGGTGCGGGTGCACTCGGGAGTGGCCCGCCTGGCCTCCGGAGCCATCGCCGGAGGCACCGCCGGCATGATGGACGTGGTGCGGAACGCCGTCGAGGCCGGAGTGCCCTTCGACCGGGCCCTCCGGTCGGCCACCGTGGTCCCGGCCCGGACCATCGGCCTGGCCGGCAGCGTCGGCACCTTGGCTGACGGCATGTTGGCCGACCTCGTGATCATCGATGAGGCCCTGGCGCTCACCGGCGTCATGCGCCGGGGCCGGTGGCTGGGCCGTCACTGAGCGCGGCAGGACCGGGCGGGGATGGAATACCAGCCTGCCGGCCACGTTGTGACTGGTATGCAGCCTGCCTCCCTTCCGGTCTCCATCCTGGACCGCGCCAACGCTCGTGAGGGCACCTCGGCGTCGGCGGCCCTGGGCGCCACCATCCGCCGGGCCCGGCATGCCGAGCAGTTGGGCTACCACCGCTTCTGGGTGGCCGAGCACCACGGTGTGCCGGGGATCGCCGGTTCGGCTCCGACGGTGCTGATGGCCGCGGTGGCATCGCAGACGGAACGCATCCGCGTCGGCTCCGGCGGAGTGATGCTGCCCAACCACCAACCGCTGGTGGTGGCCGAACAGGCCGCCACCCTGCAGGCACTTTTTCCCGGCCGGATCGATCTCGGGATAGGACGCTCCGTCGGATTCACGCCGGCGGTACGCGCGGGGCTGCGGCAGGAGAAGGGCGCCGCGGACCGCTTCGGCGACGACCTGGCAGAACTGATGGCCTATCTCGATGGCAGCGCCGCCGTCACTGCCCGCCCGTACGACGGCGGTGCGACGCCGCTTTTCGTGTTGGCCACCGGCAAGGGGGTGGACATTGCCGCCCAGGCCGGCCTCGCCGTCGTGGTGGGCGGTCCTGCCTCTACCGGACGGGATGCGGAACCGGCCCGCAGGGTTCTGGCTCGCTATCGGAAGGATTTTCGACCCTCCTTTTCATACCCCGAACCGTACGTGATCGCCTCTGCGACCGTGGCCGTTGCCGAAACCGCCGACGAGGCGCGGGACCTGCTGCTGCCCGAGGCGTGGGCAATGGCGTTGTCCCGCACCCGCGGGGAGTTCCCGCCGCTGGCGCCCGCCGACTCCGTCCGGTCAGCTCCGATGACCTCCCGGCAGGAGCGCCTGGTGGCCGAGTCCCTGGCCGCCTCGGTGCACGGAACCGCCGACCAGGTGGGCCGGCGGCTCGGACGCTTGCTGGAGGTGACCGGTGCCGACGAGCTCATGGTCACCACCAACACCTTCGATACGGCCGCGCTGGCCGACACCGACCGGCGGCTTGCCGCGCTGTTGGGCCTCCGGCGTCAACTCAGTTGAACTACTTGGCGGCGGGTGCGGGTCAGGCCCCGGACACGGTTTCGACTTCCACGCGGACGACGTCGAGGAACTTCTGGAACCCCGGTTCTTCCACTGGAAAATGTCCGCATCCCTCGAGCTCAACCAGCCGATGGTTCCCGGCAAGCCGGCTCAGGAACCGGCTGCTGATCCCTGTGGGGGTCCACCGATCCTCGCCCGGATGGACCAGCAGGACGGGCGGTCCGCCGTATGACTCCGGCGGCACTGCCGGGCCGGCCTCCAGGAACGACCGGAACCAGCTCAGTGGCATGGAACCTCCCCCGCCGCGCGAATCGCGCAGGACCTGGGCGGATAGTTCGGGGTCGTTGGAAATCTTCCGCATCGGAGCGACCCACCGCAGCGGAAAAGGCATCCGCTCAGGCGGCCCGCTGATGGCCTTGAGGAAGGGCGCCGCGAGACGGGCCATCCACGGGGCACGCACGAGGGCCGAGCGAACGCCGGGGTCGGTGCCGTCGAGCAGGCACGTCACGATCACCCGGTCGCCCCTGCCGCTCAAGGCAGCAGCATCCAGCGCCAGCATGCCGCCCATACTGGCCCCCAGGAGCAGCAGCGGCCTCTGATCGGCGATGCGCGCCGCCAGGTCCGCCAGAAGCCGCTGCCAATCCTGATACGAAATGCGCGCGCTTCCGCGGGGACGCGTACGTCCATAGCCCGGAAGGTCAACGAGCGTGACGAGGGCTCCCAGTTGCGACAGATGCGCCGCAAAGGGCCACATGGCCGCAGCGTTCCCTCCCCCGCCGTGCACCAGAAGCATCCGCACCGGCGCTTCAGGGGCCCCGACGTGTTCCACGTGTACGTCCCACCCGCGCCACGCCCAGGTCTCTGCGCGCCGTTCAACCGACGGATCGATTGGACGAACGTAGGGCTCGTACCTACGGTCGGCCGCTGTGAAACCCACGCCCTGATCCTTCCCGACGACGCTCATTTACGCCTGCCCGCCAAACCCAGGTCCGGGCGGAGGGCTTCGGCGGGTGTAGGCGTCAGGGACAAATAGCCGATTCCGGGAAGCGCCTCGCGGAGTCCGGCGGTCAGACGTCGCCGGAGAAGATGGTAACCGTCGACGGTCATGGCCGGGTTCACCACAAGCGTGGCGGAAACATTGAGCCGATGGCCATTCCAGCGAAGCCGCACCTCCGTCAGTCCCTTGACTTCGCTCTCGGCCAGCAGAATCTGTTCGGCACGGTCGACGAGTTCAGGCTCCACGCCGTCGAGCAGGCGGCGGCCGATGTCCCGGGCGGTGCCCCAGAGCAGGACAATGATCGCGGCGGTGATGACCAGGCCAACGATGGGGTCGGCCAGCGGGAAACCGAGCCAGACCCCAATGACACCCAGAACCACGGCCAGCGACGTGAAGCCGTCGGTGCGGGCGTGGATGCCGTCGGCCACCAAGGCGGCCGAGCCGATGCTCCGCCCGACCCTGATCCGGTAGATGGCCACCAACTCGTTGCCGGCAAAACCGACGAGCCCTGCCGCGAGGACCCAACCCAGGTTGTGCAGGGGCTGCGGGTTCAGCAGCCGGTCAATGGACTGCCAGCCGGCACCCAGGGCCGAAAGCGCGATCATGGCCACGATGAACAGTCCGGCAAGGTCCTCGGCCCGGCCAAAGCCAAACGTATAGCGGCGGGTGGGCTGCCGCGTCCCCAGGATGAAGGCGGTCCACAGTGGGATGGCGGTCAGCGCATCGGAGAAATTATGGATCGTGTCGGCCAACAGGGCGACCGAGCCGCTGATCACCACGACAACCAGCTGCAGCACGGCGGTGGCACCGAGCCCTGCGAGGCTCAGCTTTACCGCGCGGATGCCCTTTGCACTGGATTCCAGCGCATCGTCGATGGAGTCGGCGGTGTCGTGGCTGTGCGGGACAAAAAGCCCGTGAAAAAACCCTTTCAGCCCCGTCGGATGATCGTGGTCGTGGCCGTGCGGGTGCTCGCCGTGGCTGTGGCCGTGCCCGTGGTTGCCGTGGTCGTGGTCATCGTCGCTGGGCCCGTGACCGCCGTGGTCGCGCCCGTGCTCGTCTGCTGCCTCTTCGGCCTCGCCGGCTGCAGAGTGTCCGGCCTGCGGATGCGCGCTCATGATGCCTGCGGCCGGGGGGCGCTGTGATGTGCCGGAAGACCACCGAGGGAGTGCTCCGCCTGGAAAACAGCATCGGCAACCAACTGCCGGGCATGTTCGTTCTCCAGCCGGTAGTACACCTTGGTGCCCTCCTGCCGCGCCGCCACGATGCGTCCCAGGCGCAGTTTCGCCAGATGCTGCGATACCGCGGCCGGCGACTTTCCCACCGTCTCGGCCAGTTCGTTCACCGGCAGCTCGGTATCCCGCAGGGCCAGGATGATGCGCACGCGGGTGGCGTCGGCCAGCATCGCAAAGACCTCGACGGCCAGCTCAACATACTGGCTGTCTACGTCGAGCCTGCAACCCTTCTTATCTGCATTCATACGCAGATGATTGCACAACCCGCCCCGGACGGCAATGGTTCACCGCGGGAGAGTGGTCAGAGGCTGGCGAGGGATTTCGCCTTCCTGGTCTTCAATGATGGTCTGTGCCAGTTCCTTGGCCTGCGGGTTGGAGCCCCGGTCCACTTCCTGCTCGGCCATCTTCACGGTTCCCGCGCGGGCAGAGGCTCTGGCTACTGGATGCGTTCCGGGTCCAGGTCAATCCGCCGCAGCACCTGGGCGTTGAGGGCGACCACAATAGTGGAAACGGACATCAGGATCGCCGCGATGGCCGGGGAGATGGCGACTCCGGCGAAGGCAAGCACACCGGCGGCCAACGGCACGGCGATGATGTTGTAGCCCGTAGCCCAAATCAGGTTCTGGATCATCTTGCGGTAGCTGGCCCGGGACAGGTCGATCATCGACAGCACGGACCGGGGGTCGTTGCCCGCCAACACGACGCCGGCAGATTCCATCGCCACGTCTGTACCGGCTCCGATGGCGATGCCCACTTCGGAGCGGGCCAAAGCTGGCGAGTCGTTGACGCCGTCGCCGACCATCGCCACTTTCAGACCGCGTTGCTGCAGTTCGGTAACCTTCTTGTCCTTGTCCTGCGGCAGGACCTCGGCGAAGACCTCGTCGATGCCCAGATCGCGACCCACGGAGTTTGCGACCTGGCGGGCGTCCCCGGTGATCATGGCGACCTTGAGCCCACGCTCCTGCAAGGCCCTGACTGCCGCCCGAGACTCGGGACGCACCCTGTCTTCCAGGGCCAGCGCCCCGATAATCTTGCCGTCGCGAACCACGTGCAGCACACCGGCACCCCGATCCATCCAGGCCGAAGTTTCTTGGGCTACGTCCGCCGCCTCGGCCAGCTTCAACTCCCGGAGCATGTTCGGCCCGCCCACGGAGATGTCGGCCCCGTCCACCACGGCGCGCACGCCCCGGCCAGTGCTGGAGGTGAAGTTGCGGCCGGTCAGACCCAGTCGTGCCGCCTCGGCGTGTTCGGCGGCAGCCCTGACGATCGCGCGGGCGACGGGGTGTTCGCTGTCGGATTCGGCGGCCGCAGCCAGGGCCAGCAGCTCGCCTTCAGTCACGCCCTCCACTGCGGCGACGGCGGTGACCGCGTGTTCGCCTTCGGTCAGCGTGCCGGTCTTGTCGAACAGGACGACGTCGATGGTGCGCATCCGCTCCAGGGCGATGCGGTTCTTGATCAGCACGCCGGAGCGGGCGGCGCGTTCGGTGGAGATAGCGATGACCAGCGGGATCGCGAGGCCGAGCGCATGCGGGCAGGCGATGACCAGAACGGTCACCGTGCGAACGACGGCCTCGTCGGGACTTCCGAGCAGCAGCCAGGCGCCAAAGGTGATGATGCCGGCCACCAGCGCGAAGTAGAACAGCAGGGCAGCAGCCCGATCTGCCAGGGCCTGCGCCCGGGACGACGATGCCTGGGCCTCGGCCACGAGGCGCTGGATGCCGGCCAGCGCCGTGTCGGAGCCCACGGCAGTGATCTGGACCCGCACCGAGTTGTCCGTGGCGACCGTGCCGGCGACCACCGTATCGCCGGTCGCCCGGCCGACGGCTTTGGATTCCCCGGTGATCATCGATTCGTCGAACTCGGCCCCGCCGTCGATGATCCGCCCGTCTGCGGGCACGCGGGCACCTGAGCGCACCAGCACGATATCGCCGGGGGCGAGGGACCCGACCGGCACGGTGCGGACACTTCCATCGCTGTTGACCACGTCCGCCTCGTCCGGCAGCAGGGCAGCCAGCGCGTCGAGCGCTCCCTGCGCGGAGCCCAGGGCACGCATTTCCATCCAGTGGCCCAACAGCATGATCACGATCAGCAGCGCCAGTTCCCACCAAAAGTCCAGGTCGAACCCGCCGATGCCCAGGGTCGTGATCCAAGAGGCGGCGAACGCGACCGTGATGGCCATCCCAATCAGCAGCATCATGCCCGGCTGCCGGGACCGCAGTTCATTCGCCGCGCCCTTCAGGAAGGGGGTGCCGCCATAGAAGAAAATAATGGTGCCAAGTACCGGGGGGATCCACGCCGCCCCTGGGAACCCCGGGACGGTGTATCCCAGGAGCATGGCAAACATCGGGCTGAAGAACACCACCGGGACCGAAAGGACCAGGGACAGCCAGAACTTGTTCTTGAACATGGCCGTGCTGTGCCCGGCGTGCTGGCCATGCGTATGGACGGCATGTTCTTCGTCCACCGCCGAATGTGCGGGTCCGTCCGGCATGGCCTGCCCGTGCGTTTCATGGTCGGTCATCATCGGACCCTGGCCCTGATGCCGATGCTCCGGGCCAGGTCTTTGGGTGTGCTGGCCTGAATTGTCGAGGTGCTGCGAATGCTCGCTTTTCATGGCTCTTCTTTCGCGGGCGCCCCTGCCTTTGAAGTCGGGGCGGCCCTTCGCGGGAAACCTGATCTTCAGGAGGCAATAAGCTCGTAGCCGGCGTCGGCGATGGCCGACCGAACGGCGGGGTCGCTGGCGGGCGATACCGCCAGAAGGGTGACGGTGGAAATGCCGCCGGGAACGAGGGCGACCTGAACGTCCCTCACGTCGTCGAGAGCGCCCAACGCGTCCGCAACGCTGGAGGCGCAGTGTCCGCAGGTCATGCCGGCCACCCGGTACTCTGCCTGAACGGCCGGCACCATCGACAAAGCTTCCGGCTCGCGGCGGGCGGTCCGTTCTTTCGAGACGCAGGTCGGGGCGCAGCAGGAGCATCCTTGGGCGGACTTGGCGGTCAGGGACAGTTCCCGGTTTAGGGACTCGGCCATGGTGTTCTCCTCACACATCATCGGTGCTGGCTGCGGGAAGTGGGAACGCCAGACCCTTGGAATGACGCTCCGCCGCCGAAGCCGGTGAGGACCTTCACTGCGTTGAAGCCCTGTCGGGCTCGTGACGCTTGTTCCGGTGAGACTGAAGCTATACCCCCCAGGGGTATCTGTCAAGGTAACGTAAGCCGTGCCTCTCGGAGGACATGGTTGCCGACCTCACCAAGTGCATCCGCACCAATCTGGACTGCGCCGACATCTGCGCAGCCACCGGCCGCGTCCTCTCGCGCCACACCGGCTACGACGCCAATATCACCAAAGCACTTCTGGAGGCCTGCCGGACTGCCTGCAAGGCCTGCGCCGACGAATGCGGGCAGCACGCGGAGATGCACGAACACTGCAAGGTCTGCGCGGAGGCTGCCGCCGGTGTGAACGCGCCTGTGACGAACTCTTGGCCTCGCTGGGAAGCGGCGCTTCCAAATAGGCCGGCCCACCTCTTATCTCGCTGCAGGCGGCAGCCGCCTGTCGCCGGCCCGGGACTCGGGGCCCGGGGCACTCCCAGCTAGGAGCCGATCTTCAGGCCGTTCCAGCCGCCTACACCTACAGTGATTCGCTGTTGGATTTTCTTCGAGGAGACGTGGTATTTGCTGCTGACACCGTTTGGAGCGGTGTAGGTCTGGTAGGTCGCGCTGAGCGGTGCCGCGGCTTGGGCCGGAGTGCTGACAACCAGGGCTGATGCGAGCACAGTCGTCCCGAGGACTGCTCCCAGGAGCGCGCGGATGAGGGCCTTCATCAAACTGGATCCGTTCATAGTGCTGCCGCACTGCGCGAATGCGGGCACGGGTGCTAAGGGATGCAATCGGACGTAAGGGCTCATCCGTAAGGAATCTCGGGAAAGCGTGCCAGTTGCCGCTATCGAAGCGCTCTATCCGAACGTCATAACGAGGCTGGCTCGCAAAAACCGGCCAGAACCGCTCCGTCCTGTCGGCAGCGGTCCGGCCGCCTGTATCCTGCCTCGCTGCGAGATACTCAGGCCCGTCCCTTCAGGATCAGATGCCAGTAGACCTGCGGGAGGATCCGCCGGTCCATCACCCACTGCCAGCGCCGCTCCTTGGCCATCCTCAGGCCCGGGTAGCTCGGTTGGGGGCGATATTGGTCGTCGAACTCAGCAAAGAACGCGGTGCGGCGGCTCAGCGTGAACGGGCAGACTGAGTAGCCGTTGTAACGCGCGTCAGGCGCGCGCCCGCCCAGAACAGCGGTGAGGTTTTTCGCCAGTACCGTGGTCTGTTTGCGGAGCGCCCCGCCGGACTTGGAGTTCCGTGTTCCGGCGGCGTCGCCGAGGGACCAGACGTTGGGAAATCGCGGATGGCGCAGGGTCTCCGGATCCACCTCGACGAAGCCGCCACTGCTCCCTTTCTGCGGCAGCGACGTGGCCTTCAACCAGTTCGGCGCCGACTGCGGCGGAACCGCGTGCAGCAGGTCGTACCGGACCTCCCGGTTCCCCGACCCGCCGTCCAGCACCAGTGTCTGCGCCGCGGGGTTGACCGAGGCGACGGTGGTGGAGGTCCTCAACGTGATTCCGTACTCGTCGATCTTGCGCTGCATCTCCCGGTCCACCTCCGGCATCCCGAAGACGGTAGGAGTCGGGACCACCATTTGGACGTCGATGTCCTTCAGCACGCCCTGTTGGCGCCAGTAGTCACAGGCCATGTAGGCAATTTTTTGGGCGGCGCCTGCGCACTTTGCGGGCCCCGGCGGCTGGGTGAATACCGCCGTGCCGGAGCGCAGCCCTCGCACCAGGTCCCATGTCTTGGGGGCAAGTGCGGCGTCGTAGTTGGACGAGCCGTGCGGCGAAACCATGGCCTCGGCCAGCCCCGGGACATCGCCCCAGTCCAACTGCAGGCCCGGGCAGACCACCAAGTGCTCGTAGCCAACACGATCGCCTCCGGCCAGGACGACGACGTTCTCCTCCGGCCGCACATCGGCCGCCTCCCCGCGGATCCAGTCAACCCCCTGCGGCATGACATCTGCCTGGGGTCGGACCGCTTCGGCCATCCGTGCAGCCCCGGCTCCTATATGGGAGAACAGCGGTTGGAAGTAGTGCTGATCCCGAGGTTCGATGATTGCGATGTCCTCGACCTTCCACCGGCGAAGCCGCGCGGCCAGCGAGATTCCCGCATTGCCGCCGCCGACAACCACTATTTGATGGTGCTTGTCCATGTTTCGGCCTTCCGTCGTTGGCGGCCGCGCCCCCGCCGCATCCGCCCAGTCCACAGCGCCCAGGGCCGTCCGTCAAGGGCTGGAGCGAGCAGGGACCGGGTCATGAAACGTCGAACGTCGATCTCCAAAATGCAGCGGTATGCGCAGTATGGGGCTGGGCCGTTACGGCAGCCCTGTACGATGAAGCGGTCGGGTTCCGGCACATGCGCAGGGCCGCGATTGGCGGCTGCGAGCACCAGCGCGACCGGTGCGCCAGCGGGTTTCTATGCCTCATCTAGCGGCATGACGGCTAGAGCGGACGTTGGCCTCAAGGCCCTTATCACTGCCAAAGTATGTGGAAAGGGCGTCGAAGTCCCGCGTCTTCAGTGGAGCTTAGGGGAATCGAACCCCTGACCTTTTCATTGCGAACGATAGGTAGAACCCTTATAAAGTCAAGGCAATAGGCACTTTGAGTGACGAAAAAGTGACGACGCTACTTGAAGCCCAAGGCTTCCAGCGCGGCATTAAGGCGCGCTGCGCTGTCGTGCAGGTCGTCGTCAAACAGACCAGCGTAGGTATCCAAGGTCATCGTTGCCGAGGCGTGTCCAGCAATCCGTTGCACCACCTTGACGTTAGCCCCGGCCTTGATGGCAAGACTTACCGCGGTATGCCGCAGGCTGTGGAAGGTGGGGCGGGGAAAGGCATCGTCATCCGAGGCCGCAGCTGCGGCCTCGATCGCTGGCTGGTAGTGACGCTTCGCGAATAGGCCGTTCCTGAGCACACTCCCCCGAGTGGAGCTGAATACCCGTTCCGTGCTGTCTCTGCCCTCAATCTCTACAGCGAGCCTGTCTGCAACCAACGCAGGAACCGGCACCGTTCGATTCTCCCCGCCTTTCGTCGGCCCGAGGATCAGTTGCCCTCCGACCTCTGCAAATGCCTTTGTCACGGCAAGCTGGGGCTTGTGACCAAGCGTCACATCGCCCACCGTCAGAGCGGTAATCTCCCCCCACCGCAATCCGGTTACGCCAGCAAGCAGGATCATCAGCTCATACTCCCCGGACTGCTCTGCTATTGCCAGAAGTTGAGGCATCGTCAAATAGACATGCTCGCGTGTGCGCCGCTTTTCGGGCACGTAGTCGGCTTGCCCTGTTGCGTCCTTGGCTGGATTCGTTGGAAGGTACCGACGCCGGACGGCAAACCCCATAAGTCGCCCGAAGGTGAGGGCGATCTCCCGGCGAGTAGCCGCTCCAGCTGGCTTCCCGTCTTTGCCCTTTAGTGTCGTAATCCACTCTGACGTCCGGTCATAGGTGACTCCAGAAAGCGGTGTCTCGCTCCAGCGCGGACCAATGTAGTTCTCGAACTGGCGACGATAGTTGTCCACCGTTTTCGGACTGGCCGGCTTCCGCCCGGTGGCCCCTACGCTCTTGATCCTCTCGATCCACTCCGCGTAGAGCTTACCGACCGTCAGCTTTTGGCTCAGCTTGGGGTCGATGTAACCGCCACCACGCAGAGCCTGCCTGTTCCTGGCCTCAAAGTCTTCAGCTTCCCGCTTCGTCCCGAACCGCTTACGCTTCCGGTTCCCGTTCGGGTCCGTCCAATCAACCTGGAATCGGCGGTCCTTGGCCGGTGTCGCTGCCCAAGTCTTACCCGTCTTTTTACTTTCCCCAACGATGATGTTCTCAATTGCCACAGCATGACCTTACCGTCACTGACGGACAAAAAGAGAATGTCGTCACTTGATGGGCAGCACGCTCCAGAGTGGGGTGAATACGAAATTGAGTACTTGCAGGACTTGGCTTACGCGCTGCAGGCACCGGCCGAACACCGCGTGTAGCCCGGCCTGGCTGGCTCCGTTCAGTAGAATGGAATTGACAACGCGGCGAGAAGCTGCGTGTCGCCGTTAGACGGCGCGCCGGAAGGCGCGCCCTCTCTTGGCCCAGCCATGGGATTCGTGGAGATCCCCAGAGTTTCCACCGGACGCGCAGCCTTGCCCGCTGAATGGTCCGGTGTTGATCCTCGCTCCACCCTGCCGAGGCATCGGACAGAGCCGCAGTTGCGCCGCTAGGGCGAACGCGCCATTCGATCCGGCATCACCACTGACACAATGCCGCGCCGTGCGCGGCTCCACCTTGGGAGATCCATGTCCACTATTACCCTGCCCGAAAGCGGGCCGATCACTGCCAGCATGGCCCGAAGCATCACCGGGAACATGTACCTCGACCGCAAGGAAACAGCGGCTTACATGGGGGTCAGCGAGAAGTTCCTCGCCACCCATCTGCACGACGGACCACGGCGCATCCGAGCAGGGGTGAAGATCCTTTACCGCCTGTCCGATGTCGAGTCCTGGCTGAAGCAGCAGGAAGTGGCCCGATGAACTCGGCCCAGACCTGCACCACCGACGGCTGCGAACGCAAGCGTAGGGCCAAGGGCCTATGCTCCATGCATTACCAGCGCCAGTTGAAGCAAGGCACCACGGGCGACGCTGCCCCGCAGCGGTTGGTCGGCGCGCCTGCCGCCGTCAAGCTCGCGGCGTACTCAGAACCAGCTGCAGACGGCAGCGGCTGCATCCTCTGGACCGGCGCGAAAGCTGACCACGGCTACGGCGTTTTCCGCCTAGCCGGCCGGCAAGTGCTGGCACACCGCGCCGCCTACGAAGTGCACCATGGCCCGATTCCGGAAGGTATGGAAGTGGACCACATTGCCTGCCCCGATGTCGCCTGCGTGAACCCCGAACACCTCCAGCTGGTTACCCGCTCCCAGAACCTACAGCTCCGCGACTTCCGGCGCGGACACTTCGCCGGCAAGCGCGAGATGGTCGCGACGTTCATCCGGCTAGGTGCCATTGAGGGGCTGAGGCTATTCCCTGCCGACGCGCTGAAACCTGTACAGGCGGCCGCTGTCGCCGCCGCTAACCAGGGCCAGGGTATCGAGGTGGCCGCATGAGCAAGGCAAAGATGGCAACCCATCCAGCTTGTGGCTCAACGTGGCCTAACCGCGAGCGCTACTCGCACTGCCCGAGCTGCCACCGAACCTTCAGCAGCCACCGCGTAGCCGACCGGCACCGGCAAACCATCGACGGCGAGCGCGCTTGCGTGGACCCTGCCGACCTGATGGTGAACGGGCATGCACCGGCACTGACTGATGGAGTCTGGGGCACCGGCGAAAAGCACCCCCTCTACAGGGCAGCGGCAGCGTGATTAGCCCCGCTCCACTGCCTTGCCCCTCCAATCACCCACGGGCGCGTCAGCGCCCTCGAAAACTACTCCCACTGCCCTCACAAGGAAGGACACCCATGACTAGACCGAAGAATGATTTTCGGGATGCCTACATCACCGCTGCGGCGACTGCCGCCGCCGCCGGTTGGATCACCGCTGACCAACTCGACGCCTTGGACATTCTGGCCGACAGCCTACGGATGTCCAACATGTCCCCTCTCTCGTGGCGCGATCTGAACACCGCCCTCGGGAGGCCACGCTCAGACAAGCGCGTAGTCCACACCCTGACCGAGCTACGACAGGCCGGCTGGCTTGCCGCTCGCCGTTGGGGACAGAACACCCTGGCGATTCCGACCACGCCTGCAGAGGCGGCTTGAGCGGCCTCGACGAGCAGGCGTCATTTGAAGGACCGGCCTACGCCCTCGACAATGCCCGCCGGGGATCGAAAGGCTGGCAGACCGAACGCGAGTTCGACCTTGACCACTGGCAGGAGGCGGCGCTGAGTGCGCCGCTCTCCAAGGCCGGGAAGGAGACGGTTCGACTCATGGCCAGCTTCGCCAATAGCAGGGGCTTCTCCAGGGTGGACCGGACGACTGTCGCCAAGGAGGCAGGGGTCAACAGACCGGCAACCATCACAGCCCGATGGAAGGTACTGCAAAAGGCGGGGCTGCTGGACAGCCGGCCCAGGTTCAACAACAGTTCCATCCACCGGCTCACCCTGCCGACCGGAGAGCGTTCCGCAAACCCTCTTGATGCAGACGTGCTGGACTTCGGCCAGTTCCTCGCCAATGCCGATTGGACGCCGCGGGGCGAAGCCCCGTTCTGACGGGGCCTGGACCAAAACCGCACTCTAAGTAGCGCCGGCAAACACGCATGGCGCAACACTGAAGCCTGACCGAAACCCTGCTCTGACTAGGGGAAACGTCAAAACCGCACTCTAAGAATAGAGCAAGCTGCACACGCCCCATGAACGACGGAACACGCAACGCCGACAATGACCAACCCTGACGATCCGCAAGGAGAAATCCCCGCACGACCACCAGACCGCTATAAGCACATGGGCCAGCACGGAGCCCCGGCGGAGTGCTGGCCCAGACAGGACCAAGACCGGGACCAGATCAAGACCAGACCGAGACCAAGGCCGGGGCGGCGTCAGCCGCCCCGGCCCAGTGGCTAACAGCTTGTGGCTCAACAGCCAATAGCCAATAGCTACCTGTCCTGGTCCCGGCACGGCGAAGCCGCGGAGCGGCGTAGCCGGTACATGCCAACGGCTTAGTCCTGGTCCCGGCCCTACGGGCCTCCGGCTGACGCCTCCGGCCCGTACCTCTAACGGGGCTTACATCAGTCCCGGCCAGCGGGGCGAAGCCCCGCACTACCCATTACCCATCACCCGAACACCGCTCTGGAAGGAGCATCCCCAATGTCCACGAAGAACACCAAGACCCCTGCCCCTGTCGCTGCTGCCGAGGCCGCAGTCGCTGAAGCCCGCGCCGCTGCTGACGCTGCCCGGGCCCGCCATGTCGAGATCTACGAGGAGCTGAATGCCGCCAAGGCCGAGATGCAACGGATCAACGACGCGCTCCTGGCCGGCGACACCACGCTCGACCCGGCCGACATGGTTGCTGCCCGCGATGCGGTCGAGACAAAGCGTGCGCTGAACGAGGCAGCGGGCAAGGCCGCTAAATTTGCGAAGTCCCGGCTTGCAGGGGCCGAAGCTGCGCTGATCGCCGAGCAGATCAAGGCTGAGGCTGGAGGTTACCGGACTAGCGAGGCAATCTCTGCCGATGTCGAGAAGCTGACCGCTGCTTTCGTACTGGAGCTGGACAAGATCGCCGCAGACCTGGACGAGCGCAACTCATTCCTCGCTGAAGCGATTGCAACCATGCGCAAGCACGACGGCGGACGCTCACTGTACGACACCATTCCGGATGCAATCGCCGGCGTACGTCGCGCCCGATCCGGAACGAGCGAAGGTCTCGAACTGGACGGCGAGTTCTACTCGCAGCCTTGGACCGAGCTGGCCGTCTACAAGGCTGCCGCCCAGCAGATCGAACTCGCAGGCTTCCCCCAAGTGCGCGCACGGCGCCTGGACAGCTAGCAGATAGCGACGGGGGCAGGGCTTCGGCCCTCCCCCTCGTGTCCAAAGTTCCCCGACCCACAATTAGCTACTCACCAGTAACCGCAAGGGAAGTAAAGGCCTCTCTTATGGTCAAAAAAGGTCTGAACCGCGCTCGGAAAAACCTGCTATCACCTGCGGTCCCGCTGGCGCAGACTCGAAGGGGTATACCCCCCCCACCTCTGCTTGGGCAAGTACGCTGTCGTGATCACCATCGAGAGAACGGGGAGCAGCAGTGGAAGCAAGTCCAATCGATCCGCGGGTTGAGTCATCCCTTGAAGAGAACCCTGATTACCGGGTTGATTTTTGGGGGCCTATCAAGGACGGAAGCGGCCGGGTGGTGGCTGACGGAAGCGACGAATGGCTGCTCACCGGTGTACGTGACGTTCATGAAGCCCTCGACTGGGCCAATAACAATGCGGATGGACGAAGGTTTGTGCTTTATGCCCGCTTCCAGGACGGCCGAAGTCTCGGCGTGGCTCGCTTGGCCGGAGAGGAACCATCGCCGTAAATACCCGTACGATTCCGTGATCCCCATGCACCCGCGGGCATGGTGGGCTGCCCATCTGGGGTATCCCCCACGTCAGGGTTCTGCCGGATCCTTTTTAGGATTCTGCTCAAGCCACTGCTCTACCTGCCTCCACTCCTCGCGGGGTAGCGGGGTAGTGAGGAGGTGCATCTTGGTCCACAGGACGGTGTACTTCTGGTCCAGTTCGTTCCGCCAAGTCTTGTGGTCTTTTAGCATGCTCTCCCAGGTGGGCAGCATCTGCCCTTCTTTCCAAGGCAGCAACGTGAGCCGGCAAAGCTTGTCTGAAAGCGCCGCTATTTCGGTGGACTTATTCAGCAAGTCAACGTGTACGCCGAACACGAGGCGCAACCGGTAGGCGGCAGAAGCCATACCGTCACGTGCAGCATCTACTCTCTTTGCCCAATCCGATGAGTCGCGACTCTCACTGAAGCCCCACCGGTCCACCACGTCCATGACTTCCTCGAAGGCGTCTTGAACTCGCATCATGGCCTCCAGCCGCTTATCGCGCAGCCAAGCCATGTACGCATCCTTTGAAGTTCGTTCCAATGCAGCCTGTTGAAACTCGATCTCTCGACTCTGAAGTTCCACCTGATGACTTGCGGTTCGCCTCACTTGCCACAGCTGCAGGAATACATTCCCTAGCAGCGCAAGGATGGCGGTACCCGCTGCAATCCACGCCGAGATGACCGAACCTTCGTCCACCTATGGCCTCCCTCACGTTCGACACATGTAGCTATGAGGCTATCAACACGCCTCACCGGGCAGCATCTGACGGACATCAGTCCCATGTGTCTCGCTACCCATGGGATCTAAGACATCTTGGTTGCGAGACACACCAGCTACCGGGACACCATCTGGAAGTGTCTCGCTTGCATGTCTCACAAGTGCCTGTTACATTTCATGCAATCAATCACTGTTGCGAGACACATCGAGAGGGGCATAGGGCATGGGAAAGATGATTGGCTACGCGAGGGTATCGACCAAGGCCCAGGACACGGGCCGTCAGGAACAAGACCTGATCGGTGCTGGGGTCCGCCGGGACGATCTCTACATCGACCACGGCATGAGCGGGGGCCGGGCCTCACGGCCCGAACTGGATAAGGCGCTTGCCGCCCTGCACGACGGGGACACCCTGGTCATCACCACACTGGACCGTCTCGGCCGGTCTACCCACAACATGCTGACACTGGCCGATGACCTCAAGGAACGCGGTGCGGGGCTGCGCGTGCTCAACCTCGGTGGCGGCGACGTGGACACCAGGACTCCCACTGGGCAGATGGTCTTTACCGTCATGTCCGCACTGGCTCAGATGGAACTGGACATCAAACGCGAGCGCATCAATGACAGCGTGACCAAGCGCCGTGCCGCCGGTAAGGATCTTGGAGGGCGCAAGGAACAGTTCACCGACCTGCAGATCCGCAATGCCAAGCGTCTGATCGACGCCGGCCAGCCCGCCGCACAGGTAGCCCGCGACATGGGAATGTCCCGCGCCACGCTCTACCGGCGCATCCGGCCACTGGAAGCCAAATAGCCAGGAACTACCGCTGGCCTATCGGCCGACGCCACAATGGGCACCCTGCGGGGGCAGGAATTGTTGATGTTCCATCGGTTCCCTGTCACGTTGAGGAGGAGGCGGCGGGTCCCCGCCAGCAGTGCTTCTCAGGTGGATACGATGTACCGGTCGCACCACGATTCCAGGGGGAACCATGAACATGCGCTTGGCCTACGGGCTGGCTGCTCTGCTTTTGCTCACCGGCTGTGCTGCCGGAGGGGATGCCGCGCAGTCGGCCAACTCCACTCCGGCTGCGGCCCCGAGCAGTCCGACCGAACCAGTGCCGATGAGCATTGAGGAAGCGGGAATGTACTACCTGAAGCATGTGTGCCCGATGAACAACGCGGTGGACGAATTCGACGAGGTGTACCTCCCCGCGTATGCCCAGGCCGAAGATGGCGGCCAGCCTGCTCTGGAACCTTTGACCACGGCTGCGGCCAAGCTGCGCGAGGTCCAGCGAGATCTGGCGGACGCCTTTTCCGCCGAAGACATCCTTTGGCCCCGTGAACTGCAAGAGGACGTTAACCCGTTCCTCGAGGACGTGTACGATAACGCAGGTCAGGCTGCTGTGCTGGCATCTGCCAAGACTACGGACCAGTTCTTTGCCCTCATGGCAGACATCGAACAGCGAGCCGCCCAATCCCCGGGGTTAGCTTTGGGCCAGAAGTTTCGGGCCAAGCTGAAACTGCCGGCGGACCCTTACGAATCCTGCGCAGATTACATCGAGAGCTAGCGGCGGGACAGCAAGCGGCGCAGCAAGCCAGGGCCACCCTGCGGGGGTGGCCTTCGTCGTCCCTGCTAGTGCCTGCTGAATGGGTTCTCCCGCCAGCAACGGGCAAGGCAGGGCACACATCCACCGTCAAGACAGTGTTGGAGTCGGTCACGCTGCGGCGTGCCCTCCAAGGTGGGTTGTAGCAGCTCATAGGATGGCCGGAAGGTAGGGCGACAAGGAGCGTGGAGACGTGGGCCGGTTATCGAATGCAGCGGTATACGGGGTTGGCTCGACGATGGTTGTCGTCGGCCTGACTAGTGCCTTTTTCACCTGGCTTGGTTTCGGTGGGATTGCTGAAGCCAACGACGACATCCGGCCCTCTGCACTCCGGATTGGAATCACTCTCGGATTTATGGGACTAGCCGCCCTGGGGGCCGCCCTGGTGCTGTTCGTTATCGCACGGGTCATTTGGGTAATGTTTAAGCGCCGCGGGGGTGACGGAAGCCTGATCAGGTGAACGACACCTACCCGCGGCCAAGTAGCCGGCGCAGGAAGGTTCAGTCCGCTCTCAAGGGCCTGACTGCCAAGGGGCGCCTACAAGGGGTAGACAGTCGCCAAGGCGCTGGCCTGTCGGCCAGCCCCAGCGGTTCAAAGTCCATACTTAGATTCGGTCTCCGGCGGGATAGCGCCGACTACGGACATGAGCGCCTTGTCGTAGTCACCTCCGAAGGCGATCTGGGTGAGGTCCTTGAACCGGATCTCCTCCAGGAAGTCCTCCCAGTTGGCTTTGGTGTCGATGGTCAGCAACCCTACGGACTTCTTGGTCCAACCTCCGGGCACGCCGATCAGACGGATGCCCGGATGCTTCGTTTCCCGGAACACTGAGACGATCGTGCCCGCCGCCGTCGCGGTTTCGAGGATGGCCCGCGGACTCGCGAGGTCGAATGAAGCCGCGGGCTTCGCCGGCGGCCACTGCTCGTCTTGGTGGAGGAACTTCTCGAACGTGGTTTCCTGATCCACCCGGCGCAGATCCGCCAGCCTGAGGACCCGGTAGCCATCCAGGTACCCGCCATCTCGAATGGAGGCCAGCAGGACCCACTTGGCACCGAGGTCCAGTACGATGCCCTGAATGTCCCAGTCCGGCACGACGGTACGCAAGATGGTGACCGGCCGGACTTCCCTCATGGAGTGGGTGAGCCTCGAATGGATCTTCTTCTTTGACTGGGCCTTCTGAGACATGGACCCATCCTCACATGCCAGCTTCAAGTCGCTGCAATACGACGGCCCAGGACTTCCGCCGGCCTATCAGCCGCAACCGGCGCAGGAACGGGACGGGCTGACGCCCGTCCGTGTCTGTATCCGGAACCTGATAAGAAGCAGGCGCAGGAGGCTCTGTGCGCCTCTCTGCGGGGCTAACATCGGACACCGTGGGCTCTCTGGCTGAGTTTGAACCTTTCTCCAGCATCCTGAGGGCAACAGCCTGTGTCTCAATGATCCGTTCGTGGGGGGCTATCAGGGCACGCATACCGTCCACCCGTTCCTCAGGGACGTCGGCGCGTCAACCTCGGCCTTCATGGCGCCGGCGACCGGCAAACTTACGGAGTAAGAATCTGACCGGGAGGGGCAGGGACGCCCGCTTTTCATAGCGCTCCCGAAGTCCTCGCAGAAGCTGCTCGTATTCGGCCCGGTCAAAAGTGAAGGACTGGTCCGGGAACATCCAAGGATCGTCGTCAGCGGTGCCGGTCTGCCACCCGAACTTCTGCCAGACGACTGTCTGCGGTGTCTGAACCAGTTCCATGCTCACCGCGTCGCACCATACGTCGCCGTCGATTGGGCAGACCAGGAGCGCAATGCGCCCGTCGTCGAAGTCGCCCGCCATGAGTCCCAGCAAACGATTCAGGTAATCGACCGCAGCCTGCGGTACCCAGTCGTCGCGGAGCACCGTCGTCTCCTGTTCGGGGCGTCTCTCGTCTTCCGGAATAATCAGCAGGTCCCGGAGCGGCTGGCCATTAACCAGGAAGTCTAGGAACTCCACCGGATGCTCCCGCTCGGGCGGGCTCACGGTGTAGTGCGAGGCGGCAGGGGCGACGGTAAGACGCTGAGTTGCCACTGGGCTCCTCTCTCATCGGCCGAACAGTCGACGCAGGAACGGCACGGGCTGGCGCCCGTCCTTTTCCATGTTCAGGAGTTTACGTGAACCATCCATTCATCTTCGGCAATCTTGATGCCCTCCAGACCATCGCCATTCGGGCAACGGTCAACGTCCGTGCCGTCGACGCTCACATTTGCGGCCCACCGGAACTCCTCGCCTAATCCCTCCAGATCGCCCAGCGGATAACGGACGGCCACCATTCCGTCGACGGCTACAGCGCCGTTGGTGATGTCCTTCTGGGTTGCCGTGCCGGAGTTGAAGATGAAGTTCTCGCTCTCCATGCCGTCCTGGAAAGTCGAGCCGATTTGGTATGAAGTTTCTCCGTCTGCGCTGGACGCCATTACGGAGAAGAACACCCGGCCAGTCGTAGGCAGATCTCCGGCAAGCTTGTACTCCACAAACAGCAATGAGCCATCACTGAGCAGGCGGGCCTGCTCCAGCTCAACACCGCCCTTGGTGGAATCCTTATTGGAGTCCTTGCAGATGGACTCCACAATCTCCGACGCGGAAGCAGACGCCGTAGCCGACGCTGACACCGGCTGTTCCGGTGCGGGCGACGAGCTGCTGGCGTCGGGCTCCGCGGCCGAAGTATTCGAGGCACAACCCGATAGAGTCAGCAGCCCGACAGTAAAAATCCCCCACATTTTTCTCATGGCTCGATCCAATCACGCGCCTGACTGTTCGACTGGGAGGCTCTATTCCGAGTCGATAACTTCACCGCTGGCGTCACTCGGGTCAGCTGCGCGCTCTCACAGCACCAGTGCCCTGTAAACACACGGAATCGGCAGCATTGAGGTGACGAAAAAGTGACGATGATCTAGAGAAGGGCCAAGAATCGAAGGGAACGCATGAGACGTCGCGGATGTCAAGGACGAGATTCTAGGGCAAGCGAAAGGCCCCTACTTCCCTTTGTTTTCAGGGAAGTAGGGGCCTTTCGTGTAGTGGAGCTTAGGGGAATCGAACCCCTGACCTTTTCATTGCGAACGAAACGCTCTACCAACTGAGCTAAAGCCCCGGATGCGCGAGTTCACGCGCAGTCACACGTCTGTAAGGGTAACGCATCGGCCCGCCTGAGCACCAAATGATCACAGAATTTTCCGGTGAGCAGTGTCGAGCGTGTTAGCCGCCGAGTCCAGATCATCATCGAACAGGTCCGCGTAGACGTTGAGCGTAACCGAGGCGTCCTTGTGCCCGAGCATGTGGACACTTACTCGTCGGTTACTGCGTTTGATCGTCGAGTTGGTAAAACTGCTGGTCCACCTCGACTAGCGAGAACCCCGGCCTGAAGAATCAGGCCGGGGTTCTCATCGCTGGTCTTCCTCGCAAAGCCTTGTCCGACCTTTCGCAAATTCATTCATTCCATGAAATAGCTCGAGCAACTTCTCAGCGCCAATTGCCAAGCATGACGAAAACGGCTTCGTCTACGCGCCCACCATGGTGTTGCCCGCCGGGACTGGAAGCGGTGCCGCAAGCTGCGCCCGCACGAACTGAACCGCCTCAAGGCGGGCAAACAGCTTACCCGCTACTAGGAGGCGCGGGGCGCTGGCTTACATTCCCAGCACTTACGCCGATTATCAACAAAGACCAACCGAATAGCACCACCGGCGGGCTCCACCATGGGGCCCGCCGTTCTCACGCCAACAGCAAAGGAACAACCGGCCATGGATTACTCCTCCAGCACCCCGCAGCAGCCCACCCCGCCCACCACGTTCGGCGCCCCGCAGCAGACCGAGCAGAAGCCCAAGAAGCCCTGGTACAAGAAGGCGTGGGTGCTGCCCGTTGCCTGCGGCGTCGTGGGCATCATGATGGGCTCCGCGGCCGCCGGCGGCCCCCCGGAGACTGTCGAGGTCAAGGTCCCCGGGCCCACCGTCACCGTCGAGGCTGAGCCCGTCACCGAAACCATCACCGAGCGTGTGGAGGTCTCCCCGGACTCCTGCATCGAGGCACTGGACCTTGCCATGGAAGCGATCGATCTTATGACACCGCTGCCGGGCATGATCTACGAGTCCGGAATGGCAGGCATGGAGGGCGACGTGGCCACTATCGAGTCCATCAGCGCCCGCCTCAAGACGTTCAATTCCGACCTTGAGGAGCTGACCCCGCAGGTGGGCGTCGCCTCCTCCGGCTGCCGCGGCTCCGCGCAGTAACCAAAGAGGACGACAAAACGTCTGCAGTAGGCGTTAGCTTCGGAGTAGGCAACTGGCCTGGTCCTGCTCGATGTTCCAAAAACGCAGGGGACACTGGTCATGTCCGTATACGGGCAGGACGCTTGGGAATGGGAACTACCGTCGCCCGGTGATAAGGCCTGAAGTTTTCGTGGCGAACAGCAAGACCCCTGGCGGTCCGGCATCCGGACTGGCAGGGGTCTTCAGCTGTGTGAACAACAAGGTCGGGGCTTCGCGGGCCCGCAGACACTGCTCCGGCTTCGTGGGCCTGAACCGTGCACCTCAACGGACTGGCAGCTTGTGGCTTCGCCCGATCTGATAGGTATCAGAGCACCTTCCCGACAATCCGTGCAAGCGTGGGGCTTACAATTGATCAGAGTGTTCAAACGGTCGCACGGCGTTCGACAGGAAGTGGTCATTTTGCAGCAACTCGATGCGACGGACCGTCGGATCCTGCTGGCGCTGGATGAGGACCCGCGGATTCCGGTGATGATGCTGGCCCAGCGGCTCGGCTTGGCCCGCGGCACGGTCCATTCACGGCTGGAGCGCCTGGCGGCCTCTGGTTGTCTGCGCACGCACTCGGCCCGGGTGCTGCCGGAAGCCTTGAACCGCGGGGTGATGGCCATGGTGAGTGCCGAATTGGATCAGAGCAAGCTCAACGATGCGGTGGAAGCGCTTAGGAAGATCCCGGAAGTGCTGGAATGCCACGCCCCTGCGGGCGATACGGACTTGCTGATCAGAGTGGTGGCCAGCAGCCCGGACGATCTGTACCGGGTAAGCGAAGAAATCCGCTTCTGCCCGGGCATCACCCGCACCTCCACGCAGATGTTCCTGCGCGAGGTGATCCCCTACCGCACCACGGGCCTGTTAAAGCAGGACTGATCGCCTGAAGCCAGAGCGGCACCGCCGCACCGCCGCGCCGGCCTAAAAGAGCCGGTGGCTCGGATAGCCGGCCCGGGGCCAGCTAGAAGAAGAAATGCGCCAGCACACCGATCACCCAGACGGCGCCGGCGGCAAAGGCGCAGCCGAGCTCCACCAGCATGCCCAGGCCCACGGCCTTGAGCGCCGCCCAACTGGCCCCGACCGCCTGGCCAAAGTCCCGCCGTCGTGCGTATTCGCTGAGCAGTAGCCCGGCGGCAAACCCGATGAACAGCCCGACGACGGGAATTACGAACATCCCGACCACACCCACCAGCACGCCCGCCAGGATTGACCAGTTGGGCACCTGCCTTTGTTTCAGCCGGCGCCCGGTGAGTACCAGGCTGGCCAGCATGCCGGCGGCCACGAAAACCATGCCGATCGCGAAGACCACCCAGCCCAAAGTGCTCTGCAGGACGATGGCCCAGACCAGCAGGCTGATGCCGATGGTGATGGTGCCGGGCAGCACGGGGACGACGATGCCGGCAATACCGACGGCGATGAGCAGGCCGCAAAAGACGGTCGCGAGTATCTGGGCTTCCACCCACCCAGCCTACTGGGGTGCGGCGGGTGGATCCGGCAGGCCTGGGTGCGGGCGGGGCTTTCGCCGGCTGCAGGGCGAAGCCACGGACGCAGCGCCGGCATCGATGGTTTCCGCCGGTCCTGAGAGGGCCCTCACGCGGTCGCGGCCTTGACGAGCGCCTCGACCTTTTCTTCCACTGCCGGGGTCCACTCCACTATTGCAAACGAGACCGGCCACATCGGCCCGTCGTCGAGCGTGGCCGCATCGTTGAATCCGAAGGTCGCGTAGCGGGCCTGGAACTTGGCCGCGCCCTGGAAGAAGCAGACGACCTTGCCGTCCGTGTTGGCGTATGCAGGCATCCCGTACCAGGTCTTGGGCAGAAGCCCGGGCGCGTTCGCGGTGACGAGCGCGTGAATGCGTTCCGCGAGGACGCGGTCGGCGTCGGGCATCTCGGCGATGGCGTTGAGCACGGCGCGCTCGTTGTCGGCCTTCTTCTGGCCGCTGCGCCCCTGCGCCTTCAGCTCTTGGGCCCGCTCCTTCATGGCGGCGCGCTCGGCCTCCGAGAAGCCGCCCGCATCGGACTTCTGGTTGGCGCTCATCTCGATCTCCCTTGTACGAATCACGACCGACAGTAGCAGCCGCTTGGGGGCGCGGGCTTCTCCAATTCTGCTCGGTCCGTGAAAAACGTAGCCGTCGGCGGGCAATCTGATATACGGTGCAGCGATACCTCGCGGCTACAGGGGCGGGGCTGGTTAACGGAAGGCGCGGGGACATCATGGACGACGCACAGAACCGCCAGGACCTGACCCGGCAAATCGACCAGCGCCGTGATGAGATCAGGGCTTTTCTTCGCCGTGCCCGTCCCAAACGCAACCGCCTGACCAATGTCAGCGTCGTCGGGAGCTCGGTCGTCGCCGCGTTGACGGCGGGCCCGGGCTTCGGCCAGAACAATTTCAACACGGCGGTGGCGGGCGCTTTCTCGCTATCCAGCACGTCGATCGTCTGGCAGGTCATCTGCATCCTGGCGTCGATCCTCTCCCTTGCCGCCGCGATTGCGTCCGGCCTTGCCAATTCCCGCAACAGCGCGGATCAGATCTCGACGGCCGAGTCCGCCAGCGCGCAACTCGACGGGCTGCTGACGGCCCTGAAGTACGGCCAACTGCCGGTGGGCGACGCAGCGCGGCTCTATCAGGAGTACAGCTCGAAGGCAGCCTTCATCGACTAGCCGCTCCGCGGCGGTGTCGGCGCATCGGCCCGTGCGCGGGGCTGCCTGAGGCCGCAGAGGCGGCGGTGTCGGCCCAGCGACGTGCGCTCGCGGCTACCGCACGCCTTTGATTTTGACCACGAAGACCGCGCCGAGCAGCCCGATCACGGCCGACAGCACGAACAGCGCCGTGTAACCGCCGAGGTAGAGCACGGTGGGGGCGGCGATCAACGGGGCAATCACCTGCGGCGACGAGGCGGCGATGTTGATGACGCCCATATCCTTGCCCCGGTCGGCGGCGCTCGGCAGCACCTCCGTGAGCAGGGCGAAGTCGACGGCCAGGAACATGCCGAAGCCCGCGCCGAGGACCATGGCCGCGCCGACCACGGCCGGCCACGCGGGCGTGATGGCCACGATGACCGATGCAGTTGCGATGGTGACCGAGGACGCGATGACGAACGGCTTGCGGCGCCCCACCCGGTCGCTCAGAGGTCCGCCCACGACCGCCATCACCACCACCATGGCCGCATAGACTCCGGTCAGCAGCAGCACGCCGGCGGCCGGGTCCGGATGCCCCACGGCGTCCTGGAGGAAGAAGAACAGGTAGAGGGTGAAGATGTTGTTGCCCAGATTGACCAGGAAGCGGGTCAGCCACGCCCAGCCGAAGTCGGGGTGCTTGGCGGGGGAGATCCAGAAGCCCTTCAGGAAGCCGGGACAGGCGAAGGGCGGGCGGTCGGCCTTGCGCAACGGGGTGTCCCGGCCCGCGATCACGAATGGGATGATGCTGGCCAGCAGGAACACGGCGCAGTAGATGTAGCCGAGGACGAAGCCGCCGGCCAGATTGGCCAGCACCGCGCCCATCACGATGCCCAGCGTCTGCCCGATGGCGGCCAGCCCGCCGATCTGGCCGCGCTGCCGCCGCGGCACGCGGTCCGGAATGCTGGCCGTAACGGCCGCGTAGGCGCCATTGCACCCGGCCTGCACCAGGCACCAGCCGATCACCATCACCGCGATGTTGGGGGCGCCGGACAGCAGCAACAGCGCGGCGAAGCCCAGGACGCCGCCGGCCAGCGCCCACGGCACGCGTCGTCCGAACCGGGAGGTGGTGCGGTCGCTCAGCGCCCCGAAGATCGGATTGGCGACCAGTGACACGGCGGCGCCGAAGCCGGTGGCCATCGCCAGGACGGCTTCCTTGTTCACGGCATCGAACGCCTGCGACTGCTGGGCCAGCAGCACCTGCAGCGGGCCGAAGAACGCCGCATTGATGCCGAGGTTGGTTAGCACGACGGCGGTGACCCAGCCGGGCCGGACCTTGGTGGTGGGCTCCCGGAACGCCGCGGGAAGGTCGAGCGCCGGCACGGGATCGCGCGGTTCCTGGACGGACATGGCCACAACCCTCCTCACCGACGGCGCGGCCTGGCCGCGGTCCCTGTTGTTGCAACAGCGTACAGCCGCCACCGCGCAGGCCGGTAAGACCATGCCGCGGCGGCCGGCGGTATCGCCTAACGGCAGGCCGACAGCGCTGACCGGCGGGCCTTAAAAGGACTTGCGGGGCGTGAGCCCAGCCTGTGCCCCGCAGCGGCCGGGCGATAACTGCGGGGAGGTCAGCCGTAGGCCAGCCGGGCCAGGGCCCTGCCGGGACGTCAGCCTGCGGCAGCAGCGGCACGCTGTCGGGCCAGCTTTTTCAGCCCGTGCGAGACCTGGACCGGCTCCGGCCAGCGCGGCGCCAGATTGTCCCCCAGCGTGACGCCCCTGAGCTTGCGGCCGAACATCGGGACCACCCATTCCTGCAGCCAGTCGCGCTCGCGCCGGAGTGCCGCGCGCCAGCCCGCCCGCACCGGAGGTTCCGGCCGCTTCAGCCTGAGTGTGTGCGCCACGCCGAGGGCCTCCAAGACCCTGGCCGCCATGTACTTGTGCCCCAGCGCGGACATATGCAGCCGGTCCGTGTCCCACATCCTCCGGTCCTGATAGAGGTCGAACGCCCAGTGGTCCACCAGCACCGCCCCGTAACGCCGGGACAGGTCCCGGACGGCCTCGTTGAACACCCAGTTGCGCCGCCGCATCGGCTCTAGGACGGGCGGGAGCATGACCTCAAAGCCGGTGAAAAGGATCAAACGCGCACCCGTTTCGGCCAGCCGGCGGACGGCGGATTCGTACTCCGCCAGGAGTTCCGGCATGCTCCGCTTAAGCTCCAAAATGTCGTTGCCGCCGGCATAAAAGGAGACCAGGGTTGGCTGCATCTCGATGGCCGGTTCCAGCTGGTCCGCGATGATCTGGTGGAGCCGCTTGCTGCGTACCGCCAGGTTTGCGTAGCGGAAGTCCGGGTCCTGCTTGCCCAGCTGCTTGGCCACCCGGTCGGCCCAGCCGCGCACGCCATTGGGAAAATTGGCGTTGTAGTCCCCCACGCCCTCGGTAAAGCTGTCGCCCAGCGCCACGAATAGTCCGCCCATCTGCCGAAGACTAGCGGCGCCGGGCGGCGCACCGGCAAACACGCGGTGAAGTCCGCCGCTGTGCCGGCCAGGTTGTCCGCGGTTATGAGTCCCGGGCGAGCGGGCAGTTTCCCGCCTGCCGTCAGCTGGGGTCGGGAACCAGCTCCGGCGGCTCGAAGATCCACGGCTCAACCGGCAGGGCATCGGGCCGGAACTCGGACAGCAGCTTGGGCAGCGGGACGTCCGGCAAGCCCAGCGAGGCCAGCAACAGGCCGCGCACCGCGGCCGCGTCCAGCCCGGCCAGCTCGAGTGCGCCCAAGGTCACCGCGCCGTCGCGCTTGGCCAGGCGCCGCCGTCGTTCGTTGAGGACCAACGGCACATGTACGTATTCGACCGGCGGCAGCCCCAGCAGCGAGGCGAGGTATGCCTGCCGCGGGGCGGAGGTCAGGAGGTCGTCGCCGCGCACCACTTGGTCCACGCCCTGGGCTGCGTCGTCCACCACCACCGCCAGGTTGTAGGCGGGGACGCCGTCGTTTCGCCGCAGCACGAAGTCGTCAACGGCGCCGGTGTAGTCGCCGTGCAGCCAGTCGGGCACCGTATAGCTGGCGGTGGAAGCTCGCAGCCGCAGCGCCGCGGGGCGGAGTTGGCGGCGTTCCTCGCGTTCGGCGTCGGTGAGGTTGCGGCAGGTTCCCGGATACGCCCCCTCCGGAGCATGCGGCGCGCTGGGAGCCTCGGCGATCTCGCGCCGCGTGCAGAAGCATTCGTAGAGCAGGCCGGCCTCCGCCAGCTGTCCGAGCGCGTGGCGGTAGACCGCGGCGCGGTCGGTCTGGCGCACGACCTCGCCGTCCCAGTCCAGGCCGATGGCCGCCAGATCCGCCAGTTGCCGGGCCTCGAACCCGGCCCTCGCACGGTCCAGGTCCTCCACCCGTATGAGGAAGCGGCGGCCGGTGCCGCGGGCGAAGAGCCAGGCGAGCAGCGCGGTGCGCAGGTTGCCGACGTGCAGCTCACCCGAGGGGCTGGGCGCGAACCGACCGGCGGGACTCTGGGCTGCTGCTGGCACGTCCCCACGGTAGCAGGCCGCTCCCCGCCCGCCGGGGTGTTGCCGCGCCTATTAGGCTGGTGCCATGAGCACACCCGACTCCCGCATGGAAACCCCGATTGCCGTCACCGGTGCCACCGGCGAGCTGGGCGGCATGGTCGCCAGGATGCTGGCGGAGCAGAACCTTTCACAGCGGCTGATTGTCCGCGACCCGTCGCGTGCACCGCAGCTGCCCGGGTCGACGACGGCGACTGCCGGCTATGGCGACAAGGCCGCCGTCGTCGCCGCGCTGCAAGGTATCGAGACAGTGTTCATGGTGTCTGCCGCCGAAGCCGAGGACCGGCTGCAGCAGCATTTCACCTTCATCGATGCCGCCATCGACGCCGGCGTGCAGCACATTGTCTACACCTCGTTCATCGGTGCGACCGAGGACGCAACGTTCACGCTGGCCAGGGACCACTACGCGACCGAGGAGAAACTGCGCGGAACCGGCCTGAAGCACACGCTGCTGCGCAACAACTTCTACGCAGACGTCCTGCCGTCATTTGCCGACGAATCGGGCCTGATTCGTGGTCCGGCGGGGGACGGGAAGGCGGGCTTCGTGGCCCGCGAGGACGTAGCCAGGGCGGCCGCGACCATCCTGGCCGAACCGATGCCCCATGCCGGCTTCACCTATGAGCTGACCGGCCCGGAGTCGGTGACCCTGGCCGAGGCGGCGGCGGCCATCGCGGAGGCAACGGGCCGTCCGACGTCATTCCTCAACGAAACGGTGGAGGAGGCCTACGCGAGCCGGGCGCACTACGGCGCGCCGGACTGGCAGCTGGATGCCTGGGTCAGCACCTACACGGCAATTGCCGCCGGGGAACTGGACCTGGTGACCCACGACGTGGACCTGCTCACCGGGCGGCCGGCGCTGAGCCTGCGGGAGCTGTTCGGCGTCCGCGACTGAACTGCGGGAGCTGTTTTGCACGACTGAACCGGCGTCCGCGACTGAACCAACACCCGGGCAGGCGCCGACGGTGCCGCCCGGAAGCCCGCGCCCGGAACCCTGCGCGCCCCTGAACGTGGAGCGTGAACGTGGAGCTTAGGCGTTCCAGAGTCCGTAGGAGTCCGCGAGCGATGAAATCTTTTCGGCGCGGGCGAGCCGCGGCAGGTAGGAACCGTCGCCCACCACCGCGCCGGCGGCGTGCGCGTCGAGGAGTTCGTGCGCCCACTTGATCTCCGACTCGCTGGGTGAGAGTCCCTTGTTGATGGTGTCGGCGGCGTCGGTGAGCAGGCAGAGCTTGCCCGTCATGCCCATGGACGCCGTCACCTTGCACGCTTCCAGCAGTTCCTCGCCGAGCGCGCCGACGGTCGGGCCATCGATGGGGCCCGGCAGTTGGCCCACGCGGGAGGCCACCACCAGCCGGGAACGGGCATACGCCAGGGCCATCGGAGAATCGCTGGCCCCGGTGTCGCGGCGGAAGTCGCCCACGCCGAAGGCGAGGCGGAAGGTGCCCGGCGCGCGGGCGATGTCGGTGGCGTTCTCAATGCCGACGGCGGATTCGATCAGGGCGAGCACCGGGGTGCCGGCCTGCAGCCGCATGGCCGTGTGCGTGACCTGCTCGGGCCTTTCCGTCATCGCCAGCATGACGCCGCGCAGGCCCGGCGCCTTGGACAGAGCGGCCAGGTCGTCCGCCCAGTAGTCGGTTTCCATGCCGTTCACGCGCACCCAGGCGGTCATGCCGGTGGACAGGGCCTCCACCACCCGTTCCCGCGCCGCGGCCTTGCCCTCCGCCGGCACGGCATCTTCCATGTCGAAAATGACGGAGTCTGCTTCAGAGGCGAGCGCCGGCCCGAAATTCGCTTCGTCCGCCGCCGAAGCCAAAAGCCAGGAGCGAGACAATTTTGCGGGAAGGGCGGCAGCACGGCGGTTTCTTAAAGCGGACATACCCCTAGCCTAATGTTTCCGCCGCCGGGGCCACCAATGCAGGGGCGAATGCCGATGAGGCAGGCGCCACGTGCGCCCGCGCCGGAGGTTAACCGCCGTCAGAGAGAGCCGGGCGGCGTCCGCGCCGCCGGCGGGCCAGAACGATGACGGCGACCACCGCTGCTGCCAGCAGCACTACGACGGCCATGCCCAGCGGGGACCCGGCGGCCGCGGCCAGCCAGGCGTTGAGGGCGGCCAGGCCCACGGTGGCGTACAGCACCGCCCACAGCACCGAGCCGACCACGACGGCCGGCAAATATCTGCGCAGCGGCATCCGGCCAAGGCCGGCCGTCGCGTTGACCGCGGTCTGAACGCCCACCGTCAGGAAGCAGAGCGCGACGGCGAGGGCTCCCCAGCGGGCGATAAAAGCCTCCGCGCGGCGCATGGCCGGCGAATCCAACTGCCGGACCAGACGGGTGTGCCGCCCGCCGGCGGCCACTCCCCTGCCGGCCCAGTACGTGGCGTTGGCGCGCAGCATCACGATCACGAACAGCGCGCTGACCGCGTATCCGAAGGGGAGGCTGGCGATGTGCTCCATGTCAGGTCGCAGGCACCGGCCGGTGCGCGGCGTGCGCAGCGCCCCTCAATCCGGCGTAGAACGGTCTGCCCACGATGGTCTCCTCGGGAGTCGGCGGATGTTCACTTCCGCGGACGGCGCACGCTGTCCGTCGCGAACAGCAGTTTACGCTTACCTGACGCCGGGTAGTCGGGGAATGTCCATGGCCGCAGCCGGGTCGTCGGGGGAAGGTCAACGCCCGCCGCCGGGCCGCCGGGGAATCCCAACGGCTGCCGGCAGACACGTCCACGCCAACAACGACGGCGCCGCACGCCTTCCCCGGTGCGGGCCGGGAAGTGTCTTACGCTGTCCCCATGGCCCAGCTGACTCCCCGCACCACCGATGCCCTCCCGGCCGCCCAGGCGCAGCGGCTGCAGCGGGCGCTCGACGAGAGCGCCGACGTCACCGTCTTCGTGAACGGCACCACGGTGAAGCTGCCCGCCCAGGCCGCGGACGCCGTCGTCGATATGCTCCGCCGCTTTGCCCACGGCGATGCGGTGATGGTCAGCTCCGCAGTCGAACTGCTGAACACCTCGCAGGCGGCGGAGGTGGCCGGCGTGTCGCTGACCTACATGCGCCGCCTGACCGACGCCGGGACCATTCCGGTCCAGTACCGCGGGACGCACCGGCGGATCCTGCTCTCCGACGTGTTGGCCTGGCTGGAGACCCGGACCGCCGCACGCGACGCAGGTTCTGCCGACGCCGCCTCCGCGGGTTAGCGGACTCTTCCCGCTTGGCCCGGGGGAATCAGCGCCCTGCGGCATCCGCTTCTCCGTCTGCCGCCGGCTGCGGCCGGCACCCGGGGTGCACAGCCGACACGATCACCCCTAGGCTGGGTGCCACGGGCCCGGGACCGGGTCCTGAAGGACAACCAGAGGAGACTGTGACCGTGGCCGACCTGCTTGCTCCGCTCGTGACCCTCCGCAACGGGGCCAAGATGCCGCTGCTGGGACTGGGAACCTGGCCCCTGGACAATGCGGAAGCCGCCCGGACGGTCGAAACTGCGCTCAACCTGGGCTACCGGCTGTTCGACACCGCGGAAAATTACCGGAACGAGGAAGGCGTCGGCGAGGGGTTCCGCCGCAGCGGGCTTGACCGCTCGGAAGTCTTCATCACCACCAAGTTCAATAAGCGGTGGCATAGCGTCGACGGCGCGCGGCAGGCCTGCGAGGCCAGCGCCCGCCGGCTGGGCGTCGACTACGTGGACCTGCTGCTGATCCACTGGCCAAACCCCGGGCAGGACCGCTACGTAGAGGCCTTCGAGGGGCTCACCCGTTTGCTGGAGGACGGGAGCGTGCGGGCCATCGGCACGTCCAACTTCAAACCAGCGCACCTGCAACGGCTCTTCGACGCCGGACTGGTACCCGAGGTCAACCAGATTCAGCTGAATCCCCGGCACACCCGCGGGGATCTGGTGGAGCTACACCGCCAGCGCGGCATCGTCACGGAGTCCTGGAGCCCGCTCGGGAAAGGCGGGGACCTGCTGCGGGAGCCGGCGGTTCAGTCGCTGGCCGGCAAGTACGGCAAGAGCCCGGCCCAGATCGTGCTCCGCTGGCACACCCAGCTGGGGCATGTGCCCATCCCCAAGTCCGCGCACCCGGACCGGCTGGCCGAGAACTTCGCCATCTTCGACTTCATGCTGGAGGCCGGCGAACTGGCCCGGATCTCCGCCTTGGACCGGGGCACCGCGGACATCACCGACGCGGACATTTTCGGCCACTAGGCGGCCGCTGGACGGCCTAGGCGGCGCTGCTTCGGCTTGGCCTGCACCGGCACGCATTAATATGCAAAGGAATGAATTCTGACGGGTCTGTGTTGCGCCTAGTGACACCGGTTGTAATTCGACGGTGTCCACCGCAGCCGGTCGTGGCGCTGGATAACCGCAACGGCGGGCTGGAAGCAGTACAAAGGAGACATTAATGACTGTGCAGGACAAGGTCGCTCTCGTAACCGGCGCCGGCCAAGGCATTGGGCGGGCCATCGCTCTTCGTTTGGCCGAAGACGGCTTCAACGTCGCCATCGCCGATATCGAGCCGCAGCGCGCCAAGGGCGAGGCTGTCGCGGCGGAGATCGAAGGCCTCGGGCGCAAGTCCGTTTTCGTGGCAGCCGACGTCGCCAAGAGGGACGACGTCGTCGCGGCTGTCGACACGGCAGCCGACCAGCTCGGCGGATTCGACGTCATCGTTAACAACGCAGGCATTGCCCAGGTCAAGCCAGTTCTTGAAATTAGCGAGCAGGAACTCGACCAGATTTTCAACGTGAACGTCAACAGCGTGGTCTGGGGCATCCAGGCTGCGGCCGCCAAGTTTGAAGAGCTCGGCCACGGAGGCAAGATCATTTCGGCTGCCTCCATCGCGGCCATCCAGGGCTTCCCGATCCTCAGCGCCTACTCCGCCTCCAAGTTCGCCGTGCGCGGCTTTACGCAGGCGGCGGCACAGGAGCTGGCACCCAAGGGGATCACGGTCAACGCCTACGCGCCCGGCATTGTCGGAACCGGCATGTGGGAGCTCATCGACAAGGAACTCAGCAAGATCAACGGAAAGCCGATCGGCCAGAACCTCAAGGAGAACGTGGAGGGCATCGCCCTCGGCCGGATCGAGACGCCCGAAGACGTGGCAAAGATCGTGTCCTTCTTCGCCGGCCCCGACTCCGACTACGTCACCGGCCAGGTGCTGCTGGTGGACGGCGGCATGCTCTACAACTGATCAGGGCATGCGGGCCTGCCCGCCGCATCACGGCGTGATGGGTGGAAACAGCCCCTGAATTGCGAAGAAAAGGATCAGGCCGGAGCGTTGGGGGTCGCTCCGGCCTGATCCTGTTGGGGGAGGAAGGATGTGGGCACCGACGCAGATGCCGGCGGGCTTTCACCTATTGCCACGCCTGGTCTGCCCACGCGGCGTCGCGCGAGTAGTTGCTGCCGGTGAGGTTCCAGAGGTCATCATCCTGGGCGTGCGCACCCAGCACCCCGACCTGATCCAGTGATGATGCTGTTCCTTCGTTCTTGACATCCGGATCCTTGATGGATTCGGGTCCAATCGACGAGAAACCAAACGGGCTCATTTTGTCCTCTTCTCCAACAACGAGGATTCGACTTCCGGCGACCAGGCCCTGGCGTAGACGCCGAGTGCCGCCTCTTCCCACGTCGTGAACCCCAACCGGTTCATCAGCAGGTGGGCTTGGGAAAACGTCAATTGCTGCGCGCTGCGGCTAACGCGCGCCCGGTCCGCCCGGTACAGGTACGAGTCAAGGGTCCTGATCCAGCGGCGGCGCCAGTTCTGGACGCTGCTTTCGTCCGCTGTCGCTGCCATCAGGCGGTGCATCGGTGCGGTGCGGGCAACCAGTCCTGCGGTGAGGCTGTGGCGCGCCTTGGGAGCCGAACGGCCCAGCTCGGCAGTGGACACGCGAAGATGGTTGTCCCAGCAGTAGTCCCAGGACAGCCTGCCGCGGTCCGGCCACTGTTGCGCCTTCGGCCCATACATCATGGCCCACGCCGCGTCGCAGAGGAGCAGGGAGGCGAGCGCCGAACGTCCTTGGGCCTTGCTGAAACGCTGCGTGGCCCACATGGCCAGTTCGGAGGAAAGTTCGAATACCTCCTCCGCGAGCTCCAGCCCATCGGGTCCCCCAAAACGGTCCAAGTCCGCTTCGGGTACGGGGACGGCGGCATCGGCCGGCGAAAACTGAATGGAATCCCCGCTGCCGAAAGGCAATACGAAGCTTTCCTGGGTCGTGATGCCTGGAAGGATGTCGAGGACCCGGTCCCGGGCCGCCAGCTCGAACCTTTGGAGGCTGTCGAGGATTGGGCGGCGGCCCAGGAACCGGACCTTCAGGTGAGGCCCCATCTGGTCGGCACTGTGGTTGAAGTACCAGCGGCCCACGCCTTCGCGGCGAGCGTGGGCGACCAGCGGTGTAACCAGTTCTCCTATGACTGCGTCGACTACGTCCTGCCTACCCGTGTAAATAGACAGAACCCACCAGTACGATTTAACGTTCACCGAACTTGTTGGGCGGATGGCTGTCAGCTGGCTCATGCGCTACTCCTGGTTCGATGTGCTGGTGGTTGGGGAGGGATAGCCGGCGTCATCCTGGTTACGGAATCAGCACAATGCCGATGAGATGGGGCGGCTTTTTACCAGTCCCAGATATAGGCGGAAGCGGTGGCGTTTTCAGAATGGGGAACCGGTCCTAGATCGGCGGCTACTGCCGGAGTGGCCGCAGAGACCGCCCCCAAAGCAACCAGCAGACCTGCCGCGATGCTTGCGATCTTCTTGAACATGTCATTCCCTTCACATGGCTTAGGTTCGTACAGTGACAAATCCAGCCGGGTTGCTCGCCCCCGACATGTTCAAGAGTTCCGTGCTTCTGCTGCGCCTGTCCAGCCAAACTCGTTGCAACATCCGGACATGCCATGATCGTGCCTCACGGCTTGTGCTGTCACGTTCCGGACAGGTAGTCAAAACCGCCTGCCGCCCCGGAAATCCGGGGAAAGGAGCGCCTCCCAAGGATCGTCACTCAAAGGCCGCGAGGTGATGGCATAATGTGGCCATGGCAGGAAGTGGCCGGTCATAAAGGACGCAAGATGGGCCGAAGAAGTGCTTTAGACTGGCCAAAGAGCGGCCGCACCGCACAGGAAACAGCAGGCCCTGCGTGATACGTAAATGGATCAACCGGAGGAGCGCCCTATGCTGAGCGGGACGGCATTCGAGGTCTATGAATACGCCGTGGCCCACCCCGGCTGGACCAAAGAAAGCATGTCCACGGCACTCGGCTACACCATCCGCGACCTTAACATCGCCATCGGCGAGCTGGTCAGCAGGCAATTGCTGCAGCAGCCGGCACCGAATGTCGAATGCTATGTCGCCATCTCCCCCGACGTCGCCCTGTCGCAACTGGTAGATTCCGACGAGCGGCTGCTGATCGACCTGCGCACCAAGATCAGCGGCCACCGTGCGGACATGGCGGCACTCGTGCCCACCTACCTGGCAGCCCGCAAACGGGTGTCGCTGGACTCCTCCGTGGAGGTCCTCGAAGACCCGGGGGTAATCCGCAAGCTGCTGGTGGACTATGGCCGGGACGTTTCCGAGCAGGTGCTGATCAGCCAGCCGGGCTCCGGTGCCTCCGCGGATGTCCACGAAGAGGGCATCCAAAAGGACATCGAACTCCTCAACCGCGGGGTCGTCCGCAAGAACATCAGCCACGCCAGCACCCTGGACCACGTGCCCACGCGCAAGGCGGTCGCCGCGATCTCGCCGGCCGGCGGCGAGTACCGAACCCTGCCTTACGTGCCGCTCAAGATCATGATCTTCGACCGCAACCTCGCCCTGATCGGTCGCCAACTGCATCCGGAAGACCGCGGCGCGCTGGTGGTGCGCGACTTCAACCTGATCCAGGTCTTCATCAACCTGTTCCACGTGGCCTGGGAGCTGGCCGATCCCTACGTTGTGGACGGGCAGGAAAACGGCGCCTCGGATCTCAACGGCATCCAGCACTCCATCCTCAACGCCATGGCCGCCGGGTACTCGGACGAGGTGATCGCCCGGAGGCTGGACATCAGCGTCCGCACCTGCCGACGCCACATTGCCTGGATGCTGGAGCAGCTCGGCGCGGAAAGCCGATTCCAGGCCGCGCTCAAGGCCCGGGACGCCGGCTGGCTCTAGCCCGGGCAGCACTAATAGAAAACTTCTGTTTCCTATCCCGTAACGTCCCGGGCTATCCTGTGTGAGTGACTTCACAGGATGCAGACCTTTCCGAAACCCTGCCCACCGAAACGGAAGTGGCGCTGGAACGCGCCACTGCGGCGCACCGGCACCAGCACCTGTTCTCCCAGCGCGCCGCCAACATCAAACAATCGGCCGTCCGCGACGTCTTCGACATCTCGATGCGCCCCGGGTTGGTTTCCCTGGCCGGCGGCAACCCCTACCTGCAGTCCCTGCCGCTGGAGAAGATCGCCGGCATGGCGCAGCGGCTGATCGCCGAGCATGGGATGACCGCCCTGCAATACGGCGGCGGCCAGGGTACCCAGGACCTGCGGCGAAAGATCTGCGAGGTCATGGCGCACGAAGGCATCACCGGCGTGGATCCGGAGAACGTCGTCGTCACGGCGGGTTCCCAGTCCGCACAGGACGTGGCCGCCAAAGTCTTCTGCAACCCCGGCGACGTGGTGCTGTGCGAGGATCCCACCTACGTTGGCGCGCTGAACACCTTTGAGGCCTACGAGGTCCAGGTGGAGCCGGTGTTAATGGACGAACACGGTCTCGTCCCCTCGGAACTCCAGCGCCGCATCGAAGAGCTGCAGGGCGAGGGCCGCAGCATTAAATTCCTCTACACCATCCCCAGCTTCAACAATCCCTCCGGCATCACGCTGGCCGCCGAGCGCCGGCAGCAGATCGTGGACATCTGCCGCGAGGCCGGCGTCCTGGTGCTCGAGGACAATCCCTACGGCCTGCTGCGCTTCGACGGCGAGCCCTTGCGGCCGCTGCGCGCGGACAATCCCGACGACGTGGTCTACCTGGGCTCCTTTTCCAAGATTCTGGCACCGGGCCTGCGGATCGGCTGGGCGCTGCTGCCCGACCACCTGCAGCGGAGCTTCTACCTGGCCAACGAGGCCGTCACCCTGTGCCCGCCCACCCTGAACCAGATGCTGATTTCCGCTTACCTGGAGGAACACGACTGGGTGGGGCAGATCGATACCTACCGACGGTTGTACGCCACCCGATGCGCCGCCATGTTGTCGGCGCTGGACGAATTCATGCCCGACGGGACCACCTGGACCGAACCCGACGGCGGCTTCTTCGTCTGGATCACCCTTCCGGAGGGCGTCGACACCTACCCGCTGCTCTACGACGCGATCGAGGCCGGCGTGGTCTTCATCCCGGGGGCGGCGTTCAGTCCCTCCGAGGAGCCGTCACGCCAGCTGCGGCTGGCTTTCAGCGCCGTGCCCGAAGAGGCCATTCGCGAGGGCGTGCGGCGGCTTGCGCCCGTCCTCGCAAAGGCTATGGCCGGCGCCGGTTCTTGAAATAGCGGTAGTACGCGTAGCGGCCGGCGAAATACAGGCCGATCACGATGAGGATCCGCAGGATGGGGTGCAGTCCCGGCATCAGCCAGATCATGACGTAGCTGAGCAGGAAGACGGCCGCCATGGCCCACAGGGTGCCCTTCCAGTCGATCCTGGGCACGCCTGAGTCGTTGCGCTGACCCGAGGGCCTGTTGTTACTCATGCTCCCAGTCTTTCACAGCCGGAACGCCACCCTTGGCGGTCCGTCAGGGCAGGAGGTCGTTGATCGCTGCAGAGCGGATCCCGGACGCCGTCCTCCGAGGAGACACCACGGCCGCGGTCAGGCGCAGACCAGGATGCCGTCCAGGTCGGCGTGGACCGTGGCGCCCGGCCGGAACAGCACGCCACCGATCTCGACGGGAACGTCTGCTTCCCCGCTGGCGTCCTTGGCACTCTTCCGCGGGTTGCTGCCGAGCGCCTTGACGCCGAGCGGCAGCCGCGCGAGGGCCGCCCGGTCCCGGATCGCCCCGTTGATAATTACCCCGGACCAGCCGTTGGCCACGGCGGCCGCGGCGATCATGTCCCCCATCAGGGCCGTCTCCAGCGAACCGCCGCCATCGACCACCAACACGGCGCCGTGGCCCGGGGAGTTGAGGACGGATTTCACCAGCCCGTTGTCCTGGTAACACCTGATGGTGCGGACCGGCCCGCTGAACGACGCCCGGCCGCCGAAGTTGCCGAACTGGAGCGACAGCGACGCCAGTTCGTCGCCGCGCTGGTCGTACAGGTCCGCCGTCGGGATCACTGTAGGTTCTGCCCCGTGGGTCGCTGCGCTGCCCGCTGTCTCAATCACCTGATGGTGCTCCTCCTCGCCACACCGCGATCATAACCAACCGCGGCCCGGCGGGCGTCCGCGCGCGGGACTGAGTCCCTCCGGCATGCGGCGGCGGCGCCGTTAACCCAGCATGCCGCGGCGCACCGTCAATCCAGCAGCAGCGCCGGTTCCTCCATGATCGCGGCGACGTCTGCCATGAACCTGGCGGAAAGGTCGCCGTCCACCACGCGGTGGTCGAACGATCCGCCCAGCGTGGTGATCCAGCGGGGAATGACTTCGCCGGAGACGACCCACGGTTTCTGCCGGATGGTGCCGAACGCGACGATGGCGACTTCGCCCGGGTTGATGATCGGGGTGCCGATGTCGATTCCCAGCGCGCCGATGTTGGTGATGGAGAGGGTGCCGTTCTGCATGTCGGCGGGCTTGGTCTTGCCGGCACGGGCCGTGGTCGCCAGGTCGTTGAGGGCTACCGCGAGCTCCTTGAGCGAGAGGTCCTGGGCGTCCTTGATGTTCGGAACCAGCAGGCCGCGGGGGGTGGCGGCGGCAATGCCGAGGTTCATGAAGTGCTTGACGTGGATTTCGTCGCCGGACTCCGTCTCCACCCAGCTGGCGTTGACGTTCGGGTTGCGTGCGGCGGCCCAGATGACGGCCTTGGCCAGGATGAGCAGCGGCGAGACCCTGACGCCTTCGAAGTCGCGGGACTTCTTCAGCCGCTGGACGAACTCCATGGTCCGCGAGGCATCCACATCCACGAAGATGCTCACGTGGGGGGCGCTGAAGGCCGACTCGACCATGGCCTTGGCGGTCGCCTTGCGCACGCCCCTGACCGGGACCCGCTCGATCCGGTTGTCCAGTCCCTTGCGCGGGGCCCAGAACGTCGGCGCAGCTGCCTGCTCGGCCTCGCGCTGGGCCTGGTAGCTGAGCAGATCCTGCTTGGTGACCTCGCCCCCCTTGCCCGTGGGGGTGATGTCCGCCAAGTTGATGCCAAGGTCCTTGGCGGCCTTGCGCACCGGCGGCTTGGCGAGCACCCGGGTCAGCAGCCGGGTGACGACTGCCTGGACGGCTTCGCCTCGGGCATGCCCGGCACCGACGGCGGGAGCCGCTCCGGGAACCGCGGAGTCGTCGTCGGCGGGAACCGGCGGAACGTGCTGGGCCTGGCCGTGCGGCTCGGGCAGATGGATCTCCGCGGCGGGTACGTCCCCGCCGCCGGAGCGGGCCGCGGAAGGGCGCGCCGCCGTCGTCGTAGTGGGAGGGGACGCGGAGGCGCTGCCGCGGCGCGGGCGCCGCCTGACCGGATCGGCCTTGGGGCCGGAGCCGACCAACGGCCCGCCCTCGGCGGTGGCCTCGGGCACGGGCTGGTCCGGAACGGGGGCCGCGGGGCGCACCGGAGCGGCAGGCCGCTCCGGGACGGCCGACTGCCGGGCGGCGCCTTCGGCGGCGACGGCGAAGATCGGGGTGCCGACCTCCACGGTCTGCCCCTCCGGCACGAGCAGCTCCGACACCACCCCCGCGTAGGGGCTGGGCAGCTCGACCAGTGACTTGGCCGTCTCGATCTCCACGATGACGTCGTTGACCGCCACGGTGTCCCCCGGTTTGACCTTCCAGGACACGATTTCGGCTTCGACCAGTCCCTCGCCGACATCCGGGAGGTTGAAAATCTGCGTGTTCGACATGGAAACTCCGATATCAGTAGGCGAGCGAACGGTCGAGGGCCTCGAGCAGGCGGTCGATGTCCGGCAGGTACTGTTCCTCCACCTTCGCCACCGGGTAAGGCATATGGAAGCCGCCGACCCGCAGCACCGGCGCCTCCAGGCTCAGGAAGGCGCGTTCGCCGACCCGCGCGGCGATCTCCCCGCCGATGCCGCCGAAGGTCGGGGCTTCGTGCGTGACGATCAGGCGCCCGGTCTTCTCCGCCGACGCGGTGATGGTCTCGAAGTCGATCGGCGAGATGGAGCGCAGGTCAATGACCTCCACGCTGTTGCCGTCCTCTTCCGCCGCCTTCGCCGCGGCCAGGGCGACCGGTACCAGCGGCCCGTAGGCGACGATCGTCGCGTCGGTGCCTTCGCGGACGACCTGGGCGCTGAAGGCGTCGCGGCCGGCCGATTCGGTGTCCACCTCGCCCTTGAGCCAGTAGCGGCGCTTGGGTTCGAAGATGATGACCGGGTCCTGGCTGGCCACTGCCTGCTGGGTCATCCAGTAGGCATCGTGCGGGTTCGAGGGGGTGATGATGCGCAGGCCGGGAGTATGCGCGAAGAGCGCCTCCGGGGACTCCGAGTGGTGCTCGATGGATCCGATGCCGCCGCCGTAGGGGATGCGGACGACGACGGGGGCCGACAGGAGTCCGGAGCTGCGGGTCCGGATCTTGGCCAACTGGGTGGTGATCTGGTTGAACGCCGGGAAGACGAAGCCGTCGAACTGGATCTCGCAGATCGGCCGGTAGCCGCGGAAGCACAGCCCGATGGCGGTGCCGAGGATGCCGGACTCGGCCAGCGGGGTGTCGACCACGCGGTCGGCGCCGAACTCGGCCAGGAGTCCTTCGGTGACCCTGTAGACCCCGCCGAGCTTGCCGATGTCCTCGCCCATGACCAGCGTCTTCGGATCATTGGCCAGGGCCTCGCGCAGCCCGCTGGTGATGGCCTTCGCGATCGTCATGGTGGTCATCAGCGGGCCTCCCCGGCGGCGTTGTCTTCGGTGGCGTAATCGGCGAAACCGGCCTGGTACTGCCGGTGCCATTCCAGTTCCTCGCGGACCAGCGGGTGCGGATCGGCATAGACGTTGGCGAAGTGGTCCTCGAAGTCCGGGGCCTCCATGGCCAGGACGTCGGCGCGGGTGGTTGCGGCGAGCTTGTCGCCTTCGGCGGAGACCTCGTCGAAAAATTCGTCGCCGGCAGTGTTGGTGCTGCGCAGGTACCGTTCCAGCCGGAGCAACGGGTCGCGTTCCCGCCAGCCCTCTTCCTCGGCGGCCTCACGGTATTTGGTCGGGTCGTCGGCGGTGGTGTGGGCGCTCATCCGGTACGTGAACGCCTCGATCAGCACGGGCCCGTTGCCCGAGCGGGCATGTTCAGCGGCCCAACGGGTGACCGCGTGGACGGCCACGACGTCGTTGCCGTCCACCCGGACGCCCGGGAAGCCGTAGCCGGTGGCACGGTTGGAGAGCGGAACGCGGGACTGAACTTCCGTCGGCACGGAGATGGCCCAGTGGTTGTTCTGGCAGAAGAACACCACCGGCGACTGGTTGGAGGCGGCGAACACCATTGATTCGTGGACGTCGCCTTCCGAGCTGGCCCCGTCGCCAAAGTACGCAACGGCCACGCCGTCGTCGCCGTCGCGCTGGATGCCCATGGCGTAGCCGACCGCATGCAGGGACTGGGCGGCCAGCACCAGCGTGTAGAGGTGGAAGTTCGTCTCCCGCGGGTCCCAGCCGCCCTGGCTGACGCCTCGGAAGAGCTTGAGCACGCGGGACAGGTCCAGGCCACGGGTGAGGGCGACGCCGTGCTCCCGGTAGGTCGGAAACACATAGTCCTGCGGTTGCAGCGCGCGGCCGGAGCCGATCTGTGCCGCTTCCTGCCCGAGCAGGGGTGGCCAGAGCAGCAGCTGGCCCTGCCGCTGCAGGGCGGTGGCTTCCTGGTCGAACCGGCGGACCAGCGCCATATCGCGGTACATGCCGCGAAGCGCCTCGCCGTCGAGGTGGGCTGCGTAGGGGCTGTACTTCGCATCGTCCCGGACGGTTCCGTCTGGGGCCATCAGCTGCACCAGCGCGGGCGCGTCCGAGGGGTCGCTGGATACCAGCGACTGTTCCAGTTCTTCGATGTCGAATTCCGAGGCGGGCAGGTGCTCAGCGCCCATACGAACTCCTCGCCGATCCGCTGCCCTGCGGCAGAGATCTTCGCTGTTCATATATGCCGGGCCGGGAATACATTCCTGACCCGGCATATATCTGTCGTTTATCTCGTCCTAGCCTAATGGCAGGTGCCGTGCGGACCGGTCACATTACCGTCAGGAAACGCCCGGGCCGTTTGTATAGTTCTCACAGAGCGCCAGGAAGCGGCTGTTGGCTTCGACTTCACCGATGCTGACCCGCACGCCCTCGCCCGCGAAGGCCCGCACGGACAGTGCCTGCCGGCCCGCCAGCTCCGCGAACTCCTGCGCCCGATCGCCCAGCGGCAGCCAGACGAAGTTGCCCTGCGTCTCCGGGATCTTCCAGCCGAGCATGTTCAGCCCGGCGACCACGCGGTCCCGTTCGTCGACGAGGCTTTGTACCCTTTCTACAACTTCGTCGTAGTGGCGCAGCGAGGTGATGGCCGCATGCTCGGCCAGGCTCGATACGGCGAACGGGGTGGCAGCCACGCGCAGGTGCCGGGTGATCTCCGGCTGCGAGATGGAATAGCCCACCCGGAGGCCGGCCAGACCGTGGGCCTTGGAGAAGGTCCGGAGCACCACCACATTGGGGTACTTCTTGTACATGGCCACGCCGTCCACCACCTCCGGGTCGCGGACGAACTCCGTGTAGGCCTCGTCGACGACCACGATGATGTCGTCCCGCACGCTGCGGACAAAGCCTTCCACTTCCGCCGCCGTCAGGGCCGGTCCGGTCGGGTTGTTCGGCGTGCACAGCAGGATGACCTTGGTCCGGTCGGTCACGGCATCCAACATGGCGTCCAGGTCATGCGAGCCGTCGGACCGGTTGGGAATCTGCACGCTGCGGGCACCGGAGAGGCCGACCATGATCGGGTAGGCCTCGAAGGACCGCCACGCGTAAATTACCTCGTCTTCGGTGCCGTCCTCGTGCTGTCCGGCAAACGTCTGCAGGATCTGCACCAGGGCGCCCAAGCTTCCGGCGCCGGTGACCACGTCGTCGGCCGGGACATTCAGGAACCGGCCGAGTTCGGTCCGCAGCGCGGTGCACAACGGATCGGGGTAGCGCATGATGCCCGTCGTCTGCGCGTTCACGGCTTCCAGCACGGCTGGCAACGGAGGCAGCGGGTTTTCGTTGGAGGACAATTTGTAGGATTGCAGTCCTTGGATCGCAGCCGGCGGTTTGCCGGCAGCATATTTGGGCAGCCTGTCGAGCACGGGCCGGGGGTGGATTTGGCCCGACGCACCTGCTGCCGGAACCGCAGCTTCCTTGATGGGGTTCTCAGGAGGAGTCATGCCTTAAAGGATACGTGCGCCGTTGACCGGGTTTTCCGCGCCGCTGCAGCCTGGATGTGGCAGCATACACGCATGGGAAAGTTCATTGTGCGGGTCCTCGTCAACGCGCTGGCGCTGTGGGTGGCGAGCTGGATCCTGCCCGGCCTGGCCATCGAGGCCTCCGCAGCGGCCGACGTCGCCGGCAACGAGTCCCTGGGCACGGTGCTGGCCTACCTTTTCGTCGGTCTGATCTTCGGCCTGGTCAACGCTATTGTCCGGCCCATCATTTCCTTCCTTTCGCTGCCCGTCACCATCCTGACGCTGGGCCTGTTCACCATCGTCATCAACGCGCTGATGCTGGTGCTGACGGCCTGGCTGTCCAGCTTCACGCCGGTCGAGTTCGTCGTCGATTCCTTCTTCTGGACGGCGATCCTCGGTTCGCTGATCATCAGCCTGGTCTCGCTGGTAGTGGGCACCCTGACCCGCACCCGCTGACTCGCCGCTGACTCCGGGGCGGCACCTACCCCTGCCCGCCCCCGCCTGCCGGCGGCGGCCCCTTGCGGCGGCCCGGGATGGCGGCGCGGGACGGCTTTGACCCGTCAAGCTGCGACCGGCGCAGGCTGAACAGATGCTGCCGGGCGGTGCCGCCGGCGAGCGCAGCGCCCAGGAATGCCGTCGCGTCGCGCACCGACGGATCCGGACTGGCGTCGATGTTGCGGGCCGCCCGCACGTAGTTCCCGAGGTCATGCCCGGGTCCCAGCCCGGCGCCCTCGCCCGCAGGGGTGGCCGCGGGATCGGTCAGGGTCACGGTGACCCGTTCGCGCCGGTCCGGATTCGGCCTGGCGTCGGTGCCCGGCACCCAGTCTTGGGCGTGCTCCAGGTGAACGCTCCGGACGCCCGGGCCGGGGTTGATGCCGGCCACCGGCGAGCCGGCCGTCAGGACGAAGCCCACGTTGTGATTGGCCAGGAAGGCGGGATCGGCGGCAAGGTTCATGGCATGGATGCCGCCCTGGCTGTATCCGACCAGCATCACCAAATCCTCTGCGCCGGCCCCGGCTTCCCCGAGGGCCTGCGACACGGCGGCCGAGACGAACGCGCTCCTGCCGGCGACCGCTTCGGCGATGCCGGTCTCATCGAACGGGTTGGCGGTTGCCTCGGCCAAGCCCGCGGCCTGGGTGCCCGGCAACGCGACGACCCACCGCTTCCGGCCGCCGGGGGCGGATACTTCGAGCACCTCCACGGTGCCGTCACCGGCGCCGTCCGCGCTGGCCGTCCGGTGGAGCAGCCCGGCCAGGGACGCCGGCGCGGGACCGATCTCTTCGGTCGCCGGGGCCGCGCGTGCAACCTTGATGGCGTCGGCCCGGAGCAGCCCCGCCTGCCGCGCCGCGGCGACCAGCAGCGGGGCCAGGTGTTCGGTGGCCGGGTTGTTCCACGGACCGCCCTGCCGGCCGTCCCGCAGCAGCATCCCAGCCGCCGGGCCGCCCAGCGCTCCTGTCACCGCTGCCGGGAACTGGCCGAGCAGCCGTTCGCCGCCCGCCCGGGTCGGCCGCCCCTCGTTGACGGCCATGCCGAGCGGAACCGTCGCCCACCAGGTGGCCGAGTCGACCGCCTGCAGCGCGGCGGAGACGGCCTGCTCGGTTGCCAAATAGGTCCCGTGTGCCAACCGCACCTTTCCGGCTAAAGCCCCAACGCTGTCCGCAAGGGCCGCCAACGATCCCGCGGCGGCCTGGACTGCCGTTTCGGCCGCCCACCGCTCCGGCAGCAGCGTCCAGCGCGGATCGGCCAGCAGCAGTTGCACCGACAGGAGCTCGCGCCACAGGTCGCCGATGGTGGCGGCGGCCGACTCCAGCCGGACGGCTGCCGACGCCAGCTCCTCCCACTCAAACGCGATGCCGCCGATGCCGCCGGCAACCCGATAGCCGGCGTACCGGCGGGACCCGGTGCCGCCTTCCCACCACCGGGCCCCGCCGGGCAGCCAGTCGTCGTCAGCCATCGTGCATCTCCGGCACAGGCCGTCCGGATCCCGGACGTCACGACCGGGGGCCGTACATCGCGGCCGCCGCCGTTTGGGCCGCGCCGGCAGCCGCCTCCGCCGCACCGACGGCCGCTGCCGCGAGCCTCAGCAGTTCTGCCGCCTCCGCCATCCCGGTGCGGTACTCGTACAGCCGCGCCCTGAAGGCCTTGCCGGCCGGCGAGACCCAGGCCGCGGCCGCGCCGGCCAGGTCCGCCCGCACGGACAGCAGTTCCTGCTCACAGGAAAGCAGCCGGCCGGGGGCCGGCCCCCATCCCGGGTCCGCCGAACCGCCCGGCCCGGCCTCCGCCGTCGCCGTTTGCCAAAACATCACCCTGGCCTCCTTTGCGCCTCGACTTCCTCCGAGGCTAGGGCCGCGTCGTCCGCGGGGCCTGACGCAGACCGGCTATGTGCATGAGGGAGAACGCGGCGCCGCTGTGCAGGCGAAGTCGCACGGAAAGCGGCGGCATGGGACATGAAAGAATAGGGCCATGGCTGAAACTTCCCGTGTTCCCTTGGCAGAAGTCACCCCCGCTATCGCACTCGGTCCGTTGGACGGGCGGTACCACCAGGCGGTTGCGCCGCTGGTTGACTACCTCTCCGAAGCCGCGCTGAACCGCGATCGCGTGCATGTGGAGGTGGAGTGGCTGATCCACCTGGCCAACCAGTCCGTACTGCCCGGGGCGGGACCGCTGACCGGGGAGCAGCAGTCGGCGCTGCGCAAAATCGTCACCGACTTCGACGGAAATGCCGTGCGCGAACTGGCGGAGATCGAAGCCGTCACCGTCCACGACGTGAAGGCCGTGGAGTACTTCATCGGCCGCCGACTCGGCCAGCTGGGCATCGAGAACCTCACCGCCATGGTGCACTTCGGCTGCACCTCGGAGGACATCAACAACCTCTCCTACGCGGTGGGAGTGAAGGGGGCCGTGGAACAGGTCTGGCTGCCGGCCGCCCGCGCCCTGGTCGAGCAGTTCACGGCCATGGCCCGCGAGCACCGCGACGTGCCGATGCTCTCGCGCACCCACGGACAGCCCGCCACGCCGACCACCCTCGGCAAGGAGCTGGCGGTCATCGCCCACCGCCTCACCCGCCAGCTGGACCGGATCGCCCGCACCGAGTACCTGGGCAAGATCAATGGAGCCACCGGCACGTATGCGGCGCACTACGCTTCGGTTCCCTCGGCGGACTGGCAGGCCGTTTCGAAGACCTTCGTCGAGGGACTGGGCCTGACCTGGAACCCGCTGACCACCCAGATCGAGTCGCATGACTGGCAGGCCGAGCTCTACTCCGACATCGCCCGCTTCAACCGGATCCTGCACAACGCCTGCACGGACATCTGGAGCTACATCTCCATCGGCTATTTCGCGCAGATCCCCGTCGAAGGTGCCACCGGCTCGTCCACGATGCCGCACAAGGTTAACCCGATCCGCTTCGAAAACGCCGAGGCGAACCTGGAGATCTCCAACGGCCTGCTGGACACCCTGGCGGCCACCCTGGTCACCTCCCGCTGGCAGCGCGACCTCACCGACTCGTCCTCGCAGCGGAACATCGGCGTCGCCTTCGGGCACTCGCTGCTGGCCATCTCCAACGTTGCCAAGGGCCTGGACCGGCTCAGCGTGCCCGCCGAGGTGCTGGCGGTGGACCTGGACCAGAACTGGGAGGTGCTCGGCGAGGCTATCCAAATGGTCATGCGCGCCGAGGCCATCGCCGGGGTCGAAGGCATGGAGAACCCGTACGAGCGGTTGAAGGAGCTCACCCGCGGCCACCGCGTTGACGCCGAGCGCATGAAGGAGTTTGTCTCAGGCCTCGGACTGTCCCCGGACGCCGAGAACCGCCTGCTCGCGCTCACCCCGGCCAACTACAACGGCATCGCCGGCAAGCTGGTGGACCACCTGCGCTGACCCTCCCCTGGTTCTTCCGACGACGGCGGCGGTCGCCTTCCGCAGGGGAGGCCACCGCCGTCGTCGTCTGCAGGACCATGGCCGATAGCCCGAGCAGTGACCCCACTCACCAAATTCGTCGTTTGGTCATGGGTGGGTCTAGAGTCATTACTACGCCGCGGGGTGGAGCAGTTCGGTAGCTCGCCGGGCTCATAACCCGGAGGTCGTAGGTTCAAATCCTACCCCCGCAACGAATGAAGGCCCTCTGACTAGGGATTATCCCGGTCAGAGGGCCTTTCTTATTGGCTGGATCCAGTACTCCGCTGCAACTGCACTCGCGGCCGCTATGCAGGGGCCAGTGCTTGCTGGGTCAGTGTTGCAGCCGCATCCGCTGCAGGATGGTCGCGGAGATTTCCTCCACGGACATGAATGCGGAGTTCACGTACGGGATCCCATTGACGGCATACATGTCCTCGGCGCTGCGCAGCTCGAAGCTGCATTGGGCCAGCGAGGCGTAGGTGCTGTCCGGCCGGCGCTCCTGGCGGATTTGGCTTAGCCGGATCGGCAGCGAGGTCAGCCCAAAGCATCTGCGCACGAAGGGCCGCAACGGCTCCGGCAGCGAGCGGCGGGCGAAGTCCTCCTCGATCAGCGGGAAGTTGGCGGCCAAAATGCCGTGCTGCAGCGCCAGGTACATCGTCGTCGGGGTCTTGCCGCAGCGCGAGGGCGCGATCAGGATCAGTTCCGCCCGTTCCAGAGCGCGGATGGACTGCCCGTCGTCGTGCTCGATGGCGTATTCGACGGCGGTCATGCGTGATTGATAGCGGATGGCGTCGCCGACGCCGTGCGCCCGGCCCGGCTCGCCGGTGGCGGAGGCCTGCAGGGCTTGCTCGAGCTGGCCGATGTGGGCACCGAACAGGTCCACGAAGTGTCCCTTGCTCCCGGCCAGGATCGCGCGGATGTCGCTGCCGACGGCGGTGGAGAAGACGATCGGCCGCTGCCCGGCCGCGGCGAGGCTGTCGATGATGGTGACGACCTCGCGCGCCTGTTCCTCCGTCCCGATGAAGGGAATGGTGCGCCGCTCCAGCCGCGGCCCGGGGAACTGGGTCAGCAGCGTGTTGCCCAGCGTCTCGGCCGTGATGCCGGTGCTGTCGGAGAGGAAGAACACCACGGGGCCGGGGCTGTGGCCCGCCCGCGTGGTGTTCCGGGGAAGGTTTCCGCTCACCGTGCGGTTCCGGGCACGCTCATCCCCGGACTGCGGTCTCACGACCGCGGGCCAGGCGCAGCCAGGTGTCGGTTACGGCGTCCGGGTTCAGCGAGATCGAGCTGATGCCCTGTGCCAGCAGCCATTCGGCGAAGTCCGGGTGGTCGCTGGGGCCCTGGCCGCAAATGCCGACGTACTTGCCGCGGGCGCGGCAGGCGCCGATCGCCATCTCCAGGAGCTTGGTGACCGCCGGGTTGCGTTCGTCGAATCCCCCGGAGACCAGGGCCGAGTCCCGGTCCAAACCCAGAGTGAGCTGGGTCAGGTCGTTGGATCCGATGGAGAAGCCGTCGAAGTACTCCAGGAACTCACCGGCCAGCAGGGCGTTGGCCGGCAGTTCGCACATCATCACGATTTCCAGCCCGTCCTCGCCGCGGACCAGCCCGTTGACGGCCAGCAGCTCGGCCACCCCGCGGGCCTCGTCCAGGGTGCGCACGAAGGGGACCATAACCTTGATGTTGGACAGGCCCATCTGCGTGCGCGCCAGCTTCAGGGCCTCGCACTCGAGTTCGAACGCCTGGCGGAACGAGTCCGAGAGATACCGGGAGGCGCCGCGGAAGCCGATCATCGGGTTCTCTTCCTCGGGCTCGAAGGCCGGGCCGCCGAGCAAGTTGGCGTACTCATTGGACTTGAAGTCCGAGAGCCGAATGATCACCGGTTCAGGGGCGAAGGCGGCCGCGATCGTGGCGATGCCCTCGGCCAGCCGGCGGACGTAGTAATCCCGGGGCCCGTCGTAGGCGGCGATTTTCTCCTGGATTTGCTGCACGGTGTAGTCGGACAGCGCGGCGGGGCGCTCGATTTCCCCGGCCAGGGCCAGCAGGGCGTTGGGGTGGATGCCGATCTGGCGGTTGATGATGAATTCCAGCCGGGCCAGGCCCACGCCGCGATGCGGCAGCCGGGAGAAGCTGAAAGCCTGTTCGGGGGTGCCGACGTTCATCATGATCTTCACCGGTGCTTCCGGCATCGTGTCGAGGGCGGTCTCCTCCAAGGTGTAGTCCAGCAGCCCGGCGTAGACCAGACCTGTCTCGCCTTCGGCGCAGGAAACGGTCACCGGGGTGCCCTCGGTGAGCACCTGGGTGGCGTTGCCGGTGCCGACAACGGCCGGGATGCCCAGCTCGCGGGCGATGATGGCCGCGTGACAGGTGCGCCCACCGCGGTCAGTGACGATGGCGGCGGCCTTCTTCATGATCGGTTCCCAGTCCGGGTCGGTCATGTTCGCCACCAAGACGTCGCCGGGCTGGAAGGAGGACATCTGGTCGATCGAGGTCAGCACGCGCACCTGGCCGGCGCCGATGCGCTGGCCGATGGCCCGGCCCTCGGCCAGCACCGCGGAGCGCTCCTTGAGCGTGAAGCGCGAGAGGGTGCCGGCCGCCTTGCGGGACTCGACGGTTTCGGGGCGGGCCTGCAGGATGTACAGCTGGCCGTCGGTGCCGTCCTTGCCCCATTCGATGTCCATCGGGCGGCCGTAGTGGGCCTCGATGGCCACCGCGTGCCGGGCCAGCTGCTCCACCTCGGCATCCGTGAGACTGAAGCGCCCCCGCTGCGAAACCGGCACCGGGGCGAACTCGATGGTGCGGCCGGGCTCGGCCGATGCCGCGTAGGTCATCTGCACGGCCTTCTCGCCCAAGCCGCGCTTGAGGATCGCCGGCCGGCCGGCGGCCAAGGCGGGCTTGTAGACGTAGAACTCGTCGGGGTTCACCGCACCCTGGACCACGGCCTCGCCCAGGCCGTAGGAGGAGGTAATGAAGACCGCGTCGCGGAAGCCGGACTCGGTGTCCATGGTGAACATGACCCCGGAGGAGCCGACGTCGGAGCGAACCATGCGCTGGATGCCCGCCGAAAGGGCCACCTCGGAGTGGGTGAACCCGTGGTGGACCCGGTAGGCGATCGCGCGGTCGTTATAGAGCGAGGCGAAGACGTCCCGGATGGCGGCCAACACGTTCCCGATGCCGCGCACGTTCAGGAACGTTTCCTGCTGGCCGGCAAAGGAAGCGTCGGGCAGGTCCTCGGCGGTGGCACTGGAGCGCACGGCCCAGGACACGTCCTCGCCGTGGCTGCCGGCCAGCTGCGTATAGGCGGCGCGGATCTGCTCCTCGAAACCGGCCGGGAACGGTGCCTGGCGGATCATCTCCCGAATCCTTGCTCCGGCGGCACCCAAGGCCGTCACGTCGTCGCTGTCCAGGCCCACGAGGACGGTCTCGATACCGGCTTCCAGGCCGGATTCGCGCAGGAAGCGGCGGTAGGCGTCGGCGGTGGTGGCGAAGCCATCCGGGACCTTTACTCCGGCCGCTGCCAGGTTTCCGATCATCTCGCCCAGTGAGGCGTTCTTGCCCCCGACCTGGTCAAGGTCGGACAGGCCAACTTCGGAAAACCACAGAACGTTAGTCATGGATGCTGCTCCTTTTGGGCCATGCGCTCCAAGGCGCTGTGGGTAAAAGAGGTGATGCCCAAGGCTGTCCGGAGGAGCTCCCGGACACAAGCGGTTGTGACACACGCAACAGTTCTGAAGGTCACGAAAGGTCACCGAATGGACGCGCTGCCCGCGGGCCGCCGCATCAGCGCCGGACAAACCGGCGCACCTGGAGCTGCCACGAAGGTGCGCGCCTACCCGCCCTGGTTCGCCTTTCGCTCGCGCTCCTCGTAGGCCTCCTCGCCCGGGCCGGTGAACGCCTGGTTGCGCTCCACGGCGTCGATGGAGCCGGTGAACAGCTGAGAGTCGCCCGCGCCGGTCATCACCGCGGCCGCGGGACGGCGGCGGCCGCCGGCGGGGGCCTCGCCGCTCTCCGCCGGGCCGACGGCTTCCCACCGCTGCCGGGGCAGCGCCTGCGGGTATTCGCGCTGCAGGAAGGTAACCATGGATTCCCGCACCAGGCAGCGAAGGTCGAACAGTGTGCCGCTGTCCCCGGCACTGACCAGGATGCGCACGCGGACCAGCGAGTTGACGGCGTCGGTGACCTGCAGGATGGCGGTGCGTCCGTCCCAGATCTCGGCCGCCTCCACCACGGCCTTGAGGTGCGCGCGCAGCTCGTCCAGGGGAACCCGCCAATCCACGTCCAGCTCCACCGTTCCCAGCAGGGCGGCGGTCCGGCGGGTCCAGTTCTCGAAGGGCGTGCTGGTGAAGTACGTAGAGGGCAAGATCAGGCGCCGGTCGTCCCAGATGTGGACCACCACGTAGGTCATCGTGATCTCCTCCACGGTGCCCCATTGGTTCTCGACCACCACGACGTCATCCACCCGGATGGCATCCGTGAAGGCCAGCTGCATGCCGGCAAAGACGTTGGTCAGGGAGCTTTGCACCGCGAGGCCGGCGACGACGGACAGGACGCCGGCGGAGGCCAGGATACCGGCACCGAGGGCCCGGACCTGGGGAATGGTCAACAGCACGCACGCAACCGCGATCGTCACGATCAGCGCCACCGCCACGCGGCGCCCCAGGATCACCTGCGTCTTAAGCCTGCGCAGCCGGCGGTTGTCCTTGGTGTCCGTGCGGTACTTGGCCAGGATGGCCGCCTCAATGACCAGCAGTACGACGACGGCGAACCAGGCCACCGCAGCTATGAGCACCACGATCAGGACGAAGTCCACGGCGGTATGCCACGGCTCATCGGCGGACGTGATACGCAGGCCCACCCGGATTCCGATGACGGCCAGCGCCACCCGGAAGGGGCTGCGCCCGCGGGCCGAGACATCCCGGATGTTGGGCACACGCCGGAACAGCTGGTTCACTGCAACCCGCAGGAGCGCGGTGATCACCAGTGCTGCGGCAACGGCGATCAGCACTACTGTCGCCGGCTGGATCAGGTAGAGATAATCATCCATATTTTCGATGGTGCAGATCCGGCGCGGAGCCTGTCCAATCGAGCTGCGCGACCCTTCATACTGGTGCTGGAGTGCTTGGAGTTTTCTGCCCAGGACCGCGCGGCCCCAGCCCCAACGAAAAACAGTTCGGTTAGCCGAACCGAACGGCTTTTGCTAGGTTGGTTTCATGTCAGATTTTTCTAGCGGCAATGAGACCGGCGGCGAGCAGCCCACACCGGGGGTGCAGGTCCGCCACGGCTTCGCCTTGCTGCTCCAATGGGCCAGCAGGAAAAAGATCCGCCGATACGTCTTCGGCCCCGAAGCCGAGGACCTCTCGCCCACAGACACGGCACTGCTGGAATACCTGACCAGGAGCGGCCCGATGCGGCTATCCGACCTGGCCGCGCAGTGGGGAGTGAACAAATCCACCATGACCCCGCAGATCCGCCGCCTCGAAGCCAGGGAACTGATCGACCGCAGGCCGGACCCCGCCGACCGCCGGGCAACCCTCCTACAGACATCCGCCGTCGGGCTCAAACTGCAACAGCAGATCGGCGCCGCGGGCGCGGCAGCGTTCGATGAAATACTCTCCAGCTGGTCATCGGAAGACAGGGAGATTCTCGGCGCCATGCTGGTCCGTTTCGCCAACGAACTTTCCGCCGCCACGCCCCGGCTCTTCCAAAACACCGCGTCAGCCACCGACATTCCTCCGGCCCACGACCCGGAAAGAACCCCCAACCCCTAAACAACCCCCGGGGCGAGATTTCCGCGACGTCTTCCACTCGCGTCGGGGAGGTGTCCCGTGCTCTCAAACTGCTGTCCTCACCGGAGGGCACTGCCGTGCCTTTCGGCACCGCACCTAAATCGCTCCCATGAACTTTGTGAAGGTTGACTGAATGCGTGAAAGCAACGACATACAAGAAACGGTGCCGTCCAGCGACGCGCTCAGGCGCCACGCCCCACTGATCGCGGCCGAAGCCCTCTTCGCACTCTCCGCACTCAGCGCGCTCATCCGCGGCGAGCCCACGGCAGCCGTCATCCCCGTCGCACTGCTACTGGCCTCGTTCCCGGTTCTGCTCGTGGAGCGGTGGGCGCACGTTGAGATCCCCGCACGCCTACAGGCGCTGTACGCGGTGCTGTTGCTCGGCGGCCCGTACCTGGGAAGCCAACTCGGTTTCTACGCCACATGGACACCGTGGGACACGGTCGTGCACTTCTACTCCGGATTCGTCGTCGCGCTCGGGATCGTTTTTGCCCTGGGCACCACCGGCCGCCGCTACGGGTTCTCGACGCCGCCCTGGCTCGCGGCGGTGATGATCGTCGCGTTCAGCGGTTTCGTCGCCCTGCTGTGGGAGATCGCGGAGTTCGCCTCCGATGCCGTGCTCGGCACCGAAGCCCAGATCACCAACTTCGACACCATGACGGACCTGATCGCCGGAACCGCGTCGGCGATCATCGTGGCGGCCACGCGGATCCTCGTCCGGCACAAGGGATGGTTCCCCTCCGCCGAGGTCCTGACGCAGGGCCCACCACCTCGGCAGGTACCCAGTGCGCACACCCCGGCCGCGGGGCACCCTCGGAGTGCTCCGGTAACCGAAGGCGCCATGCGATAAGACCCGAACCACCGGGCCGATATGGCCCGGCCGCCGTCGCACTTGAATCACAGGTTGCCCCGGAGCGTGCGGTGACGTCGCTCACCAAATTCGCCGTTTGGCCACTTGGGGGTCTACAGTCAGAGACGCCGCAGGGTGGAGCAGTTCGGCAGCTCGCCGGGTTCACAACCCGGAGGTCGTAGGTTCAAATCCTACCCCCGCAACTACTAGTGGGACCCTTGCCTGTTTCAGGCCGGGGTCCCACTTTTTTGGCCTACTCCCCTGCCGGAGCGCAGCCCGGAACCAGCCGGCAGCGCCCGAAGACGGACCCGAACGACCACGGGCAGCAGCCCGGCCGCCGACCAATGGCGGGCAGCAGCGCGCGGCCAGGAGCACCGCATGGCGGAGCCGCACCGCGGGTTTGTCCCAGCGGCGTCCGGGCGGGGAGACGGAGGCGGGGCCCGGAAAAATTGCTCCCCCGCAGGTGGGCACGGACAGGCTTGGGAGGTCTACGCTGTTCACCGCCACGGTTTTTTGGGCGACGTGCCGCTGACATAAGCGGCAGGCGCCGCCCGCGAGAGAAGGAGAATCCGATGGCTAACGCCGAAGACGACAGCATCTCGAACAATGAGGCGCTGAAACCACTCGTCGAACGCAGTCGCTTCGGCGTGGCGGAACGGCGCAAGCCCGCCGATGCCGATTCCGAGGCCAAGCGCCCGCCCATATCCAGCACGGAACTGAGCAAGGGGCCCGCCGAACTCACCGAGAACCGCGGCCCCCGGGTCAACTGGCGGGTTTTCATCATCTCGTCCGTGATCGTCCTGGCCTTCTCCATCTGGGCCATCATGGCCCCGGGCAACGCGGCCGGCACGATGCACACCATGGTCGGCTGGATCGCCACCAACCTGGGCTGGTTCTACGTCCTGACCGTCACCCTGGTCATTCTTTTCGTCCTGTGGGTGGCCCTCTCCAAGGAAGGCAGCGTCAGGCTCGGCCCCGACCACTCGCGCCCCCAGTACAACCTCTTCACCTGGGTCGCCATGCTCTTCGCCGCCGGCGTGGGCATCGATATGCTCTTCTACTCCGTCACCGGCCCGATCACGCAATACATCAACCCTCCCACCGCCGCACCCGAATCGGCGGAAGCCGCGCAGGACGCCGTCGTCTGGACCATGTTCCACTACGGCGTGGCCGGCTGGTCGATGTATGCCCTTCTCGGCATGGCGATGGGGTATTTCGCCTACCGCTGGGGCATGCCGCTGTCCATCAGGGCCGCGCTCTACCCGCTGCTGGGTAAGCGCGTGCGCGGGGCGACCGGCGACGTCATCGACATTTTCGCCTTGGTCGGCACCGTCTTCGGCGTAGCCACATCGATGGGCATCGGCGTCGTCCTGCTCAACGTCGGCTTCAGCTGGTTGTTCGGCCTGCCGGAGGGCCTGGCCCTGCAGATTGCCCTGGTGCTCGTCGCCGTCGTCATGACCGTGGCGGCCTGTACCTCCGGCGTCGACAAGGGGATCCGGTGGATCTCCGAACTGAACCTGTGGGCGGCCGGAGCGATGATGCTCTACATCCTGGTCACGGGTAAGACCTCGTTCCTGCTGAACGCCATGGTCGAGAACATCGGCCGCTTCATCTTCTCGCTGCCGGAGCGCACCCTGCAGACCCTGGCCTACGAGGAGGACGGTTCGGCGTGGATGGCCGGCTGGACCCTCTTCTTCTGGGCCTTCTGGCTGGCCTGGGGCCCGTTCGTCGGCCTCTTCCTGGCACGCATTTCGCGCGGCCGGACCCTGCGGGAATTCGTCATCGCGGCCATCACCGCCCCGGTCCTCTGCGACTTCTTCATCGTCTCAATCTTCGGCAACAGCGCCATGAGCGAGGTGCTCGCCGGCAATACCGAGTTCGCCCAGGAGGCCATCAACAGCCCCGAGCACGGGTGGTATGCGCTGCTGGAAATGTTCCCGGGCGCGCCGTTCCTGATCGGTCTGGCCACCCTCTCGGGCCTGCTGTTCTACCTCACCAGCGCCAATTCCGGTGCGATGGTGATGTCGAACTTCTCCTCCATGATTCCCGATCCGGCGATGGACGGTGCCAAGTGGCTGCGCATCTTCTGGGCCCTGGTCACCGCGATCCTCACGGTGGCCATGCTGGTGGCCGGCGGCGTGACAACCATGGAATACGCAACCCTGATCTTCGCGTTGCCGGTGACCGTCATCGCGTATCTCGTGATGGCCTCCTTCTCGAAGGTGCTCAGGATGGAACGGGCCGAGCGCGAGGGGCAGGTGCTGCGGCGGCGCACTGCTGCCGCCCATGGCGGACAGATACCGGAAAAGACTTGGCGGCAGCGCCTGGCGCGGCTGCGGTCCTACCCGTCGAACAAGGCCGTGGCACAGTTCGCCGAGCGGGTCGTGCAGCCGGCGCTGCAGGACGTCGCCAAGGAATTCACCGAACTCGGCTACGAGGCAGAGATGACGACGACGCCGAACCCGAAGACCGGCATCGACGAGCACATCCTCGTGGTGAATATGGACGACCACCGCGACTTCCACTACCAAGTGGCCGCGGTCGAGGCCCCCGTTCCGACCTTCGGCGGCCGCAGCATGCCCCGCGAGATCGACACGTACTACCGGCTCGAGGTGTTCACCCAGACCGGCAGCGAGGGCTACGACCTCATGGGTTTGACCCAGCAACAGGTCATCAACGACGTCCTCGACCGGTACGAGGCGCACCTGGCGTTCCTCAAGTACTCCAGCGAACACGCCTACGCCTCCGTCCTCACCCCCGTGGTGCCGCCGACGACCGAGTCGATTCCGCACGTGCCCAAGAAGGCCGACGACGTCGAGAAGCTCGACGAATCCTAGGAGCGCCGGCCGGCGTCTCGGCGGGCACAATGACTCCCGACGAGCCGCCGGCCCCGTTCCGATACAGTCGTTGCATGGGCACCGACGACATTTCCTTCCATACCCGCAAGTGGGTGCGTCCCGAAGACCTCAACGCCAACGGCACCCTTTTTGGCGGCAGCTTGCTGCGGTGGATCGACGAACAGGCGGCCATCTACGCCATCGTCCAGCTGGGCAACGGCAAGGCAGTCACCAAGTACATGTCGGAGATCAACTTCGTCAGCTCGGCCCGTCAGGGCGATCTGATCGAGATGGGCCTGAAGGCCACGCATTTCGGCCGGACGTCCCTGACGATGCGGGCCGAGGTGCGGAACATGTTCACGCGCCAATCGATCCTGACCATCGAGAAGATCGTGTTCGTGAACCTGGGCGAGGACGGCAAACCCGCACCGCACGGCTTCACCGAGATCACGTACAGCCGCGACAGGGTGCCCCGGCAACATCTGGATCCCACGGCGGTCCAGGACTAGCGGGCCGGCGTCCCGCGGACGGCGGAGAGGGTTACCCGGGTCCAGCCGGTGGACGAGGAGGCCCGAAAGCGCCGAAACCACCGGCGGGCGGATCCGAGGACCCGGCCCGCCGTCGTTGTTGTTCGTGAGGGGTTACTCCGTCGCCGCCAGCTGGCCGCAGGCGCCGTCGATCTCCTTGCCGCGGGTGTCGCGCAGCGTGGTCGGGACGCCGGCGTCGTTGAGCCGGGCCACGAACTCGCGGGTGACGTCCGGGTCGGACGAGGTCCAGATGGAACCCGGGGTCGGGTTCAGCGGGATGGGGTTGACGTGCACCCAGCCGCGGCCGCGTTTGTTGAGCTTCTTGGCCAGCAGGTCGGCCCGCCACGCGTGGTCGTTCATGTCCTTGATCAGCGCGTACTCGATGGAGACGCGCCGGCCGGTGCGCTGGTAGTAGCCGTAGGCGGCGTCCAGTGCCTCGTCGACCTTCCAGCGGGAGTTCACGGGGATCAGTTCGTCACGCAGTTCGTCGTCCGGGGCGTGCAGGCTGAGCGCGAAGGTGAAGGGGAGGTTCTCATCGGCCAGCTTGTTGATCGCCGGCACCAGGCCCACGGTGGAGACGGTGATGCCGCGGGCGCTCATGCCCAGGCCCTCGGGCGCCTCGTCCACCATGCGGTGCACGGCATTCATCACGCGCTTGTAGTTGGCCAGCGGCTCACCCATGCCCATGAAAACGATGTTGGTAACCCGCCCCGCGTCGGGGCCGGCGTCCTTGCGCTTGCCGCCGAGGCCGCCCTCGGCAATGACCCGGTTGGCCTGAACGATCTGGTCCAAAATTTCAGCGGTGGACATGTTGCGGGTCAGGCCGGCCTGGCCGGTGGCGCAGAACGGGCAGTTCATGCCGCAGCCGCACTGGCTGGAAACGCAGAGCGTGACCCGGCCCGGGTAACGCATCAGGACCGATTCGACCAGCGAGCCGTCGAAGAGCCGCCACAGGAACTTGATCGTGTCGCCGTTGTCGGTGGTCAGGCGCTTGACCTCGGTGAGGAGGGTGGGGAAAAAGGTCTCGGCCAGTTCCGCGCGCCGCTCCTTGGGCAGGTCGCTCATGCGCTCGGGGTCGGTGGTGTAGTGCTGGAAGTAATGCGTGGACAGCTGCTTGGCGCGAAACGCCGGCAGTCCCAGCTCCTTCATCTTGTCCTGCCGCTCGGCCAGCGTCATGTCGGCGAGGTGGACCGGCGGCTGCGTGACGCGCGGGGACTTGAACTGCAGCAGCGGACGGCCCTCGCTGGTGACGGCCTGGTTCCAGCCCTCGGCGGCGGGACGCACCTGGGGCCGGTCGGAAGTTTTTTGGGGGGAAGAAATCTGCGAAGACATTGCCACCTATTGTCTCACAGACACGATATAGTTCTCCCTCCGCCGCTGGCGGGCCGGGGTCACGGCTGCTGCTGTCCGCTCGGCCGCCGCCGGGCCGGGCGAGCTGTGCTTATTCTGGTCCAATGCGGATATGGAGCCTGCACCCCCGGCTGCTCGACCGGAGGGGTCTGGTGGCCTGCTGGCGGGAGGCCCTGCTGGCGCAAAAGGTTCTCGCAGGCGAAACCAAGGGCTACCGCAACCACCCGCAGCTGCAGCGGTTCCGTGCCGCGGAGGACCCGATGGCAGCCATCGGCGCCTATCTGGAGGGGCTGGCGGCCGAGGCTGCGGCCCGCGGATATGCCTTCAACACCAGCCTGATCCGGTGTCCGGGAACCTCGGCGGCCGGTGCTGCCGCAAGGCAGCGGCAGCCGAGCCTGCCGGTCCATTCGGAACAGCTCAGCTTCGAACTGCGGCATCTGATCGCCAAACTCGCGGTGCGGGACCCGGACCACGCCGTGGTCCTGAACCAGCGGCTGGAGCGGCAAAGCCCCGGCCGGGTCCCCGACCCCCATCCGCTGTTCACCACGGTCGAGGGACCGGTGGAGGATTGGGAACGGCCGGTGTGACGCCTTCCGGCTGCCGGCGTGCACGGGTCCGGCCGGGGTGTGGCCGACCCGGAGTCCGGCTGTACTGACCGGAGTGGTTAATTGAGTGACTCAATCGCCCCGACCGTGAACCGGCCTGGCGTTCGCCGGGGGTTCTCCGACCTCGTGGATGGTATGGCCGCTGCAAGCCGTCTTAGTTACGCTGGCTCGCTCGATGCGTGACACGGTGAACCATCGCATGGCGTTGCGCAGCCGGCACCACCCCACCAGGTACCACTGGCCGTTCGTGGAGGCGAACAGCACCGGCTCAACGTCGCGGGTGGTCGTGGTCTCGTCTTTCGAGGTGTAGCGGATGCGGATCACCCGCTGCTCGGCCATCGCCTCCTCCAGTGCCGACTTGATGGAGCGCGACGAGGAGGGAAGCGCGTTGACCCAGACGCGGTGTGCCAGCTCGTCGGCCCGGGCTCGGGTTTTGGGATCGAGGACGTCCAGGATCTTCTGGATACCTGCTGCTGCCAGATCGGCGTAGGGGGCATCGGGTGCAGCGGACACGGCTGCCATGAGCGCCACGGCCTGCGCCGGGGACAGGCTGACGGGCGGCAGCGACGCGCCTACAGCCAATCCGTAGCCACCGCCGGGACCCGGGCGAGACCATACAGGCGCACCGCTGTTCTCTAACGCATCGAGGTCTCTCTTAATAGTGCGCACGGATACCGCGAACTCTCTCGCCAACCGGTCGGCGGAAACCCCCCGCGCGCCGCTGCGGCGCAACATCTCGGACAGGGCATGGAGCCGCTCGACTCGCTTCACAGTTCAGACGCCGACAAAATCATGACATAAATAGTGACATACCCTTGTCCGTAGTGCCTGCGAGGGTAGGGCCATGACAACTACCACGAGCACTCCGACCATCATTCTCATCGCCGGCCACTGGCTGGGCGCTTGGGCGTGGGATGAAGTCCTTGAACACCTGACGACCGACCGCTCCCGCGCAATTGCGATGACGCTGCCCGGTCTCGACGGGGACGATCCCGAGCGTGCGGCGAAGACTCTCGACGATCAAGCCGCGGCGGTCCTGGACGTCTTCACTGAACTCGGGGTCTCCGAGGATCAGCCCGCGACTCTCGTCGCCCACAGCGGGGCGAACGCCCCCGTCAGCCTCGTCCTTGACCGTCGCCCCGAGCTTGTCCATCGAGTGGTGTGGGTCGACTCCGGCCCCGTGGCCACGGGAAGCGCCTTTGCCCCGGACCTCCCGGAGGAGTTGAAAGAGCTTCCGCTGCCGCCCCTCGACGTCCTCGCACAGCAGGCGAGCCTCGAAGGCCTGAGCGCGGAGGTCCTCGAGCGTTTTCAGGCCCGGGCCGTCCCCGAGCCCGGACCCGTGCTGCGTCAGCCCGTCGAGCTCACGAACGATGCCCGCCGCACGGTCCGGACCACCTTGGTGTGCTGCTCGATCCCGAGCGCGCAGGTGCTGGAACTTGCCCGCGCAGGCCATGCCATGTTCGCCGAAGTCGCGAACATCGAGCACCTCGACGTCCTTGACCTCCCGACGGGGCACTGGCCTATGTGGAGCCGTCCCCGCGACCTCGCCACGGCCATCCGGTCAGCGGCTTCTCAAACAAACTGAACTGCACGTACAACCAGAAGGGGGTCAGCCGCATCCGCGGCGCATGCGGCAGCCAGCCGCCCTTCCCACGCTTGATCAAGGTGGCCGGTCAGCAGAGCTAGCGGCTCCGGCCCTCCTGGAAGCGCACAATGCGCTCGATGGCCGTGGCCACGGCGTCGGCACCGGCGGCAAAGGACAGCCGGACGGAGCGCGTGCCGTTGACGGCATCGAAGTCGGCGCCGGGGACCAGTGCCACGCCCTCTTCCTCCAGAAGCGCCCGGCAGTATTCGGCCGAGTCGGCGAAGCCCTCCAGCTGCCGCCCGAGCTCGGCGTACAGGTAAAAGGCCCCGTCGGCCGGTGCCGCGCTCCCCCACTCGAGCCGGCTCAGGTTCTGCAGCAACAGGGCGCGCACCTCGGCGAACGCGGCCACCGCGGCCTCCGCCTCCCTGTAGGAGTCCGCCTCGAACGCCGCCAGTGCCGCCAGCTGGGCCGGGGCCGGCGGGCACAGCGCCACGTTTCCGGCGAGCGCATCGAAGGCCGGCGCGAGGTCGCGCGGCATCAGCGCCCAGCCCAGCCGCCACCCCGTCATCCCCCAGTACTTGGAGAAGGAAGAAATAACGACGGCGGTGCGGTCCAGTTCCCAGGCGCAGGTTCCGCGGGCATCCGGTTCCGCGGGATCGGCCGGATACGTGATGCCCTGGTAGATCTCGTCGCTGACCAGGCGAACCCCATGCTCGGCGCACCAGGCCGTGAGCGCGGCGAGCTCGCTCCGCGACACCATGGTGCCGGTGGGGTTGGCCGGCGACGCCAGCACGAGGCCGGCCAGCGGCCCATGGGCCGCCGCCGCTGCGGCCAGCAGTGCCGGCGTCGGCTGGTAGCGGGCTTCCGGACCGCAGTCGATCTCCACCACCTCGCAGCCGAGCGCTCGCAGAATGTTCCGGTAGGCCGGATAGCCCGGCCGCGCCAGCGCCACCCGGTCGCCCGCATTGAACGCGCTCAGGAACGCCAACATGAAGGCCCCGGATGACCCCGTGGTCACGGCCACTTCCTCCGCCGCCACGTCCAACCCGTACCAGCGCCGGTAGTGGCCCGCGATCGCTGCCCTCAGCTCCTGGATGCCAAGCGCGCTGGTGTAGGTCAGCGGCCGGCCGGAGGCGTGGATCTCGGCGGCCCGCTCGGACACTGCCCGCGGGGCGCCGCCCGCAGGTTCCCCCGCGCACAACGACACCACGTCCCGGCCGGCAGCGCGCATCTGCGCGACCCGGTCCAGGATGCTCATCACTTGGAACGGCGGCACCTGGGCACGGCCGGCCACCTGCAGTTCGTTCACGATCCTCAGAATCAGCCGGCGGTACCGGCGGTCTTGGCGATGTAGACGTCGCAGGCGGCCTTGTGGGTCACGGAACTGGCCACGCTGCCGAGCACCCGGCCCAGCCCCTGCATGCCCACGTTGCCGACCACGATCAGGCGGGCGTTGACGCGTTCCGCCTCTGCCACCAGCGCGTCCTGGGGCTTGCCGAGCACCGCCGTGTAGCTGGTCCTCAGGCCCTCCGCGCCCAGTTCTGCCGCGACGTCCCTGGCTACCTTCTCGGCCCGCTCCGACTCGTGGATGAACCACTTGTCGTTGCCGATCTCCACGACTTCGGTCGCATCGGATTCGTGGGCGGTAACCACCCGGAGCTCGGCGCCCATCGACGCGGCGAGTTTAGCCGCGGTGCGCGCCGCCTTCATGGCGGTATCGCTGCCGTCTACTCCTACGATGATGATTCCGGCCATCGGGCCACCCCTTCGAGCACGTCGTCTGGCGGCCACGTGGGCCGTTTCACACCAACTTACCCGCCGCGTGGGCGATCCGCCGGGAGCCGCGGGTCGCCGTCGTCGTTATCAGTCCACGAACTCCGACTGGGTCTCGATGAACTCCCAATCTTCTTCCGGCAGCGTTGCTTCCTTCAGGTCCGGGCCGCCCGCCTCGTAGACCGCCGCCGCCGCATCTGCGTCCACGACGTCTGCCCTCAGGTTTTCCCGGAACCACTGCTTGTGGCCGGTTGGCAGCTTCAGCCACCACTGTTCAATCCGCAATTCCGCCATCTCGCGCCTCCTTGTATCTCGCCGCTACTACTTCCACCGTAGGTGTGTGGTTTCCCGCGGACAAGGGAGGCCTGCACGCGGGTGACGCAGGCAGCGGCGACAACTACCTCTGCCGGTAGTTGTTGGCTCGTACCGGCCGGAGTGCCACAGTGGACCTCGTCCGCACTCCCGTTGCGCCGCGCCGGCCGCGGGCCCGCCTGGAAGGAACAGCCAATGGACCGCATGGTTTTCATCAACTTGCCCGTCAGCCACCTGAAGAAGGCCACGGACTTCTACACCGGTCTGGGTTATACGCTGAATCAGGACTTCTCCTCGCCGGATGCCTCGTCGGTGGTCATTTCCGACACAATCGTGGTGATGCTGCTGACCCAGGAGCATTTCGGCAAGTTCCTCCGGAACGGCACTCCGCATCTGGGCTCGGATGCCAAGGAAGTGCTGGTGGCCCTCAGCGCCGAGTCGCCCGAGGAGGTGGACCGGTTCGTGGCCAACGCGACGTCGGGCGGCGGGACCATCTACCGGCCGGCGGAAGAAGAGATGCCGGGCATGTACGGGGCCGCCATTGCGGACCCGGACGGACACGTCTGGGAGATCATGCACATGTCACCGGAGGCGATGCAGGCAGTCGCGGAGCAGAACGCCGCGGCGGGCAACGCCGACGGGGCGCAGTAGCTTCTGCGCGGCCCGGTTTCCCTGCCGGCCGGCCGCATCCCGAAAATGTCCTGGATCCATCCCCGGGCGCGGAGTGCCCGGGGGATGGCGGCTGGCTCCCGGTGCCGGCGCTTGGCTTTCTTTCCCGGCGAACCTATGGGTCGGCTCGAAGTTCTGGCACAGTGAAGAGGAGCAGCCGGCACCGGCAGCGGGCCGGGAGCCGATCGACGCGGAGGTCCGCCATGACAGCCTCAACTACGGGCACCACCCGTCCGACCGTCCTGTTCGTGGGCGTGCGGGATGCCGGCCGCTCACAGATGGCCGCGGCCTACCTCTCCCAGCTCGCCGAGGGTGGCATCGAGGCCCGGTCGGCCGGAACCCGGCCAAGGGGACGGCTGGACGCCGCCGTCGTCGAGGCCATGGCCGAAGAGGGCATCGACCTGTCCGCCGTGCGTCCCACGGCGGTCACCCACGAATCGGTCAATAAGGCGCAGATGGTGGTCACGTTGGGTTCCGGCGACGAATGCCCGGTGGTCCCCGGCCGGCGCTATGAAGACTGGGACGTGGACGACCCCGCAGGCCGGGACGCTGCCGGCGTGCGTGCGATCCGTGACGACATCAAGCACCGGGTCCAGCACTTGCTGTCAGAACTGCAGCCGGCCCTGCACCCGGACGCGCAGTAGAGCCCCCACGGGGACGCCAGACTGGATGCCGGAGCCTGTCCGCGGCCGGGCTCACGTCCCCGGCGCCTCGGCAGGCGCCTCACTCGCCGCCTCCGCGTACGAGGCCGAGATCCGACGATAGACCGGGGTCAGGAAGGCCAGCAGGGCGGCCACGATCATGACGATCCCGGCCACGAGAAACACCAGGGCGATGCCGCGGGACGTGCCCTCGCCCAGAAGCGGTGCGAGGGTGGCGGCGCCGTCACCCGAGCGCGCGTACGGGATGATCCAGAGTTGCGCGATCGGTGCGATAAGGAACGCGGTGATCGGCGCAGCCGCGGATTCGAAGGCCATGGCGAATCCGAACACCCTGCCCTGCCGCTGCAGCGGAACCACCTGCTGGATGACCGTCTGCTCGGCGGCCTCCACGAAAGGCACCAGCGTCAGGTAGAGCCAGATCCCGGCAATGTACAGCCAGGCCCACTCGCGAAGCGTGAACACCGCGCCGAGGGCCCCCATCACGATCACCGCGACGAGCATGGTGCGCAGCGGATTACGCCCGAGCCCGAACTTGCCGATCACCGCGCCGCCCACGATGAATCCGGTGGAGCCGAGCGCGAGGTACGCGCCCCACAGCTCCACGGGGAACAGTTCCAGCCCGTAGGGATCCATGAGCGCCATGTAAACCCCGCCGATGAAATTGTTAAAGGTGGAGAACAGGATCAGCGCGAACAGTCCGGCGATGGCCAGCACGGCGGCGATGGAACCGCGCAGGTCGAAGCTGCCGCGTGCGTCCGTGGCGGCCGCGCGCACCTCCTCCGGCATGCGCAGGGTGAGCAGGTGCAGGAAGGCGAGCGCCGTGAGCACCAAGGCGACCGCGATTGTCCCGCCCATGCCGAGCAGGCCTACCGACAGCCCCGATAGCACCGACGTAACGATGAAGGCCAGGCCCTGCACCATGCCCACCAGACCGTTGGCATTGGCCCGCCGCTCCGGGTCGACGAGGATGGTCACCGTGGTGGAGAGGGCAATGTTGCGCATGTTCTCCACCACCGCGCCGATCAGAATGATCAGGGAGAAGACCCAGAACCACGGCCGGGTGAGGTCCAGCAGCCAGGCCTGGGGGGTCAACAGGAACATGGCCCCGGACAGAAGGAACATCGCCAAGGTGAATACGGCGGCGAAGCGCATCACGGCCAGCTTGCGGTAGCGATCCACGAACGTGCCGAAGCTGATGCTGGAAAGCGCAATCAGCAGCATGTATGCCCCGCCGATCACTCCGGTGGCGATCACGTTGCGCGTCTCCAGGTACACCCAGAACGTCAACGCGAACCACAGGTAGCTGGTGGTGATGTTGGCCAGGGCCGTATTCACCAGGATCCCCATGAACGTGCGGTACCGCTGTGCAGGGCTGCGCAGGGTCGTGTCGACTGCGGCTGGATCGACGAGGTTCGGTGCTTCACCGTCCCCGATCGGCACCGAAGTACCGGCCGCCCCCGCGGTAAGACCCGCACCCTCCTGGTGAGCCGGGGCCCCGGCAGGCCCCGGTTCCTGCTCGGTCATGCGTTCCAGTGTACTGACCTGACCCAGGTACGGACACGGCGAAATTCGGCCCGTCAATCCCGGCTCCCGGCCCCGCCAGGTGGCGCGTTAACTGCAGGTGTAGGTGACGCCGTCCACGACGTGAGTGCCCGGTCCCAGCTCGCCACAGGCTTCCATGAGGTAACCGACGCCTGCCAGCGCGATGATGATGAACAGCATCAACAGCACCGTGCCCACGGCGCCGATGATGATGCCGGCGAGCGCGAAGCCGTTTTTGGCACCCGCGCGCTTGGACTGCACCATGCCGATGATGCTGACGATCAGCCCGCCCACCGTCAGCGGTCCGAGCAGGGACAGGATAAAGCCGACGATCCCCATGGTCCTGCCGGGAACGGGTTGCCCGGGACCGGGCTGTCCCGGGTACCCGTAAGGCTCGTTTGGTTGCTGGTATGCCTGGCCGGCGCCCTGTTGCGGGTAGGCGGGGTAGGCGTCCTGTTGCGGGTGGGCGGGGTAGGCGGGGTAGGCGCCCTGCGTGGACGGCGGCTGCTGGGAAGCCGCGGGCTCGGGATGCTCCCCGTGGCCAGTGGGAGTAGACATGTGGTTCCTCTCATCGGTGCGAAAACGATTTATCGTCCCCACCGAACACCCTATGTCCGGCGGCCGCGGATCAGCCCCGGCCCACCAGCGTGTCGACCTGTTCCAGCAAGGCGTCCATCTCGCCGTCGGCCAATTGGTATTGCTGCGCATCCGGCGAGAAGAAGGTTGCGCTGTAGTAGAGGCCGTCGCCGATCAGCTTCACGGCCTGCGCCAGCGGCCGGCTGCCAAGCGCCTGCTCCAAGGCATCCAGCCAGAGTTCCTGGATCCCGGCAAAGGTCCTCGCCGCGGACGGGTGGCCTTGCTGGACCAGGCGCGCCACGGCCACGATGGCCCGGTCCAGCGGCGAATCGACGAACCTGGACGTGCGCACGTAGTAGCGGGCCGCTCCTTCCGGGGCACTGATGATCTGCTCCGCGTCGGCGGCGGTCAGCGCGGAGAGCCGCTCGCACAGGGCGTCCACCATCGCCTCCTTGGACGGAAAGTGGTACAGCAGCCCGCCCTTCGACACCCCGGCCGCCGCCGCGACGGCGTCCATCGTGGCGGCTCGCTCGCCCTCTTTGATCAGGATGTCCTCGAAGTTGTCGAGGATCCGGTCTCTCGCACTGGCCATTTACCCATCCTAGGACTCCCCCCGCCCGCGGAGTTGCCGCTTTGCAGGTAAACCGTCCAGACGGTACAGTAGATCCGACTTCCCCGATTCCGAAAGACCCTCCATGCTTACCGTCACCCAGCGCGCCGGGCGCCGAGAATGGACCGCCCTGGCGGTCTTGATGCTTCCGGTCCTGCTGGTCGCCGTCGACAACACGGTGCTCAGCTTCGCGCTGCCCGCGATTTCCCTGGCGTTCAGCACCAGCGGCACCACCCTCCTGTGGATCATCGACATCTACCCCCTGGTACTTGCCGGCCTGCTGGTGGCCATGGGCAGCCTGGGCGACCGGTTCGGCAGGCGCCGGATGCTGATGATCGGCGCGGCCGGTTTCGCCGCACTGTCCGCGCTGGCCGCCTTCTCCCCCAGCGCCGAACTGCTGGTTGCCGCACGCGCCGGCCTGGGCATCTTCGGGGCCATGCTGATGCCGGCCACCCTGTCCCTGATCCGGAACATCTTCACGGACCGGGCGCAGCGGCGCCTGGCGATCGCCATCTGGGCCGCCGGCTTCTCCGCCGGCGCCGCCCTCGGCCCGCTGCTGGGCGGCCTGCTGCTGGAACACTTCTGGTGGGGTTCGGTCTTTCTGCTCGCGGTCCCCATGCTGCTGCCCATGCTGGTGCTGACGCCGGCGTTCGTGCCCGAGTCGCGCGATCCCGAGCCCGGCCCTATCGACGCGGCCAGCATCCTGCTCTCCGTCGCCGCCCTGCTCCCCGTGGTCTACGCCATCAAGCAGCTGGCCGGCGGCGGAAATCCCGCCCTTGCGGCAGCAACGTTCACCCTCGGCATCCTGGCCGGCTGGCTGTTCGTCCGCCGCCAGCTGGTCCGCGCGAACCCGATGCTGGATGTCCGGCTATTCCGCCACCGCCCCTTCACCGGCGCCGTGCTGGTCAACCTGTTGGCCGTGTTCTCCCTGGTCGGCTTCCTGTACTTCGTCTCCCAGCATCTCCAGTTGGTCCTCGGCCTCAGCCCGCTGCGGGCCGGCCTGGTACTGCTGCCCGGCCTGGCGGTCACCATAACGGCCGGCCTGCTCGCGGTGCCGCTGGTGCGCCGGATTGCCCCGCACCGGCTGGTGGCCTGCGCCCTGTTGCTGTCCGCGGCGGCCTACGCCCTGGTGGCGTCGTCCCCGGACGCCCCGGCGGTGACCCTGATGGCGGCCTTCGCGCTGCTCGGCGCCGGGGTCGGCGCCTCCGAGACGCTCTCGAACGACCTCATTTTGTCCAGCGTCCCCGCGGCCAAGGCCGGCGCCGCCTCCGCCGTGTCGGAGACGGCCTACGAAGTGGGCTCTGTCTTCGGGACCGCCGTGCTCGGCAGCATCCTGGTCGGTGCCTACCGACGGAACATCGCCCTGCCCGCCGGGCTGGACGCCGAACAGCAGCAAGCCGCCGGCGAGACCCTCGGCGGCGCCATCACCGTTGCCGGGCAGCTGCCCGAACGCACCGGGGCCGCCCTGCTGGATTCCGCGGTCCATGCTTTCGACAGCGGCGTGACCGTCACCGCCGGACTGGCCGCGGTTCTCATGGTCGCGGCAGCCTGGCTCGCCTTCAGAACGCTGCGCGTCCCGCAGCACCAGTGACTCGGGGCGCGGCCGGCGCCCTTGCGCGATACCCCTAGGGGGTATAGATTGGTGGCATAGCCCACCGAGTGAGGAAGCCATGAGCCACACAGCACTGCCTGAGGAAACCGAAACCGTCACCTCCCCCGCCGACGAGCACATCGGGCACGCCTACACGTCGGACAAGGAAGCGTACCTGCGCCGGCTCAAGCGCGTTGAGGGCCAGGTCCGCGGCATCGCCCGCATGGTGGAGGACGACAAGTACTGCATCGACATCCTGACCCAGGTCGCCGCCGTCAACAAGGCCCTGCACGCGGTGAGCGTTGGCCTGCTCGAAGACCATATCGGACACTGCGTCATCGGCGCCGCCAAGGAATCCGAACTCAGCGGCGACCCGCAAATCGTCGAGGACAAGGTCAAGGAAGCCTCGGACGCCATCGGCCGGCTGCTGCGCTGACCTTCCCCGCGAACCCAACCCCAAGGAGACAGTCATGAGCACCACCACCATCAGCATCGACGGCATGACCTGCGGCCACTGCGTGGACGCCGTCACGGAAGAACTGCAGGCCCTCGACGGCGTCCGCGGCGTCAGCATCGAACTCAACAAGGGCGGAATTTCCACGGCGACGGTCAGTTCCGAGGCGGATCTTGACCCGGCCCAGATTGGCGAGGCCGTCGCCGAAGCCGGGTACACCGTCGTCGCGCAGAACGCCTAGCTCCAGATCGCTTCAGGCCAGACGGCCTTTGGCCAGTGCGACGACGGTGCCCTCCGGCCGCCGTCGGCCCCCCTTTTTTCGCGAACCAGCGGACGCGCTGCCCCCGCACCGTCCCACGCAGAATTGAGACAACCAACCGATGTCCTCCCATCCCGGCACCATGGATCCTGAAGCAAAACCGAACCCGACCAGAACCGTCGAACTGGCGATCGAGGGCATGACGTGCGCCTCCTGCGTGAACCGGGTGGAACGCAAGCTCGGCAAGATCGAAGGAGTCCGGGCAAGCGTCAATCTTCCGCTGGAGTCCGCCGTCGTGCTCGTCCCGGACGGCGTCACGAACCAGCAGCTGGTGGACACGGTGAAGGCCACCGGCTACAAGGCCCGGGTGAAGCCGCAGCCGCACTCCGCGCCCGCCCCACGGCACGGGGATAGGGGCCACGGGCGCGACGGGAACCCAGAGGCGGACCACGGCACCGGCCCCGGCGACCAGGACCACCACGACCACTCCGGGGACGCCGGACACGGTGACGACGGCGAGCACGCCGCCCACGCCGATCACGTGGAGGGTGAGGACCACATGGCCCACGGTGGCACCGCCGGCCAGCTGCGTCCGCGCCTCTGGACGGCCGCCGTCCTGACCTTGCCGATCTTCATCATTTCGATGATCCCCGGCGCGCAGTTCCCGCACTGGGGTTGGGTGGCCTTCGCGCTCAGCATCCCGGTGGTGTTCTGGGCGGCCTGGCCGTTCCACCGCGCCGCGGCGATCAACGCCCGGCATTTCGCCTCCACGATGGACACGCTGGTGTCCCTCGGCGTGCTGGCCGCCTTCTTCTTCTCCGCCTGGCAGCTGGTCATGGACCCAATGCTGACCGAACACGTGGGCGGCAACATGTCCGAGCACGAACTGTACTTCGAGGTGGCCGTCGTCGTGGTCACCTTCCTGCTGCTGGGCCGCTACCTGGAAGCCAACGCCAAGCAGCGGGCCGGCGACGCCCTGAAGTCGCTGCTCAACCTGGGCGCGAAGGACGCTACCGTGCTACGGGACGGCGCCGAGGTGAAAGTGGCGGCCGCCGACCTGGTCCCGGGCGACATCATGGTGGTCCGGCCGGGCGAAAAGATCCCCACCGACGGCTACGTGGTGGACGGGCACTCCGCCGTCGACGCGTCGCTGCTCACCGGCGAATCCGTGCCGGTGGAAGTGGATGTGGACGACACGGTCACCGGTGCCACCATCAACACCTCCGGCCGGCTGCTGGTCCGCGCCACCCGGGTCGGCTCGGACACCACGCTGGCGCAAATGGGCCGGCTGGTCAGCCAGGCGCAGGCCGGCAAGGCCCCGATTGCCCGGCTGGCCGACCGGATCAGCTCCGTCTTTGTCCCGGTGGTGCTGGTCATCGCCGTCGTCACTTTCACCCTCTGGATGGTTTTCACCGGCGACCTGCAGGCGGCATTCACCGCGGCCGTCACCGTGCTGGTGATCGCCTGCCCCTGTGCGCTCGGCCTCGCCACGCCTACCGCCCTGCTCACCGGCACCGGCCGGGCGTCGCAGCTGGGCATCCTGATCAAGGGGCCGCAGATCCTCGAGGACACCCGGCACGTGGACACCATCGTGCTGGACAAGACCGGCACCGTGACCACCGGGCGGCAGGCAGTGGAGGGCGTGCTGGCCTTGGCGGACCGCGGCGAAGACGAGGTCCTGCTGCTGGCCGGGGCCGTCGAGGCCGGCTCCGAACACCCGATCGCGCTGGCCATCGTTGAAGCGGCCCGCGAGGTCGCGGCCCGCACCGCCACGCCGTCCGGCGCGACAGCCGGCGAGGATGCGCTGCCCGCCCTCTCCGACTTCCACAGCACGGCGGGCGGCGGAGTCCGCGGCACCATCACCGAACGCGACGGACGCGCGAGCACCGTCGTCGTCGGCCGCAACAACTGGATGGACGAGAACGGCATCGCCCTCACCGACACCCACCGCCGAACCCTGCTGGAGCAGCAGCAGGCCGGGTCCACGGCGGTCTGGGTCGCCGTCGACGGCACCATCGCCGGAATAGTCAGCCTGCAGGACACCGTGAAGGAGAACTCGGCGGCCGCCATCGCACGGTTCAAGAACCTGGGGCTGCACCCCATCCTGCTCACCGGCGACAACGCAGCGGTGGCCGCCGAGGTGGCCGCCGAGGTCGGCATCGCCCCCGGGGACGTCTTCGCCGACGTACTCCCCGAGGAGAAGGTGGCCGCGATCAAGCGGCTGCAGGACGAGGGCAAGACGGTGGCAATGGTGGGCGACGGCGTGAACGACGCCGCCGCGCTGGCCCAGGCCGACCTGGGCATCGCCATGGGCGCCGGCACCGACGTGGCGATCGAGGCCGCGGACCTGACCGTGATGGGCAGCGACCTCGGCCAGGTGGTGCAGTCCATCGAGCTCAGCCGCCGGACGCTCTCCACCATCAAGTCGAACCTGTTCTGGGCCTTCGCCTACAACACGCTCGGGATCCCGGTGGCCGCGCTCGGGCTGCTCAACCCGATGATCGCCGGGGCCGCGATGGCCGCCAGCTCGGTGCTGGTGGTAGCCAACTCCCTGCGCCTGCGCCGCTTCGGACGGTAGCGGGCGGGGGGGGGGCGACAGCCCGCCGGGCGGCACAGCAGCCTCCCGGCGGACCCGCCTCCCCGCGGGCCGCCTCCCGGCGCCGGGCCTAGACGGCGGCCCCGTAGCGGACGGCGGCGCGGGCACGGGCCTTCACGGCTTCTTCCTCACGGTTCTTCGGCGGCGCCGCGGTCACCAGGTCGTCGAGCAGGTGGGCGGTGATGTGCGCGATCTCGTGCACCGCCCGGTTGAAAGCTTCCTCGTTCGCCTTCGACGGCTTGTTGCTGCCGCTGACCTTGCGCACGTACTGCAACGCGGCGGCCTCAATTTCGGCGTTCGTGGCGGCGGGCTCGAAGTTGTGGAGCTGGCGGATATTCCGGCACATGTCGGGCCTCCGGTTCGGATCGTGGATGCTGGCTGGTTCCAGTTTGCTCCCCCGCCGCGGCATCGCACCACCCCGGCAGGGCACCGCCTCCGACTTCCTCGACCACTGGCCCGCCACCCTCGGAAGGAGCACAGTAAGTCGTAGGGAGTCAGACTCGACCGGGGCAACCCGAGCTGGACAGGAGACCATCATGAAAACAGCAGTCCTCGGAACCGGCAGGGTCGGCCAAACCATCGCGGTCCGCCTGGCCGAGCTCGGCCACGCCGTCACCATCGGAACCCGCGATCCCGAAGCCACGCTGTCCAGGACCGAGACAGATGCCATGGGCACCCCGCCCTTCACCGTCTGGGCGGCCGACAACCCCGGCATCGGAGTCACCCGCTTCGCCGACGCCGCAGCCGGGGCCGAGCTGATCATCAACGCCACCAACGGCAGCGCCTCCCTGGACGTGCTGACCCAGGCCGGGGCCGAGAACCTCGACGGCAAAGTCGTGCTCGACATCGCCAACCCCTTGGACCCCAGCACCGGGATGCCCCCGACCCTCTTCGTCAAGGACACTGACTCCCTCGGCGAACAGATTCAGCGCGCCTTCCCGGCCGCGCGCGTCGTGAAGTCCCTCAACACGCTCACCGCCGACCTCCAGGCCCGCCCCGGGCTGATCTCCGACCCCGGAACGGTCTTCGTGTCCGGCAACGACGCCGACGCCAAGAATACGGTCACCGAGCTCCTGAAGGCCTTCGGACATCAGGACGTGATCGACCTCGGCGACATCACTACCGCCCGCGGCGCCGAAATGCTCCTGCCGGCCTGGCTCCGCCTCTGGAGCGCGCTCGGCACGCCCCGCTTCAACTTCAAGATCGTTCGCTAGCCCGCTGGAGATACTTCCGGTTCACCGCCGGTTTAGGGCCGCGCAGCTCATCCGCCCGGACCAGCACCACGCCCGCCACGATCAGAGCGCCGCCGACCAACTGGATGGCCGCGGGCAGCTCGCCCAGCAGCAGCCAGGCCCAGATGACGGCGAAGAGCACCTCGGTCAGCGAGACGAAGGAAGCCACCTTGGTACCGAGCGCCCGGGCGGCCATGATGCCGGTGACATAGGACAACACCGTGGACAGCAGCACCAGCCCGACCAGCGGCACCCACCACTGAGTCTGCCAACCGGCCAGCTCGACGCCGGCCGTGCTGAAGGACATCGGCAGGATCTGCACCGCGCCCAGGACGACGATGGCCACACCGCCCACCAGCAGGCCGCCGGCGGCCAGCACCAGCGGCGGCAGCGAGTCGTTTTGCTTGGCGGTGATGAAGAAGTAGACCACCAGGCAGACGGCGGCGCCCAGCCCCCACAGTACGCCGGCAACGTCCAGCTTGACCGGCCCAAAGACGTCGAGGACGAGCATGAGGCCGGCCACCGCAAGCACGGTACCGGCGATGGTCGCGGGCCGCGGCAGTCGGCGGCTGGTCAGCCAGAGCCACAGCACAATCAGCACGGGCGCCAGGAACTCCAGCAGCAGCGCCACCCCCACTGAGAGGCTGGCAACGGCATTGAAGTAGAAAAGCTGGCAGCCGGCCACGCCGATCAGCCCGAACAGCCCGATGGTCTTCCAGTTTTGCCGCAGTTGGTCCCACCGGCCGCGCAGCATGAACGCGGCGGGCAGGGACAGCACCAGCGCCGCGGCCACCATCCGCACCGCCACCGCCGAGCCCGGCGTCCAGCCGGCCTCAAGAAGCGACTTGGCGAAGGGTCCCGAGAGTCCGAAGATCGCCGAAGAGGCCAGGGCGATGCCGACGCCGGCCACTGCGGAGCCGGGGCGCGGCGGGGCTGTCTGGGTACGCTGTTCGGCGGCGGTGGAGGCCATGACGGATCCTTGGGGAAGTGCGGGTTCGCTCCCGGCGCAGAACAGGTCTGTCAGGAGTCATGAGCGGTATACTACTGACAATATCGCCGCCACTGTCAGGGGTCAATATGGTCTTTGCTCATGACACCGAGCACTCGCTGGTGGATGCGGCCCGGCTGATCAATACGGCCGAGGTCTTCCCGGACACCCTCGCCAGCGTAGCGGATCTCGATGCCCTCGTGGCGGACTTCGGCTTCACCGGCTCGCGCACGCATACGACGGCGGAGCTGGAGGCGGTCCGCGCCCTGCGCCCCGTGCTCAAGGAGGTCTGGTCCGCGACGGAGGACCGCGCCGTCGTCGTTGTCAATACGATCCTGGCCGACGCCGGCGCCATCCCGCAGCTGGTCAAACACGACCAGTGGGACTACCACCTGCATGCCACCAGCCCGGACGCGCCGCTGGAGGTCCGTATGGCCGTGGAGGCGGCGATGGCGCTGGTGGACGTGATCCGCGAGAAGCAGCTGGACCGCCTGCGGACCTGCGCCGCGGACGACTGCACCGCGGTGCTGGTGGACCTGTCGAAGAACCGGTCGAAGCGTTTTTGCGATACCGGCAACTGCGCCAACCGCACACACGTGGCCGCCTATCGGGCCCGCAAGTCGGCCGCCAACGGTTGACCGGAGGACGGTACTAGCGGCTGCCGGCGGAGTAGGGCGGGCCGGGATCGAGGTCGATGACCGTCCGCAGCGGCGGCAGCAGCGAATCTTCCCAGCTGGCGGTGAACACCAGGTCGTCCGGGCCGTTCAGCCGGCTGTTGGATTCGATGACCGGCCCGTGTTCGTAAAGGTACGCTGCCACGTTGAAGGCCAGTTCCACCATCTGGTTCGGATCCTTGTCGCGGAAGTGCACCTGCACGTCCGGCAGGCCCAGCTGGTACATGCCCAGGCTGTCCACCACCATGGCGCCCTCGTCGTTGCTGACCAGGAAGAACCGCATGTTCACCGGGCCCGCCAGCGGGTGGGCCGCCTCAAGCTCCAGGGGATCCCGCCAGTGCGAGTTGTGCAGCCACCGGACCGCCGCCGGCCGCGTCTCGGCGGCCAGCAGGCGCAGCACCCGCTGGAAAGACTCGACCCGCGGCTTGGGTTCGAAGCCGCTGGCCACCACCTCCGTGACCAGGATGCGGTGCGTGCAGCCGGGAACCTGCTGCTCGGCGTCGGGCCAGGACCAGCTTTGGTCCGCGGGGGTTGCCGCCAGCGCCTCGGCCGCGGACAGCGGCCCGCGGGGAACGGCCACTCCGGTGCTCAGCCGGATCGTTTTCACGCCGGAGACGCCGTTGATGTCGAAGGAGTGCGCGGCGTGCGGCAGCAGGGCTACGCCGTCGGAAAAGGAGGCGCCGGGGAATTCCTCCGCCAACCGCGCTTGGAGTTCCTCGCTGAAGAGCAGGGGATCCGACCGGTACCACAGCTCCGCGGCCACCGTGGTCTTGGCCTCGGGCGGTTGTCCGCCGCTGGTCGCCGCGGTGTCGCCGGGATCTGCCGGGACGGGCAGGTGCGGGGAAGGCTGGCCGGAAGTCATGCTGCCATGCTCGTCAGGTCCGGCCGGGCCGGCGCCAGGCATCAGCGGCGCGCGTCGCCGTCGTCGTCGTTCCCCGAGAGGCGGTTGGTGGCCTCGGGGTTCGCGGCGGCCTCCGCCGCCTGCTGTTCTTCCACCTGGGCCCGGCTCTGCGGCGTGCCCGGGGCGGGGACAGTGCCGGCGCCGCCGGGGATCTTCGAGGAGACCCGATGGATCCCGGAGCCCTCGCTGAGGTGGCTCGGGTTCTCCTTGGTGGACATGGTCAGCACCGCCACAATCAGCAGCGAGGCGATGAAGGCGATGCCGGCCGCGGTCACGCCGAGGTCCCAGCGCAGCAGGTTTCCGGACCCGCCGGTGGCAAAGACCATGGTCAGTGCGCCCGCTATCACGGCCAGTACCGCCGAGAAGATCAGCGGGCCCTTGACGGACATCCGTCCTTCGTCCGGACGGCCAGACGCGTTCTTGCCCACGATGATTTCCTCCTGCTGACGGATAAAGCCTGCATCCAGTCTACCGACTGTAGAAGTTGCCGCGCAGGTGCCGGTGGCGGGGACCACACCCGCGGGCTGTATTCAGCCGGCCGCGGGCTGTCTGGCGTCGTGGCGCAGGCTGAGGGCGGCGATCAGCAGGACGACGGCAATGATGATCGCCGCCCCGCCGAGCACCCCCAGCAGCGCATGCGGGCCCAGGTGTGCGAAGAAGGGCAGCGCGAGGCCGAAGCCCACGGACACGGCACCGGTGATCAGCCAGTCGCGGGCCAGCACGGAGCCGGCCTCACCCGTCGCGGGCGGGGCAGCCGCCGGGTTCCCGGGAACCTCGCGGCCGCCGGTCGGGCGGTTGCTCCACCAGAGCATCAGCTCGGCCCCGCCGGCGACCAGCAGCGCCGCGGTGGCCAGCACGGTGAACATCGGCACCGTCTGCAGGGCGCAGGCCAGGATGCCGGCCACCGCGAGTACGGCGGCCTGCAGGAGCAGCAGCTGGCGGTGGGCCGCAGCGGCCGGCTTGCGCGCCAGCAGCCAGACCGCCCCGCCGCTGAGCAGCAGGAACAGCCCGCCGGCCAGTGCCATCACGGTGCGGTCGGGTTCCTGCCAGAAGATGGTGGTGGCGCCAAAGGCGGCGGCCACCAGGGCGCGGATCAGGACCGGCTGCCAGAATACGGCCGCCTGGGTAGTACTCGGGATCGTCACGGTTCAAGCCTAGTGTGCCCCGGTGACCATCCACGCATCGTTGCGGACCCGCCAGCCGAGCGTGACCGCGCGGGCCGCGGTGTAGCCGAGCCCGAAAGCCGCCCACAGCCAGACGAGTCCCGCCGTGCCGGTCAGCCCGGCCGTGGCCACCCACACCAGCAGGGGCGCGTATGCCAGCAAATTCACCACGCCGGCAATCGCCAGGTAGCGCGCGTCGCCGGCGCCGATCAGCACGCCGTCCAGGACGAAGACGAGACCGCAGATCGGCTGGCTCAGCGCCAGCAGCCAGATCGCGGCCGTGAACGCCTGGTGGACGGCCGGGTCGGAGGTGAAGACCCAGCCGAGCACCGGCGCCACCGCCGCCAGCAGCAGGCCGGTCACCACGCCGAATCCCACTCCCCAGACGATCATCCGGCGGGTCAGCGAGTGTGCCAGCGCCTTGTTCGAGGCCCCGAGCTCCTTCCCGATCAGGGCCTGCGCGGCGATGGCGATGGCGTCCAGCGCGAAGGCCAGGAAACTGTACATGGTCATCACCAACTGGTGGCCGGCCAGGCTAACCGGTCCCTGGGAGGTGGCCACAAAGACCGTCGCGAGCAAGGCAATCCGCATGCTCAGGGTCCGGAGCATCAGCCAGGAGCCCACGTGCGTGGTGGCCTTCAGGCCGACCCAGGTGGGCCGCAGCCGCACGCTGTGCCTGACGGCTCCGCGGTAAACGATGACGAGGTAGACCGCCGCCATGGCCCACTGGACCAGGCTGGTGCCCATGGCGGACCCGGCCACCGAGAGCCCCATCCCGTAGACCAGCAGGAAGTTGAGGCCGATGTTGGCCAGGAAGCCGATGCCGGCGACAAGCAGCGGAGTCTTGGTGTCCTGCAGGCCGCGCAACACCCCGGTGGCCGCCAGCACGATCAGCATGCCCGGCAGGCCGGGCATCGACCAGCGCAGGTAGTCCACCGCGAACCCCTGCACCTGCCCGCTGGCCCCCATGGCCGCGGTCAGGTCCGGGGCGAAAGCCCAGCCCGCGGCGGCCAGCACCACGCCGACGACCAGCGCCAGCCAGATGCCGTCCCGCCCGACGCCGTATGCATCCGCCATCCGGCCGGCGCCCAGCAGCCGCGCCACCGCCGGCGTGGTGGAGTAGGCGAGGAAGATCATCAGTCCGACGACGGTCTGCACCACGGTGGCGGCCAGCCCCATTCCGGCCAGTTCCGCCACCCCGAGGTGTCCCACGATGGCCGAATCGGCCGCCAAAAACAGCGGCTCGGCGATCAGGGCGCCGAAGGCGGGGATGGCGAGTGCAAGGATTTGCCGGTTCAGGCTCCGTCCCTGCCGCTGTACGGCTGTCTTCTCCGGGTTCACGCCCACCAGCTTAGGCCCCTTGCAGCCCGGATTCCGGCGTTCGAACCGGCAACGCGGCCCTGGAGCTTTTAGCCACCGTGCATGCATTATGCGTGCACTTGTGCAAGGCTTCCTGGCGCTCCCGTTATCCGGCGCCTCGCGTACGCAGGGCGAGCACCGCCGTCGTACCGGCGATGACCGCGAGCGCGGCGGTAAACGCGACGACGCCGGTCCAGCCGAACCGGCCGAAGAAGAGGCCGCCGGCCCAGCCGAACAGGCTGGAACCGGCGTAGTAGAAGAGGTTGTAGAGGCTGGATGCCTGGGCCGCGCCGACCGTCGCCAGCCGAGGCGTCCAGCCCGAAGCGACCGAATGGGCGGCGAAGAATCCGCCCGTGAACACGAGCAGCCCCAGCAGGATCAACGGAAGCGAGTCGACGAGGGTGACCGCCAGCCCGGCGATGCTGACCAGGATCCCGCCCAGCAGCACGGGCAGCCGGCCGGTCCGCGCCGTCAGGCCGCCGGCCACCCGGGAGCTCACGGTGCCGGCCAGGTAGGCCAGGAACAGCAGGGAGGCCAGCGACGCGGGCAGGGAAAACGGCGGCGCCTCCAACCGGAAGCCCAGGTAGTTGTAGACGGCGACGAATCCGCCCATGAGCAGGAATCCCTGGGCATAGAGCGCCAGTAGCGGCGTCGAGCGCAGGTTCGCCAGGATCCGCTGCCCCAGCCCGGGTCCCTGTCCGCGCACGACCGGCAGGAAACCGCGCGGGGCCGGTGCCAGCCGGACGAACAGCACGGCGGCGAGCGCGGCGGCGGCGCTGACAGCCAGCACGCCGGCGCGCCAATCGGCCCACTCCCCTACCGGCCCGGCGATGAGGCGGCCGGCCAGGCCGCCCACGGTGGTGCCAGCCACGTAGGTGCCGGCCGCGACCGCCGCGTGCAGCCGCTGCACCTCCTCGTTCAGGTAGACCAGTGCGACGGCGGGGATGCCGCCCAGCGCGGCGCCCTCCAGGAAGCGCAGCGCCAGCAGGGCGGGAAAATTCGGCGCCAGCGGCAGCGCCAGGCCCAGGATCACGGCGGCGCTGATCGCCCACGTCATGGTGCGCTTGCGGCCGGCTCGGTCCGCCACCGCGGACCAGGGCATGACGGCCAGGGCCAGGCCGATGGTGGCGGCGGAAAGACTGAGCGCGGCATCGGCCGCGCTGACCTGGAAGGTTCGGGCGATGCCGGGCAGCACCGCCTGCACCGAATACAGTTGGGCGAACGTGGCGAAGCCGCCGAAGAGCAGCGCCAGGAGCATGTTGCGGTATCCCCGGCTGCCTTTCGGGTGGCCTGCCCAAGGTTGTTCCGCGTCGCTCACGCCTTCGATGCTATGCCGGGTGCCACCGCCGGCAGGATTTGCACGGTCCCCTCCCGAGGTTGCAGTCCGCCTCAGCCGCCCCCTAGGCCGGAATGATGCGCACGGGAATGGATTGCCAGCCTCGCAGCGTGTTGTGCAGGAAGGGCACGGGTTCGGCGGTTAACTCGATGGTCTTCACACGTTTGGCCAGGGTGGTCAGCAGCACGTCCATTTCCAGCCGCGAGATAGGCTGGCCGACGCATTGGTGGATTCCCATGCCGAATCCCAAATGACCGCCGGCCTGCCGGTCAATCCGGTACTCGTGGGCGTCGGGTCCCCAGTGCTCCGGATCGCGGTTGGCCGCGCCGACGAAGACCGCCACCTTGGTATCGGCCGCCAGCTCGAGACCGTGCAAGACAGTATCGCGGCTGGTGGTGCGGAAGAAGGACTGGAAGGGTGACTCGTACCGGAAGGCCTCGTCGATGGCGAATTTGGTCAGCCGGGGATTCTCGTGGACCTTGGTCCACTCCCCCGGATGTTGTGCCAGCGCAGCCAGCGTGTTGCCGATCGAGAAGATGGTGGTGTCCAGCCCCGCCGAGAGCATGGCCCGCACGAGCAGCGCAGCCTGGGCTTCGGTGATCTCGCCGCGGTCGGCGTAGTCCCAGATCTGTGCCCCCAAGCTTCCCTCCGCCAGTCGCTCCCGGGCTGTATTGGCCATGGCCCAGTCATTAGTGCCGGCGCCCAGGCGGAAGAACTCCTTGGACCGCTCGTCGTCCGGGCCGAAAGTGCTGAAGTTCATCGCACCGAGCGCGAGCAGGTTCTCGGCCCGCCCCGCGCGGGGAATTCCCACCGCGTCGCCAAATACCCGCAGCGGGAAGACCTGTGCGAAGTCGGTCACGGCGTCGAACTCGCGTAGCTGCAGCACCTGCTCCACCAGCTCGTCGGCGAATTCCTGGAACTGCCCGCGCAGCGCCCGGGTCCCCTTGGGGGAGATCACGCCGGCCATCGCCTGGCGCATGGCGGTGTGGAGGGGCGGGTCGGACTCCATGATGCCCTGCGGACGCCATGACGGTTCGTGGTGCAGGTTTTTCGGCCCCGCGCCGGCACCGGAAATAAAGGTGGCGTGGTCGTCGAGGATGTCCTTACACGCACCGAAACGCGTGAACGCCGGCACACCGTACTTGTCCAGCCACACCCCAGGTCCGGCTTGGCGCATCCGCTCGAACAGCGGATACGGGTCGGTCAGGTTCGCGTCGGAATACGGATCGTCGGAAATGGCGGGGGCTGCTGCCACCGGCAAGTCGGTTGTCATTGGAGGCCTCACTCATCGTTGCGGCAGGGAATGGCCTCAACGTAGCGGTGTTTTGAGACTGAAGCGGAATCCCATTCTCATTCTGTGAGAATGGCAATTGCCGGTGGGGCCAGCCTCGGTGGAGCATCTCTGGAGTGCCCCGGATGCCGGAAGGTTTGTGAGGAGGTTGGGTTGACATCATTCGAGCGCGGACTGGCCATTTTGGCCGAGGTCGCTGCCGACGGCGATGCCACCATCGACGCGGTGGCCACCAAGCTGGGCATCCCGCAAAGCACCGCCTACCGGTACTTCAAAACGCTCAAGGACCGCGGCTTCGTCCAGGAAGACGGGGGGCGCTACCGGCCCGGGCGGGCCCTGCTGGAACTCACCGGGCGGCACCACGTTCAGTCCCACCTCGCAGAGGTGGGCACGGCAGTGCTCAAAGATGTGGTTGATGCGGTGGGCGAGACGGCCGTCTTGATCATCCGGGTAGGCACCCAGGCCATGTGCCTGCGACGGGTCGAGCCGGATAAGTCGCTCAAATACACCTTCGCAATTAACGAAATGCTGCCGCTGCATGCCGGGGCCGGGCAGCGGATCCTGTTGGCATGGGCGCCGCAGGACGTCGTCCGCCAAGTGCTGGACCGCCAGCTGCCGCGGTTCACGGACCACACTCCGACGGCCGAGCAGGTTCAGGCGGCCTTGCCGCAGATCCGCGCCGCGGGCCGCGCCGTCTCACGCGGCGAGCTCGATTCGGGCTCGGTATCCGTAGCAGTGCCGGTCTTCTGCCGCGGCGAGGTGGTTAGTTCGCTCAACGTCGCCGGCCCCGAAAGCCGTTGCGGCACCACAGCCTGGATCAATTCCGCGCTCAATGCCTTGGGCTGCGCCGCCCGGAACCTCACCGAATCGCTCGAGTCCACGACCAGTTTTCAATCAACCAGGGAGATCGCCGATGAACACCCAGACCGTCACTGAAACCCCCGTCGTAGTGGGGATCAGCCGCACTACGCTCGAAGATGTGATCCAGGTGGCGCGGTTCCGCCGGCCGGTGGAGATCTCCGACGAGGCGCTGGCCCGGATGGAACCAAGCCGGGCCTGGCTCGGATCGGTGGTGGAGCAGATGGAAGCCGGCCACCCTACCGCGCCGATCTACAGCATCAATACCGGTTTCGGTTCCCTCGCCGGACGCAGGGCCTTCGACGAGGCTTCCGACACTGCGGAGCTGTCCCGCCGGCTGGTCCTGTCAAACGCCGCCGGCGTCGGCCGCTATGTGGACGAGGAAGTGGTGCGGGCGACCATGTTCATCCGGATCGTGAGCCTGGTTCAGGGCCACTCCGGCATCCGGGCGGAGATCGTCACCACCTTGGCTGAAATGCTCAACCGCGGTGTCTGCCCTGCCATCCCCGAGTACGGCTCGCTGGGTGCCTCGGGGGACCTGATTCCGCTGGCGCACGTGGCCATTGTGATGACCCGCCCGCACACCGGCGAAGACGAGGAACTGGACTCCGGCGAGGCTTTCCTGGACGGCGCCATAACCAGCGGCAAGAACGCGATGGCCGCCGCCGGTTTGGACCGGCTGCCTCTGGGCGCCAAGGACGGCCTGGCACTGCTCAACGGCACCTCCTTCTCCTGCGCCCAGGCGGCTCTTGCCCTGTTCGACGCACAGAACCTGCTGGAAACCGCGCAGATTACGGCCGCCATGACCATCGAGGCGCTGATGGGCTTTGGCGACGCCTTCATCGCCGAACTGCATGAAGCCCGCGGCCAAAAGGGCCAGATCGAGGTGGCCGCCCGAATCCGGGAACTGCTGGCCGGCAGTTCCCTGGTCGATGGCAGCGCCGAGGCCGACCCTGTGCGCCAGCCGCCCCAGGACGCGTACTCGCTGCGCTGCGTGCCGCAGGTCTTCGGCCCGGTCAAGGACACTTTGGAGTTCGCTGCCGGGATCATCGGCAACGAAATCAACGCCGCCACCGACAATCCGCTGATCTTTCCGGCGCTTCCGGCCAGCCGCTCCCTCAAGGCAGTCTCCGGCGGCAACTTCCACGCCGAATACGTGGCCTTCGCCGCGGACTTTATCTCCATTGTGGTCACCGAGATCGGGAACATCACCGAGCGCCGGCTCTTCCGGCTTGACGACGGCACCCTCAACCGCGGGCTGCCGGACATGCTGATCGACAGCGAGCAGACCGGCATGGACTGCGGCTACATGCTTCCGCAGTACCTGGCCGCTGCTCTCGTCTCAGACTCGAAGACCCTCTCTCATCCGGACAGTGTGGATTCGATCCCCACCTGCGCCAACCAGGAGGACCATGTCTCCATGGCCAACAACGCCGGCAGGCACGCCCGGCAGGTCGTGGCGAACATCGAGACTGTGGTGGGGATCGAACTTCTCATGGCCTGCCAGGCCCTGGAACTGCGGTTGGCGAAGCCGGAGACCGCGTCCGCCACGCTGGCACCGGCCAGCCGGGCAGTGCTGGAGATGGTCCGTTCGTCCAGGTCGGCCGACGGCCGGGCGGTGGACCACATCAACAGGGACGTGGTGATGTACCCGCGCGTCCGCACCGCCCGGGAACTCGTCCACGGCGGCGCCGTCGTCACTGCGGTCAATGAGGTGCTGTCCGGCTCGGCCTAGGTTGGGAAGCCGTTCGGCCCGGCGGTGGGAATAGGCCGCCGGAACCGGACTTTATTTCGGAGAGCGGGAATCGCCGTGGATTGTTATTCCTCCCTATAAACCTTTGGTCAATGATGGGAATGCCCGGCGATAACAGGCGTTTTAATGCCTATTATCTTGATTGTTTTGCGCGCCTAAAAACAAGCGTTTACCCCGCCGGCCCGCGCTTCGAAAGCGTTTGCTACTGGGATTTATTGGACGAATAAAAGGGCTTGTATCAGTCTCCACCTTCTCCTTATGCTGTGGGGGCAACCGATAATTACCGGAACGGTTTCGAATATTTACCATTCATTTGCAGCAAGCCATACAACTATTTCAGGAGTGTAGGAAAATGGTATTTTCGACAGTCTCCCCACGTAAGCCCCTTCTGGCGGCATTGGGGCTGTCCGCGGCCCTCGCCTTGGCGGGCTGTGCCGGCAGTGCCGATGCCGGCAGCGGCGGGACCGGGGCAGCCACACCGGCCGCGGCCGCGGGGGCAAAGGCGCCCCTGTTCGGCGAACTGCCTGAGGCCATCCAAGAGGCCGGCAAGATCAACGTCGCCAGCAACGTCGAATACCCCCCGTTCGAGTCCTTCGACACCGATGGCACCACCATCGTCGGCATCGACCGCGAGATCGCCGACGAGCTTGAAAAACAGCTGGGCGTCACGCTGGAATTCAACAACATCGCCTTCGACGCGATCATCCCTGGCTTGGTCTCGGCCCGCTACGACATGGCCATGTCCGCCATGTCCGACACCGTGGAACGGCAGAAGCAGGTGGATTTCGTCGACTACTTCTCCGCCGGCGGCGGCATTATGACCGCCACCGCCAACGCCGAGAGCATTAAGACCCTCGACGACCTGTGCGGCAGGTCGGTCGGTATCGTCAAGGGCACCACCGAGGATGCCGACGCCGCCGAACAGTCGGAGAAGTGCAAGGCAGCCGGCAAGGACCCGCTGCAGGTCACCATCTTCGCCGGCCAGAACCAGGCTGTGCTGGCCGTGCAGAGCGGGCGTGTAGACGCCTTCCTGGTGGATTCCACGTCCGGGTCGGTGATTGCCGCCGAGAGCAACGGCCAACTGGTCCAGGGACCGCGCTACCAGGACTTGGCCTTCGGCATCGTCTTCCCGAAGGACAGCAAGCAGCTGACCGAAGCCGTGCAGAAGGCACTGGTCGCCATGAAGGACGAGGGCAGCTACGGGGAAATCCTGGCCAAGTACGAGATGTCCGACCACGCCATGGACGAGTTCCCGATCAACGGGGTCACCGAGTGACCGGGACCAAGCCGGGCGCGCAGGAGGAGGACCTGACCGTTCTGCCGGCCCGCTACACCGGCCGCTGGGTGGCTGCAGGGCTGGTCTTGGCCGGCGCCGTGCTGGTCGCGTATTCGATGGTCACCAACGAACGCTTCCAGTGGGACGTCGTCGGCCAGTACCTGTTCGCCCCGCCGGTGCTTGCCGGTCTGGGCAAGACCCTGCTGCTGACGGCGGTGTCCATGGCCATCGGCATCGTGCTTGGCATCGCCGTCGCCGTCTGTCGGCTCTCGGCGAATCCGATTCTGTCCTACGCGGCGTGGGCCTATTCCTGGTTTTTCCGCGGCACGCCTCTGATGGTCCAACTGCTGTTCTGGTTCTTCTTGGCCGCGCTGGTGCCCAAGATCGTGATCGGAATCCCGTTCGGTCCCAGCTTCTTCGAGATCGCCACCAACTCCGTCATCTCGCCTTTCACCGCCGCCCTGCTCGGGCTGGCCTTGAACGAGGGCGCCTACATGGGCGAAATCGTCCGCTCCGGCATCCGGGCCATTCCCCAAGGCCAGACCGAGGCCGCCAAGGCCATCGGCATGTCACGCACCCAGACCATGCGCCGGGTGGTGCTGCCCCAGGCCATGCGCGTGATCATCCCGCCGACCGGCAACGAAACCATCGGCATGCTCAAATACACCTCGCTGGTGATCGTCATCGGCTACAGCGAGCTGCTGACTTCGGTCTCGATCATTTACTCGCGCACCTTCCAAACCATCCCGCTGCTGATCGTGGCTGCCATCTGGTACCTGGCCGTCACCGCGGTGCTCTCCGTCGGCCAGTACTACGTCGAACGCCACTTTGAGCGGGGTTTTTCCCCGGTCCGGCCGACCAAGGGTGCCCGTCATAACGAGCCTGCCGGACTGGTGCCGGCAGGTGCCTCCCCCGCCGTCGAACTGGAGACCCTGAAATGAATGATCCGATCGTCAGCGCCCAAGGGGTACGTAAGTCCTTCGGCAACGTCGAGGTGCTCAAGGGCATTAGCCTGGACGTGCAGGCCGGCCAGGTTGCGTGCCTGCTGGGTCCCTCGGGTTCGGGCAAGAGCACCTTCCTGCGCTGTATCAACCATCTGGAGAAGATCGACGGCGGGCAGCTGTGGGTACACGGCGAACGAATCGGTTACCGGCGCACCGGCAACCGTCTGCGCGAAATGAAAGAGCACGAGACCTCCCGGCAGCGGGCGTCGGTGGGCATGGTGTTCCAGCAGTTCAACCTGTTCCCGCACCGTACCGCGCTGGAGAACGTGATCGAGGGCCCCACGATCGTCCAGCGCCGGCCCAAGGCCCGCGCCCTCGAGGAGGGGATGGCCCTGCTGGAGCGGGTGGGCCTTGCGGAGAAGCGCAACCACTACCCGGGCCAGCTCTCCGGCGGCCAACAGCAGCGGGTGGCCATAGCCCGCGCCCTGGCGCTGAAGCCCTCGGTCATGCTCTTCGATGAACCGACTTCGGCACTGGACCCGGAGCTGGTTGGCGAGGTGCTGGAGGTGATGGTGCAGCTCGCGGCGTCGGGCATGACGATGATCGTGGTGACCCATGAAATGGGCTTCGCCAAGGAGGTCGGGGACGTTGTGCACTTCATGGCCGATGGATGCTTGGTCGAAAGCGGTGAGCCCCGCCAGGTGCTGGAGAACCCCCGCGAGGCCCGGACCCAGGCGTTCCTGTCCAAGGTGCTGGCATGAGCGCTGCCCCCTTGCGCTCCGAGGCCGCCCTATGCCCGTGCCGCGGCGCCGGACCGGCTGTGAGGCCCGGCGCCGCGGGGCCTCACGGCAACACCAGGAACCCCGGAAAGGTGTTGCCGTGAAGCTGACCGAGGCCCTGGGCTTGGTCTCGTTCAAGATTCCGCAGGGCTCCCGGAGCGAGCGTGCCCTCGCCCGCTGCCACACCGTCGAGGACCTGCGGCGGCTCGCCGCCCGCCGGTTGCCGGGCTCCGTGCTGGACTACATCGACGGTGGTGCCGACGCCGAGCACAGCCTGGCCGGCAATACCGAGGCCTTCGCCCGACGCCGGTTCACCCCGGTTGTGCTGGCGGACGTCAGTGCCCCGGACACCGCTGCCACCGTCCTGGGCCGGCACGTCGCCGCACCGCTGGGCTTCGCTCCCACCGGCTACACCCGGATGATCAGCCCGGACGGCGAACCCGCCGTTGCCCGAGCGGCGGCCGGGGCGGGGCTGCCCTACGTACTCTCCACCATGGCCACCACAGCGCTCGAGGATTTGGCGGCGGACCCGGCGGCCGACCGCTGGTTCCAGCTCTACGTGTGGAAGGACCGCGCCAGGACCTTCGAACTGGTCCGCCGGGCGGCCGACGCGGGTTACCGCGTCCTGGAAGTGGCCGTGGACACCGCGGTTTCCGGCAATCGGCTGCGGGACGTGCGCAACGGGTTCACCATCCCGCCCCGGCTCACCGCCAACAGCCTGTTGGACATCGGGGCCAAGCCCGGTTACTGGACCAAGATGCTGCGCGCCCCCGGGTTGCAGTTCGCCAACCTCACCGACGGCCCGGCCGAATCCGGCTACACGATCGAGAACATCGGCTCCCAGTTCGACCCGGCAGTCACGTGGGCCGACCTGGCCCAGCTGCGGGCCGCCTGGCCCGGCAAGCTGCTGCTGAAGGGGCCGGTGGGGCCGGCCGACGCGCTCAGGGCCCGTGAGCTGGGGGTGGACGGCGTGCATCTTTCCAACCATGGCGGGCGGCAGCTGGACCAGACGGTTGCCCCGGCCGAGCTGATCGCTCCGGTCCGGCAGGCCGTCGGCGAGGACTTCGCCGTCGTCGTGGATTCCGGCATCCGCCACGGGGCGGACATCGCGACCGCAGTCGCCCTGGGTGCCGATCTGGCCATGGTCGGGCGGCCCTACCTGTGGGCGCTCGCTGCCGCCGGGGAACCCGGCGTCGTCCGCCTGGCCGAGCTGCTGATAGGCCAGTTCCGACGCACGCTGGCGCTGCTGGGGGTCACCAGCACCGCGGAATTGCGCCGGCGCTGCCCCGAGTTGCTCGACCTCGGAGCCGGGACCGCCGCGCCCCAGGTACCGATGCCCGGGCCGATCCCGGCCAGGCCATGAACCGAGAAAGGAACAGGGTGAGCGATCCTCTGGGCAGTCCCCGGCACCCCTTCGCGCCGCCGGACGGCTCCATTGCCCCGAAGCCGCGTCCGGGCATCGCCACGCTGCCGGGATACTCCCGGTCCGCCGGGAAAGCGGCCGTGCGCTGGATCGCCTCGTCCAACGAGTCACCGGTGCCGCCGTCGCCGGCGGTGCAGGCAGCCATCGCCGCCGCAGGAGCTGCGGCCAACCGGTATCCGAGCCTGGCCGGGGATGAACTGGTCGGTGCGGTCGCCGCCCGGCTGGGCCTCGGTCCCGAACAGGTGCTGGCCGGGGCAGGTTCGTTGGCGCTGCTGCAGCTGCTGCTGTCCACGTACACCGGCCCGGGCGACGAGGTCGTCTATGCCTGGCGCAGCTACGAGGCATACCCGATCCTCGCCGGGGTCGCCGGAGCGGCAGCCGTCGAGGTCCCGCTCGACGCCGCCGCCCGGCACGACCTGGACGCCATGGCCGCCGCGATCGGCCCCGCGACCCGCGCCGTGATCGTGTGCAGCCCCAACAACCCCACTGGCACCACTGTCACCGATGCCGAAATGCTGCAGTTCCTGCACCAGGTGCCGCCGCACGTGCTGATCATTTTGGACGAGGCCTACCGCGAATTCTCCCTCCCGAAACACGACGCCGTGTCGCTGCTGGCAGCCTTCCCCAACCTGGTCGTCCTGCGTACCTTTTCCAAGGCCTACGGTCTGGCCGGGCTGCGTGCCGGCTATCTGGCAGGATCCGAAGAGATCACCGCGATGCTCCGGCGCGCCGCCCTGCCGTTCCCCCTCAGCCGGGTGGCTGAGGCGGCCGCGGTGGCTGCCTGGTCCGAACCGGAGCGCACGGCCGCGACCGTGGCGGACATCGTGGCCCAACGGGAAGATCTGACCGCCCAGCTGAGCGGGCGCGGGATCCTCGTTCCGGACAGTGGCGGAAACTTCGTGTGGATTCCCGCCGGCACCCGTTCCCGCGAACTTGAGGCCGCCTGCCTACAGAGGTCCGTGTCAGTCCGGGCCTTCGACGGCGACGGCGTGCGCATCACCCTCGCCGGCCGGGAGGCATCGGCGGCCGTGCTCACCGCCGTCGACGCCGTCCCGGGTTTGGCCACACAGATCCCGGCGCCTGCCGCGCCCTGACCACCAGCCACCGGCATCCGCCGGCCGCTTCATCAAGGAGAAAACTTTATGGAAACCGCACCGCACGACGGCTTCTTCGACGTCGAGGTCACCCGGATCGAGCCCGCCTCCGACTCGGTGGTGGCGCTGCGGCTACAGCATCCCCGGGGCGAGGCTTTGCCTGCGTGGCAGGCCGGCGCGCACGTTGATGTGCTGCTGCCCAACGGACTGCTGCGGCAGTACTCGCTCTGCTCCCGGCCGGAGGACGACTTCTGGCGCCTGGGCGTGCTGCGGGAGCCGGCCGGACGCGGAGGCTCGGCCTGGATCCATGACGAGCTGCGGCCCGGCACCAAGCTGCAGGTGCGCGGCCCGCGGAACAACTTCGCCCTGGAACCGGCCGGCAGCTACCTGTTCATCGCCGGCGGCATCGGCATCACCCCGATCCTGGCCATGGTTCGGCAGGCCGAGGCCGCCGGCTCGGACTGGACGCTGGTCTACCTGGGCCGCAGCCGCACCTCGATGGCCTTCCAGGACGAACTGGCCGCTTACGGCGAGCGCGTCCGCTTCCACGCCGACGACGAGTCCGGCCTCTTCCCGCTCGGACCGCTGCTGGCCGAACTCGACGCCGCCGCCCACGTCTATGCGTGCGGACCCGGTCCGCTGCTGGCCGCGCTGGAACAACTGACCGCGGGCTGGGCGGATCCGGGCCGGTACCACTTCGAGCGCTTTGCTGCCGGTCCCGCCCCCGTGCCGGCCGCGGCGGAAGCAGACAGCGAATTTGTGGTCGAGACCGCTGACGGCACCGAGGTCACCGTCCCCGCCGGCACCACCATCCTGCAGGCCTTGATGGACATTGGCATTCCCGTGCTGAACTCCTGCCGCGAGGGCATCTGCGGCACCTGCGAGACCCCGGTCATTTCCGGCGAGCCCGATCACCGGGACAGCCTGCTCTCGGACGAGGAGCGCGCGGCCGGGGACACCATGATGATCTGCGTCTCGCGCTGCAAGGGCAGGCGCCTCGTATTGGATATCTGAGCCGGCCCCGAGCTTCCGCCCCTCCCTGGCGGGTGTCCAAAACTTGACCATATCCGGAGCGCTCGATGCCTCACGCATTGATGGGGCAGCGGCGCGCTCCGGACGGCCTCACCATTAGACTCGGTGACGAAAGCACGGTTCCACTGTTACCTGCGACGAAAGAGGATCTTCTTGTCCCAGCTCCAGCCCGGCATGTCCGCCCCCGAGTTCACCCTCTCCGACGCCGACGGCAAGAAGGTCTCGCTGTCCGACTACGCCGGCGGGAACGTGGTGGTCTACTTCTACCCCAAGGCCGCCACTCCCGGCTGCACCACCGAGGCCTGCGACTTCCGCGACAGCCTCAACTCCCTGCAGGCCGCCAACTACGACGTCATTGGCATCTCCCCGGACGGCCCCGAGGCCATCCAGGCGTTCAGCGACGCCGAGGGCCTGACGTTCCCGCTGCTCTCCGACCCCGACTTCGCCGTCGCCAAGGCATACGGTTCCTACGGGGACAAGACCTTCGGTGGGAAGGTCTTCACCGGCACGCTCCGCAGCACCTTCGTGATCGGTCCGGACGGAACCATCAAGCACGCCGAGTACGACGTGGACGCCAAGGGCCACGTCGCCCGCCTGCGGGAAACGCTCGGGGTCTAGTCCCGGAAACTTCCCAACCCTCCAAGCACGACGGCGGTGCTTGGCTGGCGCCGTCGTCGCTCCGTTTCGGGCGCCTGCTCCACTAAACAACCGGAGCAGTCGCCCGAAACGGAGCGTGCGCCCGATCCGGAGCGTGTGCCCGAACCGGAGCCGTCAGGCCGGCGTCAGTCGGCAAGCTGCCGACCGCCGCCGCCACCGCCGGTGCGCACCGTCAACCGTGCCGCGGCCGCGGCCCCCAGCACCGCGCAGGAGAACCAGATGGCGCCGCCGGGGCCGAGCGGGGCGGCCACCAGGCCCGCCGCCAGCGGCAGCACGACCTGCCCCACCCGGTTGCCCAGCAGCCGCAGCGCCAGCGCCGATCCCCGGGATTCCGGCCGGACGGCGTGGCTGATCAGCGTCATGGTCAAGGGCTGGCCCAGGCCCAGGAGGAACCCGCCCACAAACAGCGCGGCCGCGGCCACCCAGAAGGGTTCCAGGACGAACGGCGTCACCGCGATCGCCGCGCCGGCGCCCAGCAGGCTGACCACCAGCAATTGGATCCGGGTCCAGCGGTGCACCAGCCATGGCAGCAGGATCCGCGAGATGATCGACGCGCCCGCCCGCACGGCCAGCAGGACGCCCACCCAGAGCGGCGGCACCCCGAGTTCCTCGCCGACCAGCGGCAGGAACGCCACCAGGATGTCGATCACCGAGAGCAGCGCCATGGACGCCAGCATGTTCCAGGCCACGCCGGGCCGCCGCAGGATCTGGCGCACCGGCTCCTTCACCAGCGGTGCCCGCGCCGCACCGCCGTCGTTCTTGCCGCGGCGGAACCGGCGGGCCGCGGCGCCGGGATGCGCGCCGATCAGCATCACGGGCGCCCCGGCTGCGGCGATGCCGGCCGCCAGCAGCAGGGTCAGGTCGATGGCGCCGAGCCAGCTCGGCCCCACTCCCGCGGTCTCGCTGCCCAGCAGCAGCCCGGCCAGCAGCGGGCCGATCAACTGGCCCAGCGAAAACGCGGCGGTGAACCAGCCGAAACCGCTGTCCATCTGGTTCAGCGGCGCATACCGCCCGATGGCGGACTGGCCGGCAATGGTGAACACGAGGTGCCCCACCCCGAGCAGGGCCATGGAGGTCGCGATGACCGCGAACCCCTGCGCCAGGGCCAGCCCCAGCGTGGCCACCGCCAGCAGGGCCGCACCCAACGCGACCATGCCCTTGAGCGACGGAATCCGGTCGCTCACCCGCCCCAGCCACAGCGCCGCCACCACCGGCAGCACGGCGTAAACGGCGGTCACGACGCCGATGACTGCCGCGTCTCCGCCCAGGGCCAGCAGCTTGTAGGAAACCACCGGCCGCGACAGGTTCAGGGACGTCTGGGTCAGCACGGCGGCCGTCATCAGGACCCAAAGCCAGATGCGGGAGCCGGGCTGGTTCGGCGGATGCGTGCTCATGTCCTCGTTCCTGAAGTACGGCCGGCCTCCCCATTCTGCCCCGCACCAGGCCATTCGTCGCAAAACCGTTGCGCAGCCGGTAGCCCGGTGGTCGAATGGGTGGCATGGCTACTGGGGAGACGGTCCTGGCGATCGGGACCAAGAAAGGGCTGTGGCTGGCTACCAGCCGCGACCGGACCAATTGGTCTCTGTCCGGCCCGCACTTTTTGATGAACGAGATCCCCAGCATCGGGATCGACCAGCGCGGCGGCTCGACCCGCTTGCTGGTGGGAGCCCGTTCCGAACACTGGGGCCCCACGATCTTCCGCTCGGAGGACCTTGGCGAGACGTGGACCGAACCGGAGAACGGCGCCATCCGTTTCGGCGACAACGACGGCGCCGCGGTGGAGCGGATCTGGCAGATCCAGCCCGACGCCGCGGACCGGCCGGGCGTTGTCTGGGCCGGCTGCGAACCGATTTCGGTCTGGAAGTCCACCGACGGCGGCGAGCACTTCGAGCTCAACCGCAGCCTGTGGGAACACCCGGACAAGGACCAGTGGGGGGCCGGTTACGGCGGAGCGGCGGTGCATTCGGTGCTGCCGAGCCCCAAGGATCCGGACACCGTGCACGTCGCGATGAGCACCGGGGGCGTCTACCGGACCACCGACGGCGGCGCCAGCTGGCAGGCACGTAACCACGGCATCAGCGCCTACTTCATGCCCGATCCGAATCCCGAGGTGGGCCAGTGCGTCCACAAGATCGCGCGGGATGCCGCCGATCCGTCCACGCTCTTTGCGCAGAACCACCACGGCGTCTACCGCTCGGACGATTCCGGCGACAACTGGCAGTCCATCGCCGACGGGCTGCCCACCGATTTCGGCTTCGTCATGCTCACCCACCCGCGCAGGTCCCGGACCGCGTGGGTGGTCCCGATCAAGGCCGACGGCGAGCGGATCCCGCCGGACGGGCATCTCGCCGTGCACCGGACCGACGACGGCGGCGCCACCTGGGCGCGTTTCGCCACCGGGCTGCCGGACCAGGATTACAACGTGGTGCTGCGCGACGCGGCCGCCGTGGACACCGGCGATCCGGCCGGCGTCTACTTCGGCACGCGCGGCGGCTCGGTGTACGCCAGTGCGGACGAGGGCGAGGTCTTCGTGGAAGTGGCCTCGGGGCTGCCGGATGTCCTGTGCGTCCGTGCGGCCACCCTGTAAGGAGGAATCCCTGTGGTGGGTGTGGCAGAAAAAGCGGTCACCGTCGTCGTGCCCAGCCTGCTGGCCAAGGTAACCGGCGAGCAGCGTGAGCTGACCGTGCCGGCATCCGGCCCGCGATCAGTGGCGGAAATCCTGGACGCCTTGGCCGGCGATTACCCGGTCTTCAACCGCCGGGTCCGCAACGAAACCGGGGCCATCCGCCGCTACGTCAATCTGTATCTCGACGGCGAGGACATCCGCACGCTGCAGGGACCGGCGACGCTCGTGGAACCGGGGCAGGAACTGCTGATTATCCAGTCCGTCGCCGGTGGATAGGATCGACGATTAAGCCGACAATGGTGTACCAATAGCCGCCGCAACTTGGAGGAGGGACCCGATGACCAGCAACAGCCAGCACGAAGCAGACATCACGGAAGCCAACGAGGCGGATGTGCAGGAACAGGCCCTTCCAGTCCACAGTGACGACTTGGAACACGAAGCATCCCCGGAGATAATCTCCACCTGGGAGGCGAACGAGGCGGACCTGCAGGAGCAGCTGGAACCGGTCAAGTCCGACGAGGACGACGAGTATCCGCGCGGGGAAGCCGAGTAGCAGCGGGACCGCTACTCCCCGACCAGTCCGTCCACTGCCTCGCGCAGCAGGTCGGCATGCCCGTTGTGCCGCGAGTACTCCTCGATCATGTGGACCAGGATCCACCGCAGACCGGGAACCCCGGTAGTGGACCCGGCCGACGAGCCGGCCCCGTCAAGGCCCCCGTCGGCCAAGGCTTCAGCGGTCAGGGAGCGGGAGCGTGCCACGGCGGCTTTCCACATGCGGCGGAGCTGTTCCGGTGTGTCTTCACCCGCGGACTGCCAGTCCCAGTCCGGGCTGGCCTTCCAGTCCACAGTGTCCCAGGGTGGCTGCGGGTCCTGCCCATGCAACCGCACGGAGAACCAGTAGTCTTCGACGAACGCCAGATGCTTGAGCATCCCGCCCAACGTCATGCTCGACGGAGCCAGCCGCGCCGCCAACTCCTTGGCACCCAGGCCGGCGCACTTCCATTCGAAAGTGGCGCGGTGGAACTCCAGGAAACCCAACAGGGTCTCCGCCTCCCCCGCCGCCAGCGGAGGGTCGGTGCGGCCTTGCTCGTCCACGTCGCTCATGGTCAGCGAGTCTAGCGGCACTGGAATAATGGCCGCATGCGACTTGCAGTTTTCACGGGATCGGCCAGCGGCAGGGACGACATCTACGCGCGGGAGGCGGAGCGGTTCGCCACGGAACTGGCCTCGCGCGGCATCGGGATCGTGTACGGCGGTGGGCAGGTAGGCCTGATGGGCGTCGTCGCGGACAGTGCGGTGGCAGCCGGCGGCGACGTGGTGGGCGTGATCCCCGAATCGTTGGACAAGACCGAAGTGGGGCACGTCGGGCTGAGCACCCTGCACGTGGTGGACTCCATGCACGAGCGCAAACAAATGATGGCGGACCTGGCCGACGCCTTCGTGGCGCTGCCGGGCGGCATCGGGACGCTGGAGGAGATCTTCGAGGCCTGGACGTGGCTTCAGCTCGGGATCCACGAGAAGCCCGTGGCCTTCCTGAACATCAACGGTTTCTGGGACCAACTGCTGGCGACCATCGACGGCCTGGTCGCAGGCGGCTTCCTAAAGCAGGACTACCGGGATGCGGTCATAGTGGCAGGCTCCGCCGCCGAACTGCTGGACGCCATCGAGGACTGGACGCCGCCGGTGCGCAAGTGGCGGGACCCCGGCGAGCGCAGCCGCATCTAGCGGTTTCAGCGGAATGCAGACAGCGCCCCTCCCGTCCGGGAGAGGCGCTGTCGTGGGCAGCAGACGGCCGGGAGGTCCCGCCGTCGTACCGGGGTAAGACGTTGAAGCCTACGGGAAGAACTTGTCCAGTTCCGCCGGCTTCTGCAGCGTGCCGTACTTCAGGGCGGCGTCGGCGAGCTTCTGCGCCGCCTCCATGTTGAAGTCCTTGCGGAACGTGGGCAGGGCCATCTCCGCGCGGGCGGCTTCGTCGATCTTGGTGTAGGTGCCCACGATCTCCCGGACCTCGTCCGGGTTCTCCTGCGCGTACTCCAGCGAGCGGTTCATCGCGGCCTGGAACTTCTTCACCAGTTCCGGATCGCCGGAAACCGTCTCGCCGGTGGCGAAGTAGCCCGAGATATCCAGGTTCTTGTCGAAGTCGGCGAAGTTGTAGGAGACCACGCGGCCGCCGTCCTCGACGGACTGGGACAGGAACGGGTCCAGGATCCACGCGGCGTCAACCTGACCGTTGGCCAGCGCGGCCGGGGCGTCCGGGAAACCGATCTCGACGAACTTCACGCTCTCGGGGTCGCCGCCGTCGGCCTCGATCACGCTGCGGATCGTGGTGTCGCCGATGTTGGAGAGGGTATTCACGGACACGGTCTTGCCGGCCAGGTCCTTGGGCGACTTGATGTCCGAATCGCCCTTCACCACCACCCCGCCGAAGTCGTGCGAGGTGTCTCCCGAGGTGGAGTTGCCGTTGGCCACCAGCTGGATGTCCAGGCCCTTGTCGTTGGCGACCATGACCGAGACGACGTTGCCGAAGGCGAAGTCGAACCCGCCGCTGACCACGGCGGGGATGGCCGCCGCGCCGCCGGCGACGTTCTGGATGTCCAGGTCCAGGCCCTCTTCTTCGAAGAAACCCTTCGAGTCACCGAGCCACAGCGGTGCGGTGTCCACAATCGGGATCACGCCAACGGTCACCTTGGTCAGGTCGCCGGCGCCGGCGGATTCGTTCCCCCCGGCCTCGTTGCCTCCGCCGCCGCTGGGCGATCCGGATCCACAAGCCGCCAGGCCAAGCGCGGAGACACCGGCCAGCAGCGTCAGGAATGTTCGCTTCATGTCACTTCCTCAGTTCGAAAAAATCAAGTGACAGTGCCCGCGGATCTCCCCCAACCGGAGAGCGCGGTCATTGCGCTGCCACCGGGGACCACTATGTCACGGCTCACACCGCACGCCTGCCGCGCGTTCGAAATGTGACGCGTCACCCACTTGTTGGCGTCACCCCTTGTTCGCGTCACCCCCGCCCCCGCTGGTTCGCGCCACCCACTCTGCTCGTCGTCGCCCCCTTGTTGCCGGGCCCGCCAGCACTCGCCCTCACCGGACGGCGAGTTGCTCCTTGACCTGCTTGCGCAGCACCTTGCCCAGGATCGACTTGGGCAGCTCCTGAACCGCGACGATTTGGCGCGGGACCTTGTACGCGGCCAACCGGCCGCGGCAGTAGTCCCGCAACCCCTGTTCGTCCAGCCGGACGGCGCCTCCGGGGCGAAGCACGACGGCGGCCGCCACCTCCTCGCCGCCCTCCGGGCGCGGAAGGCCGACCGCCGCGGCCTCCACGACGTCGGGGTGTGAGCGGAGGGCGTCTTCGACTTCGGACGGCGAGACGTTGAAGCCGCCGGTGATGATCAGTTCCTTCACCCGGTCGACGATGCGGACGTTGTGCTGCGCGTCCACGGTGACGATGTCGCCGGTGCGCACCCAGCCGCCGTCGAGCAGGACCTCCGCCGTTTCCTCCGGCTTGCCCCAGTACCCCTGGAAGACCTGCGGGCCGCGGATCAGGAGTTCGCCCGGCTGTCCCCGCGCGACGTCGCGCGCCGGGTCCTCCGGGTCAACCACCCGCATCTCCGTGCTGGGGAACGGGACACCGATCGTGCCGTTCTGCCGCGTCGGCGCGAACGGGTTGCCCAGGGCCACCGGCGAGGTCTCCGTCATCCCGTAACCCTCCACCAGCAGGCCGCCGGCGGTCTCCTCCCACAGGTCCACGGTGGCCTGCGGCAGGTTCATGGCACCCGAGATGGCGAACCGCACGGACCCCAAATCCACCCGGCGCTTCCTGGCCTCCCGGGCGGTCCGCTCGTAAATGGGCGGCACCGCGCAGAAGATGGTGGGCGGGGTCTTCTTCGCCGCTGCCAGCACCAGGTCCACGTCAAACTTGGGAAACAGGACCACCCGCGCGCCGATGAGCACCCCGAACGTCAGGTGCAGGGTCATCCCGAAGGCGTGGAACATCGGCAGGATCGCGTACATGACCTCCTTGCCCTCGGACACGCCGTGCATCCACGCGCGGCCCTGCTCCGCGTTGGCCCGCAGGTTCCGGTGCGTCAGCATGGCGCCCTTGGGTTTGCCGGTGGTGCCGGAGGTGTACTGGATGGCCGCCAGGTCGGTCACCGCCGGCCGGGGGTGCGACTTCTTCAGCGGCCTGGCCTGCAGCAGCCTCTCCCACGTCACGGTTCCCTTAACCCGCGTGGTCAGCGCCTTCCGCGCGGTCCTGGCCGCCGGGACGGGCAGCCGCAGGGCCAGGCGCTTGGCCCGGGGCATCGCACGGGCGAGGTCCACTGACACGATCGCCTTAACCTCGATGTCCGGCGGAAACGCCTGCACCTTGGCCACCACGTTGTTCCAGACAACGGCAACCGTCGCCCCGTGGTCCTCGAACTGGTGGCGGAGTTCGCGCTCGGTGTACAGCGGATTATGTTCGACGACGACGGCGCCCAGACGCAGCACGGCGTAGAAGGCCACCACGTGCTGGGGGCAGTTCGGCAGGATCAAGGCCACGCGGCTGCCCGGGCCTACGCCAAGCCGGCGCAGGCCTTCCGCCACCCGGTCGATCTGGCGGCCCAGCTCGCGATAGCTGGTCGTGGCGCCGAAAAAGTCGAGGGCCGTCTTCCTCCGAAACCGGCGGACCGAGTCTTCCAGCATGTGCGACAGGGATTCGGTCGGTACATCGATCTCGGCCGGCACGCCTGGCTGGTAGTTCTGCAGCCACGGGCGATTCTCAACGGTGGACACAGCAGCGGCCCGTCCTCTCACTCGGTTGCTACCAGTCTAGGGCGCGTCTTTTGGGCCCAACCAGCAGCGCCCCGTCCTCCTGACGGAGAACGGGGCGCTGCGGGTCATGCCGGTTACTGCGCGGGCAGCTGCAGAACCTGGTCCACGAAGATCAGGTTCGGATCGGAAACGGTGTCCGCATTGGCGGCGAACAACTCCTGCCATCCGCCCTGAAGGCCCAGGGACTGGGCGATCTTGCCCAGGGTGTCGCCGGGCTGCACGGTGTAGGTTTCGCCGCTGACCGCCGGTGCCTGGACCGCGGGTGCGGCCGGTGCCGGGGCCGGAGCCTGGGCGGCCGGTGCCGGGGCCGGAGCCTGGGCGACCGGGGCCTGCTGGACGGGTGCCTGCTGGATCTGGGCCGACTGGCTGCTCACCTGCGACCCTCCACCGCCGCCGGCCAGTCCCAGCTTGGACGAGCAGGCGGGCCAGGCGCCCCAGCCCTGGCTGTCCAGGACGTTCTCGGCCACGGCAATTTGCTCTGCGCGGCTTGCATCAGCGGCAGAACCGCTGCCGCCGTTAGCCGCCCACGTCCCCGGGGCGAACTGCAGGCCGCCGGAGTAGCCGTTGCCGGTGTTGATGTTCCAGTCGCCGCCGGATTCGCACTGGGCCAGTGCGTCCCAGGTTGCCCCATCGGCGGCGTTCGCGGCCGGTCCGACCAGCGCAACGCTGGCTCCTGTCAGGGCGACGGCGGCGAGGCCGCCACGCAGGGCACGGCTGAGGTTCAGGTTTTTGTTTGGATTCACAATGCTCCGTTGAGGCCGCCTTGTGCTCAGTCCGTCCCCGAACGTCTCCGCACCGCCGTCAGCCACTCGCATAATCGAGGTCATGTGGACGTCTGCCATTCTGACGGCGAAAGGCGTGGGCAGCGTCCGGGCATTCCATGGGTAGTTCATGCCGGAAGTTCCGGCATCCCCTGGCACGGTCATCTCGCCCGCGCACGAACTGCACGTTACCGTAAAGTAACCAACGTTGCAAAACCGTGATCTGCCACGAGCGTGTCGGTGCGCGCGGCGGCTCGAATTACGGCTAGGCGCGCCCGCGCCCCTATGGCCCCTTCCCACTGCCCGGCCCAGCACGTAGCGTGGGGATTCCTATTCGATCGGAAGGTTTTCCCATGGCAGAGAATCCCAGTCCCATTGACATCCAGAAGGCCCTGGGCGGCGTGGACTACCCGGCATCCGCCGCCGACCTGGTGAAGAAGGCGGAACAATCCGGAGCCGGGGACGACGTCCTCTCGGCGCTCAAGAATCTCCCCGACAAGCAGTACGAAAGCCCGGCCGAGGTCAGCAAAGCGGTAGCCGGCAACTAGCGCCCTCGGCCGGCAGCCCTGTCCACCGGCACCACCTCGACGTCGAAGAGGCGGCCGCCGTCGGCCGTCGCGGTCATGTACGTGCAGACCGGCTGGCGGCGGCGGTCCGTGGGCGAACCCGGGTTCAGCAGCCGCAGGCCGCCGGGCGTCGTGGTGTCCCAGGGGATGTGGCTGTGGCCAAACACCAGCACGTCGGCATCGGGGAAGCGAGCTTGGCAGCGCTGTTCGCGCCCCTTTGCCGACCCGGTTTCGTGCACCATGGCGAACCGGACCCCGGCGATCGTCGCCCGGGCAATCTCCGGCAGCCGCGCGCGCAGGTCATCGCCGTCGTTGTTGCCGTACACCCCGACCAGCCGCCGGCTCCGCTCTTCCAGGTCGTTAAGCAGCCCGGCGGTGACCCAATCGCCGGCGTGGAAGACGACGTCGGCCGCCTCCACCGCGTCCCACACCTGGTCCGGGAGGTGCCGCGCCCGCTTCGGCACGTGGGTGTCCGCCAGCAGCAGCAATGAGGTGGCCATACCGGCATCCTCGCATATCGGGTCAGAGGCCGAAGGCCATCCGCAGCCCGAGCGCCAGCATGACGACGGCGATCAACCCGTCGAGCAGGCGCCAGGAGCCGGGCCGGGCGAAGAAGGGCCGCAGCAGCCGGGCGCCGAAGCCGAGGGCGCCGAACCAGATGAGGCTGCCCGCCACGGCGCCGGCGCCGAAATACCAGCGCAGTTCCGGCCCCTGGGTGTTGGCGATGGAACCGAGCAAGAGGACCGTGTCCAGATAGACGTGCGGGTTCAGCCAGGTCAGGGCCAGCGCCGTGGCAGCCGTTGCGGCCAGTCCCCCGCCGGAGCGATTGGCCGAGGCGGTCAGCACTCCCGGCCTGATTGCCCGTTTGGCGGCGAACACCGCGTAGGCCAGCAGGAACGCCGCGCCGCCCAGGCGGATGACGTCCACAACCGCCGGAGCGGCCTGAATCACGGCACCGATGCCGGCAATGCCGGCGGTGATCAGCACTGCATCGGACACCGCGCAGATGAGAACGACGACGCCGATGTGCTCGCCGCGGATGCCCTGGCGCAGCACGAAGGCGTTTTGCGCCCCGATGGCGACGATCAGGGCCAGCCCGGTTCCCAGGCCCAACAAAACGGTGGGAGCAATAGCGGTGGTCACAACAGTCGACGCTACTGACAACCCGAGCATCAGTACAGCTAAAGAAACTTGCGTTACGTAAGCTGGCCTTATGCAGCCCTTCCAATTCGACCACCTGGCGACCTTCGCCGTCGTCGTTCAGGAGGGCAGCTTCGATGCCGCCTCCCGCGTGCTCCACGTCACGCCTTCGGCCGTGTCCCAACGGATCAAGGCGATGGAGCAAGCGGCGGGGCAGGTCCTGTTGCAGCGCACCGCTCCGGTGCGGCCGACTGCGGCCGGAGACGTGGTGCTGCGGCTGGCGCGGCAGGTGCGGGTCCTGCAGGCCGATGCGCAGCGCGAACTCGGCGGCGACGGTGACGGCGTGGCCCTGCCGCTCGTGGTGAACGCGGATTCGCTGGCCACGTGGTTCCTGGGCGCGCTGGCCCGCATGCCGCGCGAGGGGGGCGTGTTTTTCGAAGTCCACCGCGAAGACGAGCAGCATTCGACCTCGTTGCTGCGGGCAGGACGGGTGACGGCGGCGGTGACGGCGACGCCGGAACCGGTCCAGGGCTGCTCGGTGGAGGCCCTCGGCGCGCTGCGCTACCGGGCGGTGGCGAGCCCGGCCTACTTGGAGCACTGGCGGCCAGCCGGGACCGGGCACGACGACCTGGCGTGGCTTGCGGGCGCGCCGGTGCTGGATTTTGACCGCAAGGACGACCTGCAGGAGCGCTTCTACCGGGAACTGACCGGCGTTACGCTAGGAGCGCCGCGGCATTATCTGCCCGCGTCGGCGGAGTTTGCCGCTGCGGTCCGGCTGGGCCTTGGCTGGGCCCTGCTGCCGGAGCAACAGTGCCTGGCGGACGTCCGCGACGGGACGCTGCACGAGCTGGCCCCCGACCTGCCGGTGGACGTGCCGTTGTACTGGCAGCGCTGGAAAATCAGCTCGCCGGTCCTGGACGAACTGACGTCCTGCGTTCGGCTGACTGCCCGGGAACAGCTGCGGCAGCACTAGCCCCCCGCGCCCGGAAATCCCGCGGCGCGCGGTGCCTCCGCCGGCCGCCAAGGGCGCCGTTTTCTCGGCCCCGAGCCCCGGCACCGGTGCCCGGCCCCTACAGTGGAGGGGGAGATCCAGACGAAGGGGCACGATGCAAGACCGCATTCGCAACGCCCGCCTGCTCGAGCGCGTGATGAGCGCGGAGCAGGCGGCCGAACTGATTAAACCCGGCATGACCGTGGCCATGAGCGGCTTCACCGGCGCCGGTTACCCGAAGGCGGTGCCGCAGGCGCTTGCGGCACGGATGGAAACCGCGCACGCGGCCGGGGAGCAGTTCAAGATCCGCGTGCTCACCGGCGCTTCGACGGCCCCCGAGCTGGACGGCGCCCTCGCCAAGGTCGACGGGATGCAGCTGCGCCTGCCCTACCAGTCGGACCCGGCGCTGCGCGAACGGATCAATGCCGGCGACCTGGACTACATCGACATGCACCTCAGCCACGTCGCCCAGCACACCTGGTTCGGGTTTTTCGGCGACGTCGACCTGGCCGTGGTCGAGGCGGTGGGCATCCTCGAGGACGGACGGCTCATCCCGTCCACCTCGGTGGGCAACAACATGACCTGGCTCCGGCAGGCCAGCCAGGTCATCGTGGAGATCAACAACGCCCAGCCGGTGGGTCTCGAGGGCATGCATGACGTCTACTACGGCACCGCCCTGCCGCCGGAGCGCAGGCCGATCCCGCTCGAGCATCCCGATGACCGGATCGGTGAACCCTACCTGCAGGTGGATCCGGACAAGATCGTGGCCGTCGTGCACACCGATGCGCCCGACCGGAACTCCCCCTTCAACCCGCCCGACGACGCGTCGCAGCAGATCGCGGGCCACCTGCTGGACTTCCTGGACCACGAGGTCCGGCGCGGGCGCCTGACCGAGCAGCTGCTCCCGCTGCAGTCCGGCGTCGGCAATATCCCCAACGCCGTGCTGGAGGGCCTGGCGGCCGGCGGCTACCGCGGCCTGACCGCCTACACCGAGGTCATCCAGGACGGCATGCTGCAGCTGCTCAAGGAGGGTGTGCTGCGCATGGCCTCCGCCACGTCCTTCTCGCTCAGCCGCACGGGCCTGGAGGAGTTCAACGCCAACGTCGACTACTACCGCGAGCGCATCATCCTGCGCACCCAGGAGATCTCCAACCACCCCGAGCTGGTCCGCCGACTGGGCTGCATCTCGCTCAACGGGATGATCGAGGCGGACATCTACGGCAACATCAACTCCACGCACGTGGCCGGCACCAAGGTCATGAACGGCATCGGCGGCTCCGGCGACTTCGCCCGGAACAGCTACCTGTCCGTCTTCATGTCCCCCAGCATGGCCAAGGGCGGGAAGGTCTCCAGCATCGTGCCGATGGCCAGCCACGTCGACCACACCGAGCACGACACGATGATCGTGATCACCGAGCAGGGGCTGGCCGACCTGCGCGGCCTCGCGCCGAAGCAGCGGGCGCGCAAGATCATCGAGACCTGCGCGCACCCGGACTACCGCCCGATGCTGCAGGACTACTTCGACCGCGCCTGCCGGGACAGCTTCGGCAAGCACACCCCGCACCTGCTCGGGGAGGCCTTGTCGTGGCACCAGCGCTTCGTGGAGACGGGCAGCATGCTCCCCGCAGAGCAGTAACGGTCCGCATCCCCCACCCAAGGCTGCGAGGCGCAGGCTCAGCGCTGGTAGATTCTGGCGAGCACGGCGTCGAAGACCCGGTCGGGCAGCAGCCGGCGGGCGCCCATGATCGTCCGCGCGCCCCTCCCGACCGGGTACCGGCTGCGCGTGCGCCGCGCGCCCGCCACCCGGGCAATGCGGCGGCCAACGACCTCCGGCCGCGTTCCCGTGCGTTCCGTGTAGGCCCCGCCAATCGCCCGCGCCACTCTCTCCGCCTGCTGCGCATACGCCGTGCCTTCGGAACTCCGCTGCAGACTCTCCACTGCGATGGCGTCCCACTCGGTCAGGATCGGCCCGGGCTCGACGATCACCACGTCGATGCCGAAGGGCTTGAGCTCCACGCGAAGGCAGTCCGACAAACCTTCGACCGCGAATTTCGCCGCGTGGTACCAGCCGCCGAGGGGTTCGTAGAACACGCCGCCGATCGAGGAGACGTTGATGATCCGCCCGCTGCCCTGGGCCCGCATGGCCGGGGCCGCCAGTTGGATAAGCCGCCCCAGCCCGAACAGGTTCACCTCGAACTGCTGCCGGGCGTCCTCCAGCGGCACGTTCTCGATGGCGCCGTAGGAGGCGTACCCGGCATTGTTGACCAGCACGTCCAGCCGTCCCTGCTCCGACAGGATCTGCTCCACCCCGCGCACCATCGACGCGTCGTCGGTCAGGTCCATCTCGAGGACGCGGATCCCGTGCGCTTCCAGCGGGCGCATCCGCTCCACGCGGCGCGCGGCCGCGTAGACGGTGAAGCCGCCGCGTGCCAGTTCCCGGCAGGTGTGTTCCCCAATGCCGGAAGACGCTCCGGTTACCAGTGCCGTTTTGTCCATCGCCATCGCGCCGTCCGCCTCACTTCGTCAATGCCATCGCGACGGCGGTGCCCTGCTCGTCCGGCGACGTCCGGGCGCCGCCGTCGGCACCAAAGACCCGCCGGCAACCGTCGATGGCGCCAGTGTAGCGGCCCCGAGTGGAGAGCAGCGGATGCCGACCCGGCTTGCCCTGTGGCCCTCTGAACGTCCCTTGCGGGCACCCTACCGCGGCCGCTCCCGCCGTCTCGACAAGTGCCGAAGTCCGGAGCACACTGTTGGCAATACGAGGGCTTTACCCCGTTGCATAGTGGCGGCCCAAGGCTGACCCCTCAAGACAGCAGACGCAGCCGGGCCGCCGTCGGGAGGCGGATCATGGATCAAGACGGCGTCGTCCGGCCCACTCGCGCAGATGAGCAGGATTCACCCGTGCCCACCCGCTCGCGGTTGCGGCTGGCCGCAACTCTGCTCTTTGCCGGGGTGCTGGTCTCCTTGCTGGCCGGAATATTCCACCCTGGCGCCGCCAACGCCAATGATCATGCAGCAGCCTTCTCCGAGTACGCGAACAGTGCTTCCTGGACCGGGATTCATGTGGGCCAGTTCGTGGGAATGACAATCCTGATTGCCGGGCTGCTGGTCCTGTTCGCGGCCCTGGACATCCACCGCGGCGCGGCTTCCTGGGTGTCACGGTTTGCCGGCGTCGCCGCGGCAGCGGCGCTGCCGCTTTATGCGGTCCTTCAAGCCGTTGACGGCGTTGCTCTGAAGCAGGCGGTGGATGCCTGGGCAGCCGCGCCGGAGGCGGAGAAGGCCGCCCGCTTCGATGTCGCGGAAGGGATTCGTTGGCTGGAATGGGGCGCCCGCAGTTACCAAAGTCTGTTGCTGGGGCTCTCGTTTGTGCTGTTTGCCGTCGCTATTATCTGGAGCGGCCGGGTATCAAGGTTCGTGGGCTCCTTGCTGGGGCTGACCGGTTTGGCTTACCTGGTGCAGGGCTGGGTCATTGGTGCCGAAGGATTTTCGCCGAATAACGCCCTGCCGACCCTGGTTGGCATCGCGGCGAGCCTCGTCTGGAGTATCTGGCTTTTGATCAGTGCTTGGCGGCGCCGGCCGGCGGCTTCGCGCTGGGCCTGACCGATGTCGATAGCACTCAGACGGCGTGAGGAATTCAGGAAAGGCGGCGGAACTCTCCCGCCGCAAGCTGGACATAGATCGGCAGTGTCATTTGGATCGGTGCAACGCCGACCGGCTCGTCAAGCAACTCGTTGATCGTCGTCTGCCCTTCCAGTTCGGTCGCTTGGTGCCCATCCATGACTCGACCCTACGTGGACAGGCCGCTCCCGGTGCCAAGACACGCGCCATCTGCCGCTTGGCGCCGGCCTGCTCAGCTTCGGTCACGCTCGGGATGTTCATCTACCGTCCCGGTTCTATGGCGACAGTCGCTGCCGGTGGTTAGAGTCTTCGACATGGAAGGGGTTCCGTGGGCAGCACCGTCCGGTTCCTGATCCTGCCGCTGATGCTGTTGGCGCTGCTTGCTCTGCCTGGATCCGTCGCCCCGCGATCGTATCCAAGTGCCATTGCGGGACTCGGAGATTCCATTACCCAAGCCGCAAACACCTGTTGCCGGCCCGGCAACTACCCGGCCAAGTCCTGGTCAACCGGCGACGGGCGGTCCGACGACATCCGCAGCCACTACGAGCGGCTGGCGGCGCTGCACCCCCAGATCAACAACAACAACTTCAACGACTCGGCAAGCGGCGCCCAGGCGGCAGATCTTCCTGGACAGGCGTCCATGGCCGTGGCCCAGAAGGCGGACTACATCACCCTGCTCATCGGAGCCAACGACCTGTGCGCCTCGTCGGCATCAGCGATGACGTCCACCGCCGATTTCGCCAGGCACGTCGCGGCTGCCCTCGATTCGCTGCACCGCGGGCTGCCGCGGGCCCGCATCTACGTCAGCAGCATTCCCGACCTTCATCGCCTGTGGTCCGTTTTGCGCACCGATCAGGAGGCCAGACGGGTCTGGGCGGCCAATGGAACCTGCCCCTCCGTGCTTGGCGCCGAGCTCACCGAGAACCAGCGGCAGGAAGTGGTTGCCCGCGAGCGGGCCTTCAATGAGATCCTCGCGGAGACGTGTGCACGGTACGGGAACTGCCACTGGGACCGGGGCGCCGTGTACGCCTACAAGTTCTCCGCCCACGAGATCAGCACACTGGACTACTTCCACCCCGGCCCCGCCGGCCAGGCCGCACTGGCCGAGCTGACATGGCAAGCCTTCCAGGGACGCCGCTGAACCTGCATGTCAGCCACCGGGCATCCAGCACGGCCCCTACCAGATGAACAAGAGACAACTACCCAAAAGCGCGACCGGATTAGCAACTCTGCTGCTTTTCGTGCGGGGACGCTGGTACTCGTAAGATTTTGAAGTTCTTGTCAGCAACATCCGCCCTGCTTAATGACTCATTTTCTGCGCGTGTTAGCTTGATCACCGTCCTTTCCGGCGGCCCGCCCGGAAAGCTGAACCACCGCTGCTACCTTCCGGAGGCACAATGGGACTCAGCTCCCCCACGCATACAGACGACAGTGCTGTGGCGCCCACACCAGCTGCAGAAACACGACGCGGATCCTTCCCAGGGGCAGTGGCGGGCCGCACCTCCGGCACGGCCGACAACGAACTCAAGCGCGGGCTGAGCAGCCGCCACCTGCAAATGATCGCCATCGGCGGTGCGATCGGCACGGGGCTGTTCGTGGCCTCGGGCGGCACGATTTCCCAAGCGGGTCCCGGCGGAGCCTTGGCCGCCTATGCGTTGGTCGGACTGATGGTGTTCCTGCTGATGCAGTCGCTGGGCGAAATGTCGGCCAAGATTCCGGTCGCCGGTTCCTTCCAGACCTTTGCCACCCGTTTTGTCTCGCCGTCCTTCGGGTTCGCGATCGGCTGGAACTACTGGTTCAACTGGGCCATCACGGTGGCCGCCGAGCTGGTCGCCGCCGGAATCATCATGGACTTTTGGTTCCCGGGAGTCCCGGGCTGGGTGTGGGCCGGGATCTTTCTGCTCGTCTTGACCGGGCTCAACGCCCTCTCCGCCAAGTCCTTCGGGGAGTCGGAGTTCTGGCTCTCCCTGATCAAGGTCGCCGCAGTCGTGCTCTTCCTGATCGCCGGCGTGCTGATGATCTTCGGCATCCTCGGGGATAATTCGCCAGGCCTGAGCAACTGGGAAAACCGCGATGAAGTTTTCCACGGCGGTTGGGTCTCGATCATCTCGGTCTTCATGATCGCCGGGTTCTCCTTCCAGGGCACCGAGCTGGTGGGCGTCGCCGCGGGCGAAGCCAAGAACCCGCGCCGCGAAGTGCCCAAGGCCATCCGCACGGTCTTCTGGCGCATCATGCTCTTCTACATTGGCGCCATCTTCATCATCGGCTGCCTCATCCCGTTCACCGATCCGAGTCTGCTGGCCTCCGGCGAGGCCGATGTCGCAGTATCCCCGTTCACGCTCGTCTTCTCGCGCGCCGGGATTGCCTTCGCGGCGGCTCTGATGAACGCGGTGATCCTGACCGCCATCCTCTCGGCGGGCAACTCCGGACTGTATGCCTCCACGCGCATGCTTTATGCCATGGCCCATGACGGCAAGGCCCCGAAAATCTTCCAACGAACCAATGCGCGCGGCGTGCCGATTCCGGCGCTCCTGGCCACCGCGGCCGTGGGACTCTTCGGGTTCCTCTCAGCGATCGTCGGTCAGGGCGCGGCCTACTCATGGCTGCTGAACATGTCCGGCCTGTGCGGCTTCATCGTGTGGGCGGGAATCGCCATCTCCCACTACCGCTTCAGGCGCGGCTTTTTGGCGCAGGGCAACAAGGTCAGCGACCTGCCGTACAAGGCCTCCCTGTTCCCCATTGGCCCGCTGCTGGCCTTCGCCATGCTGGTCCTGGTCATCGCCGGACAGAACTACGAGGCCGTGCTGGCCGGGCGGGGCATGGAGGTGCTTTCCTCCTACATCGGGCTGCCGGTCTTCATCGCCCTGTGGCTGGCCCACCGCTTCATCACCAAGTCCAAGGTGGTGCCGCTGCTCGAGATGGACCTCCGGTCACCGGAGGACCTCGAGGAGGAACCCGCCGACGCCACACGGTGACCCTGCTGCCCCGGGACTACCCAGGCAGAGCGGGGCGACGGCGGTACCCAAGCGCTGCGGGGCCCCGGCCGTAGCCGCTCGCCACGTTATGGCGGCAACCTGCCCGGTGTCACCCGCTCGGCGCCGGAGCGGGTTCGTCAGCCGGAGCGGGCGCAGGGGCAGGCTCCTGCACGGGGGCGGGTTCGGGTTGCGGCGTGCCGGTGGGCATCGGTGCCGGGGATGTGGTCGCCGTTCCGGGCTCGGGCTCACCGGCGGGTGCCTCTGCCGGTGCTGGTGGCAATCCGCTGCCGGTGTCGGCCGGAGTTGTTGCCTCGGGAGACGAGCCCGAGTCGGCGGTCTCGTCTGTTTCGGACGCCGCGTCCGTGCCTGTGTCGGCGTTGCCGTCAGCCATGGCGGCGTCCTGTTCGATGATGCCGAGGATGCGCATCTTGTAGTCGTTCAGCCGGGCCTGGATTTGGTCCAGGGGAACGTCTTCGAGCGACCGGCCGTAGGCCGCGATCTCTTCCCACAGGGTCGCCAATTTCTCCATGCCTGCGTCGCTGAGCGGGCCGTCGAGGGTGAGGACAAGCTGGCTGGCGAGGGCGTAGGTGAGGCACTCGACGCAGTTGTAGTTGGCCGCGGCCGAAAGGTTTTGGGGGACGACGACGTCGGCCTGGCCGAGGATCAGGACAACCTGGAAGCCGACGGCGACGGCGGTGCAGTCCCGGCAGGAAGCGAAGGCGTAGGCCTCGTTCGTGGCGTCTACCGGCCCGTCTTCGGCCCACACCAGGGCGAAGGCGACGTCGTAGACCACGGATCCGTCCTCAACGTTGACGGCCAGGGCCTGGTTTCCGTCCTCCTCGGGGGCCAGCGGCCGGTCGAACGGGAAGACCCAGGCCGGCGGTGTGCCGGCGCCAGCTTCAGTAACGGTGGTGCCGGAACCGCCGTCGTGCTGTAAATTCTCGGCTGTGTCCGTCGCAGCGGTCTCCTGGTGCCCGGCCTGCAGCTCGCGGGGAACGAGGACCATCGCCAGTTGCGGTTCCTCCGCCATGGGCAGGTCGGTGCCTGAGGGCCAGGCCGCCACCGTTTGTCCTGCGCCGCCTTCGGCCAGCCCTGCCTGTGACACCGGGGCGAAGGAAGCCGCCGCATCGAACAGGGTTCCGCGTTCGTAGGGCTGCACCGGGCGGTAGGCGCCGTCGTCGGGCCACCAGGCCCAGGCCAGGCCGGCCAGAACGGCTGCGGCGGCGGCCATGGCGGTCACCCGCCGGAGCGGCCGGCCACGGGTTTTCGCCCAGGCCGCCGTGCCAAGCTGGCGGGCCAGGCGCAGCAGGATGTAGGCGATCCCGAGAACGGGAAGCGCGACGGCGGTGATCGCCAGGACACGCACGGCCATGCCGGCGACATCGCCGTCCGAACCGGCGTCGGCCAGCAGCCTTTGCTGGTCCATGATGCTGGCCCAGGCCGTCCCCAGGACCCGGGGAAGCGAGACCACCATCATGGCCAGGCAAAACAGGAGCAGCGGCACCGTGACCAGGACCCAGGCGGTCACGACGGCCCTGGCCCAGGGCTTGAGCAGCTTGGGTTCGGGGTCGGACCACCGCCAGGGCAGCAGCCCCAGCAGGGTGGGCTTGATCCGTTGGAACAGGTCGGGAACCCCGGTGGCGTCGGCGAGGATGTGGTAGCCGTCGAAGCGGACCAGGGGCAGCAGTTGGCGCACCATCTGCAGGATCTGGGTCACCACCACCAGCAGCAGGGCGTCGAAGCCGGTGAGCCACCAGACGCCTATCGTGCCCACCACGACGATGGCGTTGAAGTACAGGCCGCCCAGGTCCGTGCGGAGCCGGCCGCCGCGTCCCAGGCGGTAGGAGTCGGTGACATCGGTGTAGAAGGCCGGCCAGATCAGGTACAGGCCCACGCCCATGGCTCCCGGCGTCGCGCCGCCGCGGCGCGCCCCGGCGGCATGGCCGAACTCGTGGAAGCCGGCCGAGAGGATGGTGATGGCGAACACCAGGAGCAGCAGGCCGGGATTGGCGAAGGCCTGGTGCGTTGCCGAACCGAGGCCCTTGACCATGAGCACCCACCAGCACGCCGCCAGGAAGGCCAGGGTCACGGGCAGGGCGATCAGCGGATGGAACAGGACGGCGAACGGAGCCGTCAGCTTCCGGGTCAGCGCGGGGTCGGTGACCGTGTAGCGGAAGCGCATGCCCAGCAGCGGGCTCGCCTTTTTGACGTCGGGCTGCGAGCCGTCGGCGAGCCGCAGCAGGCCCAGCGGCAGCAGCTGTTTGTCGATCAGGGTCTGCACGTTTCCGGCAGTGATTAGCCTGCCGGACTTCTCACCGGCGTGCTCGGCAATCTGGTCGAGGCTCCGGGAGCCGTCGACGCCCTCCAGAATGGCATACAGGAGCGGGGTGAGCTGGAGCGTCTGGCCGTCCGCGCGCCGGACCAGCGCGGGCGGCTCCCGGTAGCCGGATCCCCGTGCAGGTCCGAGGAGCTGCACGCCGTCGGCCAGCGCCGGGACGTCAATCAAAGGGGCAGCCGACCGGCCGCCGGGCAGCGGGTCACTCGTGGCCGGCGGCCGGCTCGGACTGATGCTCATTCAGGGACTATTGTTCGAGGTCGGACTGCTGGCCGGCGCTGGCCTGGGCGCTGCCGTCAATCTGCTGGTTGATGATGGCGTCCTGCTGCGCCACCGCGACGGCGTTGCTGTCGATCGAGCCGATATTCGCCGCCACCGCGGCGTCGATCGGCGCGGCAACGTTGGCGTTGGCGGCCACGGCGCCGTTGATCGGGGCGGCGATATCGGCGTCCGCGGCCAGATCGACGTTGACGTTGAGCAGGTTCCCGTCGAGGGTCGACCCGAGGCCTTCCGTGACGGATCCGGTGTCGGGCAGGGTGCCGTCCGGCAGGGTCCCGTCCGGCAGCAGCGCCGGAGCAGTTTCCTCCTGCCCGGTGGCGCCCTGGGCAAGGCCGGAATCGCCGACGGCGGCGCCCGTCCCGGCAGCGGAACCGGCCGTTGCCCCGGTGTCCTCCAGGGTGTCATTGCCCTGGTCGATGGTGCTGTCCTGGGTCGACTCGGCGGTCGCGTCGGCGGTGATGCCCTGATTGATGATGACCCCCTGGTCGGACAGGGCCTGCGCCGTGGAGCCGGACGAGAGGAGGTTGGCCGAGGCGGCGGCATCGATGGGGGCCGCCACGTTGGCGTTCGCCGCGACGGCCAGGTCGATCGGCGCGGCCGCATCGATGGCCAGGTCGAGATCGGCATTCAGATCCAGGATGGACGCGACTTCCTTGTCCGGCAGCGCGGTCCCGGACTGGGATTCGAGTTCCTCCGGCGATAGCGGCGTGCGTCCCATGTCGTTGCTCATCAAAATCTCCGTCTCCGGCGCAAAGCGCCATTCGTTCCAACCCGTTGTCGAAACCTGTCGATTCTTGTCAACGGCCCGGCGGTACCGGCGCCTCGGTCATCAGCCTTCCTCTCGACGACATCAACGCAAAGCATACTGATGAATCCATTCATTGTGTAGGCGCCGACGTTCGGCCGCACGCGCAGAGGCGGACGCGGCCCTGGATGTGCGGGGACGGCGAGTGACTGCCGGCTGGACCTTCGGAGAGCGGCGGCCGGCGGGACGCGACCTTGAATTGGCGGCCGGCGCAACCCTGGAGCGGCAACGGGGCCCGATGTTTGGCGGCGTGAATTTGGGCTCTTACCGGCACTGTGTGTAGGGTGTGAGGCGAATCACCCACAACTGAATGCCTTTCGAACCGTGGCGGGAGAGTCCTCTCCGCACACCATCCGGGCAGGCGCCGTAGGAGCAAATCCTCCCCAGGAATCTCTCAGGCCCATGTACCGCCGCGGCTAGGCAACTCTGGAAAGCAGCCAGGCAGCAGCCTGGCTCACCGACGGTGCAAGCGGAACACACTCCGCGGAATCTCTCAGGTCAAATACAGAGCGGGGAGGAACCCAATCCCAGCCGAGCCCTCGGGCCGGCCCAATCTTGGAGTTCCTCATGACTTCTGACCTGCAGCGGCGCGTCCTCCGCAGCCATCGCTCAAAGACTTGGTTGCCGGCCCTGGCCCCACCTTAATTCCCGCCCCGTCGTTCCCGGTGCCCGCGCCCTGATCCTCGAGCCAAGGAGTCCGGGGATCTGGCGACCAGCGACCGCTTCAGCGAAGCCATGATCGCCGTCCGCACGTGCTTCCGCCCCGAAGCGTCAAGGCGAACAAAACGGGTGCACTACAGGGGCCGAGGCGACCTCCTCTCATCTCCTCAACAAAAAGCGTGTTTAAGAAAGGCATCACAGTGAGCAAAGTCAACGCCGAACTACGATACTCCGCGGAGCACGAGTGGGTGGCCGCCGACGGTTCCGGCCCGTCCAGGATCGGCGTTTCTGCCGTGGCAACCGAGGCGCTGGGCGACATCGTGTACGTGGATCTCCCCGAGGTCGGTACCGTCGTGACGGCCGGCGAGACCTGCGGTGAAATCGAGTCCACCAAATCCGTTTCGGACCTCTACTCCCCGGTGACCGGTGAGGTCATCGAAGTCAACGGCGACGCCGTGGCCGACCCCGCCGTGATCAACGATGACCCCTACGGTGCCGGCTGGCTGTTCACCGTCCAGGTGTCGGAGGAGGGCCCGCTGCTTTCCGCCGAGGAGTACGCCTCCGCCAACGGTGGTGAAGTAGCGTGAGCGCGGCAATGACGGCGGTCGCCAGCACCAGCCTGAACGCGGACCTGGGTGTCCTCGATCCGGAAATTGCCGCCCAGATCGACAACGAGCTGCGCCGCCAACAGTCCGGGCTGGAAATGATCGCCTCCGAGAACCACACCCCCGTCGCCGTCATGCAGGCCCAGGGCTCGGTGCTAACCAACAAATACGCCGAGGGTTACCCGGGGCGCCGGTACTACGGCGGCTGCGAGCACGTCGACGTGATCGAGCAGCTGGCCATCGACCGGGTCAAGGATCTGTTCGGCGCCGGCTTCGCCAACGTCCAGCCGCACTCCGGCGCGCAGGCCAACGCCTCGGTAATGCACGCCCTGATCAAGCCCGGCGACACCATCCTGGGACTGAACCTGGCCCACGGCGGACACCTGACCCACGGCATGAAGATCAACTTCTCCGGCAGGCTCTACAACGTGGCCGCCTATGGCGTCTCCGAGGAGGACCACCGGGTCGACATGGCCGAGGTGGAGCGGCTGGCGCACGAGCACCAGCCGCAGCTGATCATCGCCGGCTGGTCCGCCTACCCGCGCGAGCTCGACTTCGCGGAATTCCGCCGGATCGCCGACGACGTCGGGGCGTACCTGATGGTGGACATGGCACACATCGCCGGCCTGGTGGCCGCCGGCCTGCACGCCAGCCCGGTGCCGCACGCCCACGTGGTCACGTCCACCACGCACAAGACGCTGGCGGGTCCGCGCGGCGGCATCATCCTGACCAACGAGGCGGACATCGCCAAGAAGATCAATTCCGCGGTGTTCCCCGGCCAGCAGGGCGGGCCGCTCGAACATGTCATCGCGGGCAAGGCCGTGGCGTTCAAGGTTGCCGCCTCCGAGGAATTCGCCGACCGCCAGCAGCGTACGCTGGCGGGCGCACGGATCCTGGCCGAGCGGCTGTCGCAGCAGGACGTTGCGGAGAAGGGCATCACGGTGCTGACCGGCGGCACGGACGTGCACCTGGTCCTGGTTGACCTGCGCAATTCGGAGCTGGACGGCCAGCAGGGCGAGGACCTTCTGGCCGCCATCGACATCACGGTGAACCGCAACGCGGTGCCGTTCGACCCGCGGCCGCCCATGGTCACCTCCGGCCTGCGCATCGGCACGCCGGCGCTGGCCACCCGCGGCTTCGGCGACGAGGCGTTCCGCGAGGTCGCGGACATCATTGCCGAGGCCCTCATCGCCGGGCCGGCCAATGCCCTGTCCGGCCTGAAGGACCGGGTGGAGGCGCTGGCCCAGGCGCATCCGCTCTACCCGGACCTGGCACCGGTTTCCACGCCCACCGAAGGGCGCTGAGGAGCATCATGGCCGTCGGCGTCTTCGACCTCTTTACCGTGGGCATCGGTCCGTCCAGTTCGCACACCGTCGGTCCGATGCGGGCGGCCGCGGTCTTTGCCGGGGAACTGATGTCAACGGGTGTGCTGGACCGGGTCGCCGGACTGCGGGTGGACCTGTACGGATCCCTCGCGGCCACCGGCCGCGGCCACGGCACGTTCACGGCGGTGATGCTCGGGCTGGAAGGTTTCCAGCCCGAGCAGATCCTGCCCGACGACGTCGAATCCCGCCTGGCGGAGATGGCCTCGACCGGCGAGTTGCAGTTGTGCGCGCGGGTCGAAGGCTCGGCCGGGCGGGTCCTGGCCTACCGGGTCGAGGACATGGTGCAGCATCCGCTCACCGTGCTGCCCCGGCACACCAACGGGATGAAATTCCAGGTGACCGACGACGCCGGCGCGGTCCTTCACGAGGCGACGTTCTTTTCCGTGGGCGGCGGCTTCGTGGTCCGCGACGGCGAGGAAGAAGCGGCGGCCCGGGAGCCGGATGCCGCCCAGGCGACGCTCCCCTACCCCTTCCGGACGGCGGCGGTACTGCTCGAACACTGCCGCAACACCGGCCTGGGCATCAGCGACATCATGATGCTCAACGAGAAGGCCTCGCGCTCCGAGGCGGAGATCCGTGCCGGCCTGATCCACATCTGGCAGGTGATGGAGGAATGCAAGGACTCCGCCATCAAGCGCGAAGGTGTCCTGCCCGGCGGGCTGAACGTCCGACGCCGGGCCCCGGCCTGGCATGAGCGGCTGCGCAAGGAAGACAAGGACCGGGACCCCAAGTACTGGCAGGAATGGGTCAACCTGGTGGCCCTGGCCGTGAACGAGGAGAACGCCTCGGGCGGCCGCGTCGTCACCGCACCGACCAACGGGGCGGCCGGCATCATCCCCGCGGTCATGTTCTACGCCACGCACTACGCGCCGGGCATGGACAAGGCGACGCAGGCGGACAAGGAAGACGTCATCGTGAAGTTCCTGCTGGCTGCCGCCGCCGTCGGGGTCCTCTACAAGGAGCAGGCCTCCATCTCCGGCGCCGAGGTCGGCTGCCAGGGCGAGGTGGGCTCCGCGTCCTCCATGGCCGCAGCGGGACTGGCCGAGGTGATGGGCGGCAGTCCCGCGCAGGTGGAAAACGCCGCCGAGATCGCCATGGAGCACAACCTGGGGCTGACCTGCGACCCGATCGGCGGCCTGGTGCAGATCCCCTGCATCGAGCGCAACGCCATCGGCGCCGCCAAAGCCGTGAACGCGGCCAAGATGGCGCTCTGGGGAGACGGCACGCACCGCGTCTCGCTGGACGAAGTCATCATCACGATGCGCGAAACCGGCAAGGACATGAGCTCCAAGTACAAGGAAACCGCGATGGGAGGCCTGGCCGTCAACGTCGTCGAGTGCTAGCCGCGCCCCGGTCCGGCGAAGCCCCGCGGGCGGCTGTATTGCCCCGTATTCACTGTCCCTTTTCGGTGTGGCCCTTGATGTCGATCAGGTGCTCCTCCATGGCATCGAAGGCCCCGTCTCCGTCACGCGCCAAAACAGCCTCAAAAATGCGGCCGTGCCACATCACAGAGCTCCTAACGCGTTCCAGCGTCAGGAATTCGTCGGCACGCGAGGGGGCCATCAGGTCGTTGGACATCGCCAGCAATTCGGTCAGCAGCGGGTTCAGGGAGAGCCGGGCCAGTTCCGCGTGGAAATCCAGATCGAGTTTTCTTAATTCCGCGTTTGAGGGCTGGGAGCGGGCCGCCTCTTTGGTGGCCGCATCGAGGATCGACCGCAATTTGGACACCTGGCCACGCGCCCTGATGGCCGCCCGCTTGGCGATCCCCGGCTCGATGACAAGGCGGAGATCCATGACGTGATTCATCGGGTCACCGGCACCGCTGCTACCGGTCAGCGACGAGGAGCCGAAGGCCAAGAGCGGTTCGTCGGCTACGTAGGTTCCGCTGCCGGGGCGGCGATACAGCAGGCCGACAGCCTCGAGCTCGCGCAGGGCTTCCCGCACGGTATTCCTGGACAAGCGGTAATTCTCGGCAATTTCCCGTTCGCTCGGGAGTTTAGCTCCGGGGCTCAGGGTGCCGTCCTCAATCCGGGTGCGAATTGCCTCGGCAAGAACGTCTACGCGATCGCTGAATACCAATAAGGGCTCCTGCCTCAGGCTGCGCATATTCGTCCTCTCGATGGGTACCGGTGAGCGGGTGTCCCCCTGACCGCAAAGTTCCGGCAATTAAAAGTGTATTTCCCGGCGTCACACCTTGTGGATTAGTGACTCACCTCACTATGCTACCCAAAGTGGTCCAACCACCCTACCGGTTCTGTGAACTAGCAGAGGAAGCCCCCGCAATGAATCAAGCAGCAATCTCGACGCCGCACCATCTGGCCACGGAGGCCGGGTGGGCCGTTCTCCAGGAAGGCGGAAGCGCGGTCGACGCCGCCATCGCCGCTGCCGCCGTCCTGTCCGTCGTCTACCCGCACAACTGTTCCATCGGTGGCGATTTGGTCGCGCTGGTGAAGGAACCCGATGCAGAGCCCGAGTGCGTGCTTGCCGTAGGCCGAGCCCCCGGTGCCGGCCGCCTGGCGGACATGAGGGATCGGTTTGGCGAGAAGATGCCGGCCCGGGGACCGGCGACCCTCACGGTTCCCGGAGCCCCCGCGGGCTGGCAGCACCTGCACGAGCGGTACGGGCGGCTGGATCCCTCGACCCTGCTCGAAAGGGCGGCGGAACTCGCCGGCGGCTATCAGCTGTCCCGGTCGGTGACGATGGCAGCGGTCAAAGCAGCAGCTGCCGGAGGAATAAGTGCCGAACTGGTCTCCTCGTTGTTTGGTTCCTCGTTTGAGCCGGGCAAGCGCGTGTCGAACCCGGCGCTGGCGGAAACGCTGCGCCGCATGGGTTCGGCTGGGTTTCAGGAGTTCTACCGGGGCACGACGGGCGAGTCACTGCTCTCGTTCATGCAAGGCCACCGCGCCGAATTCAGTGCCGACGACTTCGCATCGGTCGTTCCGGTCACGGCCGCGCCGCTGTCCCATCGCGGCGAAAGCCACACCGTGTACACCAGCCCGCCGCCCACCCAGGGCTTCGCGCTGATCCGGCTGCTGGAGAACCTGTCTGCGACCACGGGCCATGCGGTGACATCGCCGGATGTCGTCGAGGCCATGCAGGTCAATGCCCGGATCTGCAACCACCTCCGGGACAACATCCTCAGTGAAGACTCCGAACCGTACTTCTACCGCGATTACGGCCTGGAGGACCTGCCCTCATCCGAAACCCCCGCACTGGCCTCGGCCCGGGCCGACGGAGACACGATCGGAATTTCGTGCGTCGACAGCACGGGACTGAGCGTGTCCTGGATTCAGAGCCTGTACTCGTCCTTCGGCTCGTACCTGATGGATCCGGCTACCGGCGTTATCCTGCAGTGCCGGGGCTCAATGTTCTCGCTGAACGACTCGCAGCCGAACGCCTTCCGGGGCGGAGCCATGCCGCCGCACACGCTGATGCCGGTCATGGTGACCGATGAGCAGCAACGCATCCGCTACATTCAGTCGACCATGGGCGGCAAGGCCCAGCCGCAGATCCACGCCCAGGTATTGCTGAGGCAGTGGGCGGGCGAATCGCCGGCGTCTGCGCTGCTGGGCCCGCGCTGGATGATCGTGCAGGACGACCAGGGTGCCGATGTGGCCGTCATTGAACAGTCCGTGGATGCCGGGGCGCGGGAGCAGTTGGCCGCGAGCCTCGGCCGGACCCGCATGGAGCCGGACTTCACCGACGGGCTGGGGCACATGCAGCTGGTCACGGTGGATTCCGCCGGCGCTCCGGTGGCGGCCAGCGATCCCCGATCGGACGGATCCGGACGCTACGGACCGCTCGGATGACGCTGACGGAAAAGCGTCCGGCAAAGAGTGCCCGGCGCGGCTGGCTGCTTCCCGATCCGCTCCTCTTGACGGTGCTCTCGTTCGGCACGGGCTTCCTGGATGCCCTGACCTACCTCGGACTGGACCGCATTTTCGGTGCCAACATGACCGGAAACCTGATTCTGGTGGGGATCGGACTGAGCGGGGACTGGGCCGAATTGATCCACCCGCTGGTCGCCCTCCTCGCGTTCTGCGTCGGATGCATGGTGGCGGGCCTGTGCAACAGGCTGCTGGAGGCAAAGAAGCGGGGATCACCGGCCCCGCGGATGCTGTTCCTCACCACCGGGGTGCTCCTGGCCGTGAGCACCGCCCTCGCTTTCATAAATGGGGGCGGATCTTTGGGACTGGTCATCACCGCCCTCATCGGGGTGGCCATGGGTTGCCAGAGCCTCGCCGCGAGACTTCTGGCGGTCCCCGAGATTAACACCGTGGTCGTCACCTCCACCCTCTCGCAATTCTTCGCCGAGGCCGGAGCGGGCCGAACCTGGCGCAAACGGCGTGTTTCGGCGCGCCAGCTGGCAGCCGTGGGAAGCATGCTGGGCGGCGCCATCGTCGGTGCGGCCGTCGTACCCTTTGCCGGCCTCACGGCCCTCGCCGTTCCCACCGCCCTGGTTCTCCTGATGGCTCTTTTCTGCCGGCGGCTGGAACCCCAGGCGTCCTGACACCTGCCCGCTGCGAGCCCGATCGAGAAAGGGGAAAGATCCAGAGGCTGCCCTGACGGAACAAGCCTCACGTCGATTGCACCAATTCTTCCAAGAACAGGAAATCCAAATGTCTGAGTACAACGCGCCAACCGGAGCGGTGAACCACGCCGACCGGATTGACGACGACGGCGGCAAGCCCGCCAAATGGAAAATTGTCGGCCCCGGGCTCGTCGTAGCGGCCACCGGCGTGGGGGCAGGGGACATGGTCGCCACCCTGGTGGCCGGCACCCAATTCGGTTACCAGCTCTTCTGGGCCGTCATCGTCGGTGTCATCATGAAGATCGTTCTGGTCGAAGGCGCCGGACGCTACACCCTGGCTACCGGCAAGACCATCTTCGAAGGCTGGCTGACGCTCGGCCGCTGGACCACCTGGTACTTCGGCCCGTACATCATCATCTGGGGCTTCGTCTACGGCGCCACCGCCACCTCCGCGGCAGCGCTGCCGTTGGCCGCCATGTTCCCGGTGCTCCCGCTGTGGGCGTGGGCCATCCTGAACAGCCTGGCCGGCTTCGTCATGATCTGGTTCGGCAAATATGCCACCTTCGAGAAAATCACCGCAGTGCTGGTCGGCATCATGTTCGTCACCGTCGTGGGCCTGGCCATCATTGCCGTTCCCAACATCCCCGAAATGCTCAAGGGGCTGATCCCCTCGATCCCGGCCGAAGGCGGCCTCCTGTCCACCCTGGCCCTCGCCGGCGGCGTCGGCGGCACCATCACGCTGGCAGCCTACGGCTACTGGCTGCGTGAAAAGGGCTGGTACACCCCAAAGTGGATGCGTGTCATGCGCATCGATAACTCCATGGCCTACGTCATGACCGGCATCTTCGTCATTGCCATGCTGATCGTCGGCGCGGAGGTCGTCCGCTCGGCCGGAGTCTCCATCAGCGGGAGCGATGAAGGCCTGCTGGATCTGGGCAACGTCCTCAACGATCGCTACGGCGAGGTCGTCGGCACAACCTTCCTGATCGGCTTCTGGGCGGCGTCGTTCTCCTCCATCATTGGCGTCTGGAACGGTGTGTCCCTGATGTTTGCCGACTTCTGGGGCCACATGCGCAAGAAGCCCTCCGGCCATCCGGACACCCGTATTGGGGGCAAGTACTTCAAGTTCTATGTGCTCTGGCTGACCTTCCCGCCCATGCTGCTGTTCATCATGGGCAAGCCGATCGCGCTGATCCTGGCCTACGGCGTCCTCGGCTCGCTGTTCATGCCGTTCCTTGCCCTGACCCTGCTCGGCCTGCTCAACGGCAGCCGCGTGCCCAAGGCGTGGGCCAACCGCCTGCATACCAACATCGCGCTGGGCATCTGTGCCCTGCTGTTCGGCGTCCTCGGTATCCAGCAGTTGGTCAAGTCAATCGCCCCGCTCTTCGGCGGCTGACACCAGGGTGGGGTGACTCAGCGGCTGCACAGCCCCGCCGCAGCGTCCGGCAGCGTAGCTGGCCTGGCCACCACTGCGGTCCCGAGGCAAGGACGCCTCGGCAGCCATGTAGAGAAGTTATAGGTACGGAAGGCCCGCAACGTCGCGGGCCTTCCGTCTCCCTTTGGTGATGCTCCGGCAGCTGGTTGTTCGGATCGCAACCGCTGTTTGCCGGTCAGGCCAGCCAGCGACGCCAGCGTGACTGCTCCGGTTCCGGCGTTGGTTCCGGCTCCGGCTCCTCGCCCAAGGCCAGCGCGGCCTCGACGATGTCGTCCTCGGTGAGCGTCATGACGGCCTCACGATCGAGCGCATCGAGACTTCGTTCCTCGTCCAGCGACAGCCGCAGCGCCTGGCGGTTGAGCGACTGCTCGAACAGCGTGCGGGCGAACCGTGCGTTGCCGGAGTCCTCGCCCGCGTGGAGCCCGGTGAAAATGCGGCGCAGCATCTGGTCCGCACCCGACTCCAGCGTGTACTCGTGTTGGGCCAGCATCTGGTGGAAGATCGTCTGGAGTTCGTCGATGGAGTAGTCGGGGAACGTGATCTCACGGGCGAATCGAGAGCGCAGTCCGGGGTTCGAGAGCAGGAAGGACTCCATCAGCTGCGGGTACCCGGCCACGATCACGACCAGGCGGTGGCGGTAGTCCTCCATCCGCTTGAGCAGGACCTCGATCGCCTCGGGGCCGAAGTCCGCCCGGCCGTCCTCCGGGGCCAGCGCGTAGGCCTCATCGATGAACAGAACGCCGTCCAGCGCACGCCGGATCACCCGGTCCGTCTTGATGGCGGTGGCGCCGACGTACTGCCCCACCAGGCCGGAACGGTCGACCTCGACCAGGTGGCCTTTCTGCAGTAGACCGACGGCGCGGTACATCTCGGCCAGGAGTCGCGCCACGGTGGTCTTGCCCGTGCCCGGGTTTCCGAGGAACACCAGATGCTGTGATGTGGCCACTTCCGGCAGGCCGTGCGCCTTACGGCGGGCCTGGACCTGGAGCAATGCGACGAGGGCCCGCACCTGTTCCTTCACGGTCCCCAGTCCGATCAGCGTATCGAGCTCGGCCTGCACCTCGGACAGCGGCCGGGCCGGCCCGGGCCTCGCACCGATGCGATCGCCGACCAGGTCGTCGACGCGCTCCGAACCGTGCAGCTTGAGCTGATCGGCCAGATGACCGATGGTTTCGCGCAGGTCGTCGAGCGGATTGCGGCTGGGAGCCATGCACCCACTGTAGTACCCGGTCCCGGCCGGGGTGGGGTCGGCCTCACTAGTATCACCACTCTTTGGCCGCTGGCAGCGATCACGCAAGCCGGTCCGCTATCCCGGCAGGCATGAGGGAGAGCGCATGCATGGGCCTGAATGAATTAGAGGCTGGTGCCTTAAGTTCAAGCCCTATCGGGTGGCTAACCCGTTTGAGCATCCTCCAACGCTCCACTCCCCTGATGGCAGTCTCCACTCAGCATTGGCCCCAGTCGACATAATCACGTTCATCGGCCCTTAAAAACGGGCAGAGGGAGTGGCTGCTCAAGGGCTCCACGACCTGGAGCAGAGTGCTGGTCTGGACTCAGCGCGTGAAGGTGCGCGCCGGGGCGGCCCAGGGTAGTTGAAAGCCGATTTGGAAGCATCGCTGGTCGCGATCTTTAGATGACCCTGGCATACTCCCTCGGCGAAATCCCATCGCGCCGCTAGTCGGACTGGTCCAGTCAATGATTGCCCCGTTATCAGGGGACCTGCAGGATCTGGGTTCAGGCGAGTTTGGTTACCTGGTAAGTGTGGCCGGCCGCACGGAGTCGCTGCATGAGCACGTTGCCGAGTGCAGTGGCCGGTGTTA
>NZ_JBNHHC010000013.1:0-223329 GCF_059091865.1 Arthrobacter sp. B0316-1-20 | reverse complement strand
TGACCTCTTCCGTGTCAGGGAAGCGCGCTACCGCTGCGCCAATCGCCCCGGTGTGCCCGAGGCGGGCCGCTGGAGAAAACGCTGAAAAAGAGAGCGGACGACGGGATTCGAACCCGCGACATCCACCTTGGCAAGGTGGTGCTCTAGCCAGCTGAGCTACGTCCGCGCGAAACGGTTTCCGGATCACTCCGGACTGCGTTCCAGTGGGCGATACTGGGATCGAACCAGTGACCTCTTCCGTGTCAGGGAAGCGCGCTACCGCTGCGCCAATCGCCCGTGATCTCTCACGAGATGTTTGCTGTGTCGCCGCAAACGAGGTGGGGACGGGATTCGAACCCGCGTATACGGCTTTGCAGGCCGCTGCCTCGCCTCTCGGCCACCCCACCGTGCCTATTCGCAGTTGCGCTAGGACCGGCCAGCGACGCTGGCACGTTACAGTGACTTGCGAGCGGACGACGGGATTCGAACCCGCGACATCCACCTTGGCAAGGTGGTGCTCTAGCCAGCTGAGCTACGTCCGCAAAAGTTTTCCATCACTTTTTCCGCGATCCTTCATCGAACGGCTCGCGGCGTCGCTGTGATTTCCAACGAGTAAAAACTCTATAGGACGATTCCCGCTTCGTCCAATCGACGCTGTGGCGGGTGAAACGACGCGGGCCGGTCGGCCCGGAGGCTATCGACGCGGCGGCGGGCCCGCCGACCCGTTCCGTGGCCCACCCGCGGTCCCGTTCCTCGCCCGCCCCAAAGACCACACAGGTAACAACTGCCCAGGCGCAGTGGCCGGGCGATTTTTGTTTCAGCGCCTCGGTGGGCTAGCATTTCTAGACGTTGCAGGAAGCGCCCGGCGCATCCGGCAGCAAGCCCGGGCGATTGGCGCAGTGGTAGCGCGCTTCGTTCACACCGAAGAGGTCACTGGTTCGAACCCAGTATCGCCCACCACGGAAAACATCCCCGGCCAGGCAGCATCGCCTGGCCGGGGATGTTTCGTTAACGGGCGCGGGGCCGGCCGCCGTCGCGCCGGCCCTGTGCCTTGCGGACCGGAACGGTCAGTGGAACCTGAGAAGATTTCCTTATGACTGCACCACTTCTTGCGCATGCCACCGCCAACGGCCGCATGTACGCGCGCTCCACCTCGGAGCCGCCGTCGGTTCCCTCCATCACCACCGTGATCGCGCAGGAGCCGACCACGCTGGACGGTTGGTTCGCCCACATGGCAGCCACCTCCCTGGCCTCCGATGCCAGGCTGGCCGAGGCCGCCGGAGACCCGGGGCGGCTGCGGTCGCTGGCGAAGGAAGCGACCCTGGCCGCCGACCGCTACCGGGATGCCGCCGCGCTGCGCGGGGACCGCGTCCACGCTTACTGCGAACAGGTGGCACTGCGGGCGCTGGACAGGGAGCACGACGTTGCGGGTGCCCGGGAGGCGCTCAAGGCCAACGGCGAAGAGGCTTTCGCCGCCAGGTTCGACGAATGGTGGCAGCTCTACGGGGTGGAGCCGATAGCCCCGGAGATCACCGTCTGGAACCAGGAAGTCGGATACGCCGGCACCCTGGATCTCGTGGCCCGGATTGCGGGGCGCACCTGCCTGATTGACTTCAAGACCAAGGGCACGGACCGCAACGGTCAGGTCAAGGCGCTCAACGACAAGGTGGTCATGCAGTTGGTGGCCGGCATGAAGGCACAGGAGTCGCTGGTCGACGCCGCGACGGGGAGCTGGGAGCCGTGGGCGCACGGTGACGATCCGCTGCTGCTGGGCGTGGCGATCGGTGAGACGGAAGTCCGGCCGATGCGCGCCAACCCCGAGGTGCTTCGATGGCACTGGTACCGCTTCTGCTCGCTGCGTCGGGCGTGGGAAACGCATCTGCAGGTAGCCGAGGCGGGCCGGGCGCTGCTGCCGATCGCGCCGCCCCCTGCGGCGGCCCTGCAGGCGGTCCAGCAGGCCCACTAAACTGGATCGGAACCCAACGGCAGCGTACTGAAGCGGCAACAGTGAGGACAAGAACTACATGGCGATCCTGAGCATCCGGATTATCGGCGACCCCGTGCTGCGGACCAAGGCGGAAACGGTCACCGCGTTCGGGCCGGAGCTGGCCAAGCTGGTGGCGGACATGGACGAAACCATGGAGGACGTCGACGGCGCCGGGCTGGCCGCCCCGCAGGTTGGCGTGAGCCTGCGCGTCTTCACCTTCCGCGTGGACGGCCGGCGCGGCCACGTGGTCAACCCGGTGCTCGAGCTCAGCGACGACTTCCAGGACGACGTCGCCGAAGGATGCCTGTCGATCCCCGCGCTCGGCTACCCGGTGCGCCGGCGCCGCTGGACACGAGTCACCGGCCAGGACCTGCACGGCAACCCGGTCGAGTACGAGGGCGAAGGGATGCTGGCCCGCTGTTTCCAGCATGAGGCCGACCACCTGGACGGAATCCTTTACATCGACCACCTCACCGGCGAGAACCGGAAGAACGCGCTGCGCTCCATCCGCAACGCGGGATACAACGGAGTGGCCGGCGAGACCCAGGCCCAGCGCGCGGCCCACGTCGGCTCCGGCTTCAGCCGCGGGCCCGCCCCGGCGGGCACGGGTTCCTTCGGGCAGCCGCTGGCATGACGGACGGCGGCAGGCGCTTGCGGGTCCTCTTCGCCGGCACTCCCGGCGTGGCCGTGCCCTCCCTCGACCGGCTCGTCGGGGATGGCTTCGAGATCGTTGCCGTGCTCACCCGGGAGGACGCGCCGGTAGGGCGTAAACGCGTCCTGACCGCCTCGCCGGTGGCGGCCCGCGCCGCGGAACTCGGCGTGCCGGTGATCCGGGCCAACCGGATCGGATCGGCCGCGGCCGATGCCATCCGGGCAGCCGCCCCGGATGTGGCGGCCATCGTGGCCTACGGCGGCCTCGTCCCGGAGGCCGCGCTCGGCATACCCGAACACGGCTGGATCAACCTGCACTTCTCACTCCTGCCCGCGTGGCGCGGCGCCGCGCCGGTGCAGCACGCCATCATCAACGGCGACGACGTCGTCGGCGCCTCCACCTTCCAACTGGAGAAGGGGCTGGATACGGGCCCGGTGTACGGCACCCTGACCGAGGCGTTGCGCCCCGCGGACACCAGCGGCGAGGTGCTGGAGCGGCTCTCCCACAGCGGCGCCGTGCTGCTGTCGCAAACCCTGGCGGCCGTTGGCGCGGGCACAGCAGTGGCGGTGGCGCAGTCCGGCGACGTCAGCCTCGCGCCCAAGCTGTCCCTGGAGGACGGTCACATTGATTGGCGGCAGCCGGCGCTGGCCATCCGCCGCCGCATCAACGGCGTCACTCCCGAACCCGGTGCCTGGACCATGCTCGACGGGCAGCGCTTCAAGCTGGGCCCGGTACGCCTGCGGCCGGAGCACCGCGGGCTGCCGCCCGGGGCCGTGAGGCTGTCCGGCGGCTCGTCGGCCTCGGCGCTCGTGGGCACCGGTTCCCATGCCGTGGAGCTGGACAGGGTCCAGCCGGCGGGCAAGAAAATGATGGATGCAGCAGATTGGGCCCGCGGGCTCGGACAGCGTGAGGACGTGCACTTCGAATGAGCGGCCGGAATGAAGGCAGCCGGAACAGCGGACGCCAAGGCGGCGGCGGCCAGGGGGCCGGCCGCCGTGATGCTGCGGGGCGGGAGCGAAACCGCGGCGGCACCAGGCAGTACTCCCGGTCGGCTCCGTCGCAGCGGACGCGGGCGGCCGACCCGGCCCGGCTGGCGGCCTTCGAGGTGCTCCGCGCGGTGGAACGGGACGACGCGTACGCGAACCTGGTGCTGCCTGCGAGCATCCGCAAACACCGGCTGGACAAGCGCGACGCCGGCTTCGCCACCGAGCTGGCCTACGGCGCCCTCCGCGGTTTGGGCACGTACGATGCCATCCTGGCCCGCTGCGTGGACCGGCCGCTGGACCAGCTGGACCCCGCGATCCTCGATGCGCTCCGCCTCGGCGCCCACCAGCTGCTCGCCATGCGGGTGCCGGCCCACGCCGCCCTGGACCAGACCGTCGGCCTGGCCCGCGCCGTGATCGGCGCGGGCCCCGGCTCGCTGATCAACGCCGTCCTCCGCAAGGTCACCGCCCGCGACCTGCACGGCTGGACCGCCGAGCTGACAGCCGGGGAGACCGACCCGGTCAAGGCGGCGGCTCTGGAACACAGCCATCCGGAATGGGTGGTGCGGGCCCTGCGGCAGTCCCTGGCGGGGCACGGACGCCGCGTGGACGAATTGGAAGACCTGCTGGCGGCCGACAACGCAGCGCCGGTCGTAAACCTGGTGGCGCTGCCCGGGCTGGGCTCGCTGGACGAGGCGATCGACGCCGGCGCGGAGCCCGGGGAACTGGTCGCTGGATCCGCCCTGTATGCGGGCGGAGACCTCGGCCGGCTGGCCAGCGTGCGGGCCGGAACCACCCGTGTCCAGGACGCCGGCTCCCAACTCGTAGCGCTGGCCTTGGCCGCCGCCGCGCCGGTGACGCCGGGCGAGCGCTGGCTGGATCTGTGCGCCGGCCCCGGCGGCAAGGCCGCCCTGCTGGGCGCGCTGGCCGCCGAGCGGGGCGCCACGCTGCTGGCCAACGAGGTGGCCGAACACCGTGCCGAACTGGTCCGGAAGGCCTTGGCGCCGGTACCGGCCGGGGTGTGGGAGATCCGCACCGGCGACGGCCGCGACGTGGGCGAGCTGTATGCCGGACGGTTCGACCGGATCATGGTGGACGCTCCCTGCACCGGGTTGGGGGCTCTGCGCCGCCGCCCTGAGTCGCGGTGGCGCCGGAAGCCCTCCGACGTGGCGCAGTTGGGGCCGCTGCAGCGCGAACTGCTCGGCGCGGCCGTGGCCGCCGCAAAGCCGGGCGGCCTGATCGCCTACGTGACGTGCTCCCCACACCCCGCGGAGACGACGGCGGTGGTCGCCGACCTGCTGCGCCGGAACCCCGGGGTGGAACTGCTGGACACCTCCTCCGTCCTCGACGGGGTCAGCCTCCCCGGGCACTTGGAAGCAGGGCAACCCGGCGGCGACGCCGTGGGCCGGGCCGGCGGGACGACGGCGCAGCTGTGGCCGCACCGGCACGGCACCGATGCCATGTTCATGGCGCTGCTCCGCCGAACCAATTAGGTCAACACCGGTTCCCACATCCCTCGACACACACAGACAGACAGGCAGGCAAGCATCCGATGGCACAGTGCTGCATCAACCCCAGCATCCTCTCGGCCGATTTCGTCAACCTCGAAGCCGAACTGCGGCGCATCAGTACCGCCGATGCCGTGCACGTGGACGTGATGGACAACCATTTCGTGCCGAACCTGACAATCGGGCTGCCGGTGGTGCAGCGAATCCGGGAAGTCAGCACCCTGCCCCTGGACGCGCACCTGATGATTGCCGACCCGGACCGCTGGGCGCCGGCATATGCCGAGTCGGGGATCGAATCCGTGACCTTCCATGTGGAAGCGGCGGCCGCCCCGGTCCGGCTGGCCAGGGAGCTGAGGTCCCGCGGGGCCAAGGCGGGCATGGCGCTGAAGCCGGCCACCGCCGTCGAGCCCTATCTGGATTTGCTCCCGGAGATGGACCTCCTGCTGATCATGACGGTCGAGCCGGGCTTCGGCGGGCAGTCTTTCCTGGACGTCACGCTGCCCAAGATCCGCAAGGCCGCCCGCGCCGTGGCGGGTTCGGGGCTGCCCGTGGCGATCCAGGTGGACGGGGGCGTCACCGAGGACACCATCGTGCGGGCCGCCGAGGCCGGCGCTACCGTCTTCGTGGCCGGATCCGCCGTGTACGGCAAGGCCGATCCGGAGCAGGCCATCGCCTCGCTGCGGGCCGCGGCCGGCCGGCAGCCCGATTCCTGAGGCCCCTGTGACCGGTGTTACAGGTTGTGACGGGAATGGAAGGTGTCACGGGGCAGTTGTGAGAGCATAGTTACGCAAACACAAACGTGCTCCGGGGTCGGTGTAAGTCCGAACCGGCGGTTATAGTCCGCGACCCGCTGCCGAGAGTTCCGCCCGGAACTTCACGCAGCGGTTGAACCGGTGGAATTCCGGTACCGACAGTTAAAGTCTGGATGGGAGAAGCACGTACAGGTGGCAGCCATGGGGCCACCGGGTACGGTCGATGACCGCGGCCCGGAGACCCCGGACCTTCCGCTCTGTCGTTCCCCGGAGCCGCCGCGGCTCGAAAGGAACGGCATGGATTTTCTGCGGTGGCTCTTTGAAGCCCAGATTCCCGTAGCCGGCAGCGCTCTACTGCTGCGCGAAGTTCTGGGCAACGTCTTCGGCCTGCTCAGCGCGCTCGGCGGAATGCGCCGGAAGGTGTGGGCCTGGCCCGTCGGCATCATCGGCAACGTGCTGCTGCTGACCGTTTTCCTCGGGTCGCTCTTCGGCTCCGCCAATACCGCCAACCTCCTGGGCCAGGCCGGCCGGCAGGTCATGTTCATCGCCGTAGCCGTCTACGGCTGGAGGCGTTGGCGCTCCGCACGCAGCGGCGAGGGCCACGCCATCACCCCGCAGTGGGCCGGCGGCAAGGCGCGCCTGGGCCTGGTCGCCGCCTTGCTCCTGGGCACCGTCGCCCTGACCCCGGTCTTCGCGGCCCTCGGCTCCTACGAGCCGGTCTGGGCCGATGCCTGGACCTTCGTCGGTTCATTGCTGGCCACCTACGGCATGGCACGCGGCTGGGTCGAGTTCTGGCTGATCTGGGTGGCGGTCGACATTGTGGGCGTGCCGCTGCTGTTTAGCGCCGGCTACTACGCCAGCGCCTTTATGTACCTCTTCTACGGAGGCTTCACGCTGGTTGGATTCTTCGTCTGGTGGCGGGCCAACGCGCAGGCCAAGCCCGGCGTCGAAACCCTGCATCCCGATCCGCGCATCGGGCGCCCGGCCGGCGAGCAGGTGCATGCGTGATGGGCCAGGCGGCAGTCGGCACGGCCAGGGATTTCGCGCCGGCCGAGCAGCGCGCCATGGAGTTTGCGCTGGATGCCGCGCGGCAGGGCGTGCGCGGAGCAAACCCCCTCGTGGGCGCCGCCATCATCGACCCGCGGGGCGAGGTGGTCAGCATCGGTTACCACCGGGGCGCCGGCACACCCCACGCCGAAGTCGATGCGCTGGCGAACGTGTCCCCGGAGCGCGCCGCGGACCTGGCGGACTGCACCATGCTGGTGACCCTGGAGCCGTGCAACCACCGCGGCCGCACCGGCCCCTGTTCCGGCGCCATCCTGGACGCGGGCATCGGCTCGCTGGTCTACGCCACGGCCGACCCCACCGAGGCGGCCGCCGGCGGGGCGCAGCGGCTGGCCGAGGCCGGCGTCGCCGTGCGTACGGGACTGCTGCGGGAGCAGGCGCTGGACCTGAACCATCGCTGGTTCGAGGCCCGGCGGGAAGCGCGGCCGTTCACCACCCTGCACGTCGCGCAGACCGTGGACGGCCTGATTGCCGCGGCAGACGGCACCAGCCAATGGATCACCGGGGAAGAGGCGCGGGCGGACAGCCACGGCATCCGCGCCCGCGCGGACGCCATCATCGCCGGCAACGGAACCATCGCGGCCGACAACCCGAGGCTCACCGCCCGCGACCGGGCCGGACACGAAACTCCGGGCCAGCCGCTGCGCGTGGTGATGGGGCGCCGAAAGGTCGCGGCAGACGCCGCGGTCCGCGGCACCGATGGCCGCTTCCTGCAACTGGCCACCCACGACCCGGCCGAAGTCCTGGCCGAACTGGCACGGCGCGGCATCGGCCACGCGATGATCGAGGGCGGAGCGACCGTCGCCTCGGCTTTCCTTCGCGCCGACCTGGTCGACGAACTCGTGCTCTACCTGGCACCCCTGATGCTCGGCGCCGGCACCCGTGCGGTGGCCGACCTCGGCATCGGGACGCTGTCCGAGGCCGGCCGCTGGCGTTGGGACACGGCCGGCGGCAGCACCCGAATCCTGGGCGCGGACCTGCGCCTGCACCTGGAACCCCTGCCGTCCCACGGCACTCAGAAAGGCAAATGAATGTTTACCGGAATCATCGCGGAACAAGGGCGCGTTGAATCGCTGGACCTGAGTCCGGCCACTGACAGCGCAGTGCTGACCTTCACCGCACCCGAAACGGCTGCCGGGCTCGGGCTCGGCGGGTCGATCGCCGTCAACGGCGTGTGCCTGACCGCAGTCGCGCTGGACGGCAGCCGGGTCAGCGTGGACGTGATGGGGGAGACCCTCACACGCACCACCACCGGTTCGCTCCGTCCGGGGCAGCCGGTCAACCTGGAACGCTGCGTCCCGGCCGGCGGACGGCTGGACGGACATGTGGTTCAGGGGCACGTGGACGGTGTCGGCACGCTGGCCGAACGCGAGGACCTGGGCGACTGGGAGCGGCTGCGCTTCACCGTTCCCGTGGAGCTGGCCCGTTACATCGCGGAGAAGGGCTCCATCGCCGTCGACGGCGTCTCGCTGACGGTCACGAACGTCAGCGATGCCGGTGCCGCGACGCAGTTCTTCGAAGTCGGCCTGATTCCCACCACGCTGGCCGACACCGGCCTGGGCGCGAAACAACCCGGCGACAGCGTCAACCTGGAAGTGGACGTCCTCGCCAAGTACGCCGAACGGCTCCTGGCCTTCACCACCGGAGCCAGGGCATGAGCGCCGCGGTGGAGCCGCGGATCGCGCTCGACACGATCGAAGCCGCTGTGGCGGCGGTCGCCGCCGGCCGCCCCGTCGTCGTCGTTGATGACGAGGACCGGGAAAACGAAGGCGACATCATCTTCGCCGCCGACGCCGCGACCCCCGAACTGATGGGCTGGACCATCCGCTATACCTCGGGCGTCATCTGCGTGCCACTGCCGGCGGCGCGGGCCGACGAACTGGGGCTGCCGCCTATGGTCGAAGTCAACCAGGATGCCAAGGGAACGGCCTACACGGTTTCCTGCGACGCGGCCGACGGCGTGACCACCGGCATCAGTTCCGCCGACCGTGCGCGCACCGCCGTGGTGCTGGCGGCGGCGGACAGCACTGCCGCCGACCTGACCCGGCCCGGGCATGTCTTCCCGCTGCGGGCGGTCGACGGCGGCGTGCTCGCGCGGCGCGGACACACCGAAGCCGCCGTGGACCTGTGCCGGCTGGGCGGGCGTGCGCCGGTGGGCGTCATCGCGGAACTGGTGCACGATGAAGGGGACATGATGCGCCTGCCGGCGCTGCGCGCCTTTGCCGACGAGCACGGCTGCCCGCTGGTTTCGATCGAGGACCTCGCGAACCACCTGGCCGGGAACGCGGACACCGCCGGCCTGCCGAAGGCGGCGAACCATGGACGGTAAGGACATCCGCGAAAAGACTCCGGCCGCCACGGTCGAGTGCGGGCCCGCGGTCCAGCTGCCCACGGCCTTCGGCAGCTTCACCGCCCAGGCGTGGACCGATGCCGCCACCGGCGTGGAGCACCTGAGCATCACCTCGCAGGTCAGTCCGGCGGCCGAACCTCTGGTCCGGCTGCACTCCGAATGCCTGACCGGCGACGTGTTCGCCTCCTACCGCTGCGACTGCGGCGAGCAATTGGAGCAGGCGCTGGCCATGATCGGAGAGCACGGCGGGACGGTCCTGTACCTGCGCGGGCAGGAGGGGCGCGGCATCGGGCTGGCCAACAAGATGCGGGCCTACGCGCTGCAGGAAGCCGGCGCCGATACGGTGGAGGCCAACGAGCAGCTGGGCCTGCCCGTGGACGCGCGGGACTACTCCGCCGCCGCCGCCATCCTGCGGGCGATGGGCATCGGCGCCATCCGGCTGCTGAGCAACAATCCTGCCAAGAGCAGCATGCTGGCGGCGCTGGGCATCGATGTGGTCGAGATGGTGGCCGCGGAGGTTCCCTTCCGGGAGCAGAACCGCCGCTACCTGGAGACCAAGCGGGACCGGATGGACCACCGGCTGGCCGTCCTGCAGACAACGCCCGTGCAGCAGAGCTGACGCCTGCGCCCGGCACGGCAACCACAGTTAACCACCGACGAGAGTTTCACGAAGGAAGAACATGAGCGGACACGGAGCACCCACCATCGACATCACCGGCCTGCAGGCGGAGACCGGCGCGCTAAAGCTCGCCATAGTCGCCGCCAGTTGGCACACCGAGATCATGGACGGGCTGGTCGACGGCGCGCTGCGGGCGGCAACCGAGGCGGGCATCGGGGAACCGGCCCTGGTCCGGGTGCCCGGGGCTTTCGAGCTGCCCGTCGCCGCCGCCCGGCTGGCGCCCCACTATGACGCCGTGGTGGCGCTCGGCGTCGTGATTCGCGGCGGGACGCCGCACTTCGAGTACGTCTGCCAGGCCGCCACCGAGGGCCTGACCAGCGTCAGCGTGCAGACCGGCACCCCGGTGGGATTCGGGGTGCTTACCTGCGACACCGAGCAGCAAGGCCTGGACCGCGCCGGCCTGGCGGGCTCCAGCGAGGACAAGGGCCACGAAGCGGTGACCGCCGCACTGGCGACCGCGGCCACGCTCCGAGGCCTCGGCGTCTAAGGCGGGCCGCGGCGCGGCGCGGCGTCCGAAGCGGACCGTCGCGCGGCGCCGCATCTGAAACGGATCGCCGCGCGGCGCCGGAGGCATTCGTCACAATGGGAACGGCGGTTTGCCGCCCCCACGCGCTCCTGACGTAGTCTAAAGGGCGTGAAATCCTTCGAATCCCTGTTTGCGGAACTGAGCGAAAAGGCGCAGCAGCGCCCGGAGGGCTCCCGTACGGTAGCCGAGCTGGATTCCGGCATCCACGGAATCGGGAAGAAGGTCGTCGAAGAGGCCGCCGAAGTCTGGATGGCAGCCGAACACGAATCCGACGAAGCCGCCGCCGAGGAAATCTCCCAGCTCCTCTACCACCTGCAGGTCCTGATGATCGCCAAGGGCCTGCGGCTGGAAGACGTCTACAAGCATCTGTAGCGGGACGCCGCCCCTGCGCGGCGCCCCGCCCAGACCCAGGCCTATTCCACACTTGCGAGGCCCTGCTGCGGCCGAGACGATCCCAGAAAGACCCCCACATGCTGCGTGTAGCTGTTCCCAACAAAGGTTCCCTGTCCGAAGCCGCCTCCGCCATGCTGGGCGAGGCCGGCTACCTCCAGCGCCGCGACAGCCGCGAACTGGTCATGACCGATGCCGACAACGACATTGAGTTTTTCTTCCTCCGCCCGCGCGACATCGCCGTCTACGTAGGCTCCGGCACCCTTGACGTCGGGATCACCGGACGTGACCTGTTTTTGGACGCACAGGTGGACGCTGTCGAGCTGATGAACCTCGGCTTCGCGGCGTCCACGTTCCGGTTCGCCGGTCCGCTCGGCGAGTTCACCAGTGCCGCGCAACTGAACGGCAAGCGCCTGGCCACCAGCTATGACGGGCTGCTGCGCAGCTACCTGGCCGAGCACGGGATCGACGCCTCCGTCGTCCGGCTGGACGGCGCGGTGGAGTCCTCCGTGCGCCTCGGCGTTGCCGACGCGATTGCAGACGTCGTGGAGACCGGCAACACGCTCCGGGCCGCCGGGATGGAAATCTTCGGGGACCCCATCCTGAAGTCCGAGGCCGTGCTGATCGGCCGCGCGGGGGAGACCCCGGCCAACGGGCTGGACGTGCTGATGCGCCGGCTGCGCGGCGTGATTGTTGCCCGCGAGTACGTCATGATGGACTACGACATCCGCAAGGACCTCGTGGACGCCGCCGCGGCGCTGACCCCGGGGCTGGAGTCACCGACCATCTCGCCGCTGCGCGATACCGGCTGGGTGGCCGTGCGCTCGATGGTCCGTCGCACCCAGACCAACCGCATCATGGACGAGCTCTACGATCTCGGTGCCCGGGCCATCCTGGTCAGCACCATCCACGCCTGCCGCATCTGACTGCCCCGGAGTAAGCCATGACTGTTGCCATCCGTGTGATCCCCTGCCTGGACGTCGACGCCGGACGCGTGGTCAAGGGAATTAATTTCGAAGGCCTGCGCGACGCCGGTGACCCGGTGGAACTGGCGCACCGGTACGACCGTGCCGGAGCCGACGAGTTGACCTTTCTGGACGTCACCGCCTCCTCCGGCAACCGCGAGACGACGTTCGACGTCGTGGCCCGCACCGCGGAGGAAGTCTTCATCCCGCTGACCGTGGGCGGCGGCGTGCGCGAGGTCGCCGACGTCGACAAACTGCTGCGCTTCGGGGCCGACAAGGCCGCCATCAACACCGCAGCGGTCGCCCGGCCCGATGTGATCGACGAAATTACCCGCCATTTCGGTTCCCAGGTGCTGGTGCTCTCGCTGGATGCCCGCCGGACCGATGACCCCTCGGTGGCCTCCGGATTCGAAGTCACCACGCACGGCGGCCGCAAGGGCACGGGGATCGACGCGGTGCAGTGGGCCCGCGAGGCAGCCGACCGGGGAGTGGGGGAGTTGTTGCTCAACTCCATCGATGCCGACGGAACGAAGGACGGGTTCGACCTGGAGATGATCCGGGCGGTACGGGCGGCGGTGAAGGTCCCGCTGATTGCTTCTGGCGGCGCCGGCAAGCCCGCGCATTTCCCGCCGGCCGTCGCCGCGGGGGCGGACGCGGTGCTGGCAGCCTCGGTCTTCCATTTCGGGCCCGACGACGCCATCGCGCAGGTCAAGCAGGCGATCCGGGACGCGGGCTACCCGGTCCGGTGAGTCCCGGAGCCGGGGAAGCGGAAGGGTCAGAGGCCGATTTCGGCGCTGTCCAGCAGGGCCACGGCATCGGCCTGGCCCTCGAAGGTGACCAGCGCATGCCTGGTCCGGCCGGACGCATGCATCAGCAGTTCGCCCGGTTCTCCGCCGATGGCCACCGAGACGGGTGCCCGCTTGGCCACGTGCCGCGGGCCGTCCGGACGCACGAGCACGATGCCCAGGTCCACTCCCCGGTACAGCAAGGCCGCCCGCTTAACCAGTTCGTCCCACAGTGCCGCCGAATAGTCCTCGTCCAGCGCCCGCGGCGCCCAGCGGTCGGTGGCCCGGCGGATGTCTTCGGTGTGGACGAAGAATTCCACCAGGTTGGCCACCGTGTCCACGGCCGGCACCCTGAACGGGGACCAGGCCGGCGGGCCGGCGCGGAAGGCTTCCACCAGCTTGGCGTAGCCGGCCGGTTCCCGCGCTGTGTCCGCCACCTTGCGGGTGGCCTCGTCCGAAACCCTGGCCAGCGGCTTGAAGGCCAGGCCGAGGGCGGCACCCACTCGATGTTCACGGATGTACAGATGGGCGGCCAGTTCTGCGGTCTTCCACCCCTCGCACAGGGTGGGTGAATCCGGCCCGGCAGCCAGCAAGGTCTCGGCCAGGACTTCACGGGACGGATTTACGTAATGCATCACTCTGAACCTAGCACGAAGGAGGCGCTTGCGGGCCGATAAATGTGTACGTCCGCCCGCGCCGGCGCGGGCGGGAGCCTCCGGGACTTGGCACTAGACTTGTAGGGATGCCTTCCGAGTCTGATTCCCCCACAACAGTGCCGTCCGGGGCCGGCGCAACGGCCCTCGACCCAGCCGTCGCCGACCGGCTCAAGCGCGACTCCGCCGGCCTGGTCGCCGCGATCGTCCAGCAGTTCGACTCCGGCGAGGTGCTGATGCTGGGCTGGATGGACGACGAGGCGCTGCACCGCACCTTGACCAGCGGCCGCGTGACCTTCTACTCGCGCTCGCGCCGGGAGTACTGGCGCAAGGGCGACACCTCCGGCCACGTGCAGTTCGTCAAGTCGGTGGCCCTGGACTGCGACGGCGACGCCCTGTTGGTCCGGGTAGACCAGGTCGGCGCCGCCTGCCACACCGGCACCCGCACCTGCTTTGACGGCCGGGGCCTCGACGCCGTCGCCGGCCACAGCGCCGAACCGGACGGCAACCAAGGAGCATCCGGCACCTGAACCGGCCCCTGACCACCGCAGTATCAGCCACTGAAGCGAAAGACAGATAACGCATGCAGGACCTTGGCGTCATCAGCCCCAGCCTGGAGGAATTCCGCGCGCTTGCCCGCGACCGCAGGGTCATCCCGGTCTCCATCAAGGTGCTCGCCGATGACCAGACTCCCATTTCCATCTACCGCAGGCTGGCCGATTCCCGGCCGGGAACCTTCCTGTTGGAGTCGGCCGCCGTCGGCGGAGTCTGGTCCCGCTATTCCTTCATCGGTGCCAACTCGCGCGCCACGCTCACGACCAGGGACGGGCAGGCGCACTGGCTGGGGGAGCCGCCGGTGGGCGTGCCGCGCACCGGCAACCCGGTGGAGGCCCTGCGCGGCACGGTGGAGGCGCTGCGGACCGAACGGTTCGACTCGCTCCCGCCGCTGACGTCCGGGCTGGTGGGATTCGTCGGCTGGGAGGCCGTGCGGCACTGGGAGAAGCTGACGTCCCCGCCGGAAGACGACCTGAACCTGCCGGAACTGGCCATGAACCTTGTCACCGACCTCGCCGTGCACGACAACGCCGAAGGCACGGTCACGCTGATCGCCAACGCCATCAACTTCGACAACCGCGACGAGCGCGTGGACGAGGCATGGCTGGACGCCGTGAAACGCGCCAAACACCTGCTGGCGCAGCTCGCTGAACCGCTCGCGCAGCAGGTGTCGGTGCTGGAAGACGCCGCCCTGGAAACAGCCGACCTGATGAACAGCGTGACCCACCGCTGGGCCCGGGAGAAGTATTTGGCGGCCGTGGACCGCGGCAAGGAAGCAATCGTCGACGGCGAAGTGTTCCAGGTGGTGATCTCGCGCCGGTTCGAGGCCGAATGTTCGGCCGAGGCCCTCGACGTCTACCGCGTGCTGCGGAACCTGAACCCCAGCCCCTACATGTACCTGTTCAGCCTGGAAGACGCCGACGGCGTGGGCTACTCGATCGTGGGGTCCTCCCCGGAGGCACTGGTCACGCTGACCGGCGACGAGGTCATCACCCACCCGATCGCCGGATCCAGGCCCCGCGGGCACAGCGTAGAGCATGACAAGGAACTGGCCGAGGAGCTGCTGGCCGACCAAAAGGAACGCGCGGAGCACCTGATGCTCGTGGACCTGGCCCGCAACGACATCTCCAAGGTCTGCACGCCCGGCAGCGTCGACGTCACGCAGTTCATGGAGGTGGAGAAATTCAGCCACATCATGCATCTGGTCTCCACCGTGGTCGGCCGGCTGTCGCCGGACAAGAGCGCCTACGACGTGCTGGCCGCGACGTTCCCGGCGGGCACGCTCTCCGGTGCGCCCAAACCCCGCGCCCTGAGGCTGTTGGACGAACTGGAACCGCACCGCCGCGGCATCTACGGCGGCGTGGTGGGCTACCTGGACTTTGCCGGGGACATGGACATGGCCATCGCCATCCGCTCGGCGCTGCTGCGCGGCGGCGTCGCCTACGTCCAGTCCGGCGGCGGGATCGTGGCCGACTCCCAGCCGGAGGCCGAGGCGCTGGAGACCGTGAACAAGGCGGCGGCGCCGCTGCGGGCAGTAACCCTGGCATCGCGGCTCCACCCGGCCAACCCGGCACACGTACCGGTCAAGGGGCAGCAATGAGCGAAGAGAACACCTCCCCGGCCCGGGACGCGGCACCGGCGCCACGGCCTGCCGCCGCGCGTTGGCGGCGCAAGGGCACCGTGGTGCTCGCCGCCGTCGTGATGTCGCTGGCCGCCTTTGGCACCACGACGCAAACCTGGCTTACGGCCCGGTTCCCGGGGACCCGGGTGCAGACCCCCGACGTGAGCGTGCCCGGCAGCGACGCCGCTACCGCGGTGACGGCCCTGGCGCTGGTGGCACTGGCCGCCGCCTTGGCCGCTTCCATCGCCGGCCGGATCGCCCGCATCGTGATCGCCGTGCTGCTGGCCGCGGCCGGCATCGGCATCTCGGCCGCCAGTCTTACGGTGATCGCCAACCCGGCCGGGGCCGCTTCGGCGGCCATCGGGGAGGCGACCGGGCAGATCGGGGGAGAGGCCGCCGTCGGCATCACGGTCTTCCCTTACCTGGGCGCCGCCGCCGGTGTCCTGCTGTTGCTGACGGCCGTCTGGCTGCTGGCGGCCGGGCGTTCCTGGGCCGCGTCGAAGAAGTACGTGCCGGCAACCGAGCGGCAGGCCGACGGCATGCCGTCCGACCGGGCCGGCAGCGTGGATGAAATCGACAGCTGGGACCAGCTCAGCCGGGGCAACGACCCGACCGACTGAACCGCCGGCCGCCCGGCACCAAGGCAGCGGGGCCGCCGGCAGCCGTGTCACACTGGCCTGCCGGGCCCGCAAACAATGGCAGAATGAAGTAGCAGAACCGTTTTTAGAGGGAGATACACCATGGGCAACCAGGCCACCGCCACCGAAACCGCGATGAAGACGGATCCGGCAGGCAGCATCCACGACGAGGTCATCGGCCACGGCAACAGCCCCGCCGCCTGGACCTGCGTGCTCATCATGATCTTGGGCTCCATCGTGGGAGGCATCGGCTTCGCCATGGCCTCGTCCCCGGTCTTCTGGGCCGGCGTGGCAATCATGTTCATTGGCCTGATCGTCGGCTGGATCATGAAGAAGGTCGGCTACGGCGTGGACGGCAGCAAGATCCAGGGCAGCGGACACTGAACGTGACCGTTCTCGACGACATCATCGTTGGAGTCCGCGAAGACCTCGAGTCCCGGCGCGCCCAGGTTCCGTTGGCGCAGATCCAGCGGCTGGCCGCGGCCGCGCCGGCTCCGCGTGATGCTTACGCGGCCCTGGGCGGCAACGATTCGCCGCGAACCGCGCTCAAGGTGATCGCCGAGGTCAAGCGCAAGAGCCCCTCCAAAGGCGACCTGGCGTCCATCGCCGATCCCGCCGAACTGGCCGCCGGTTACGAACGCGGCGGTGCCGCCGTGATCAGCGTGTTGACGGAGCAGCGCCGGTTCAACGGCTCGCTGGCCGACTTCGACGCGGTGCGCGCCGCGGTGGACGTTCCGCTGCTGCGCAAGGACTTCAACGTCGACGAATACCAGATCTTCGAGGCACGCGCCCACGGCGCCGACCTGGTGCTGCTGATCGTCGCCGCACTGGACGACGAGCGGCTGAAGGCCCTGCTGGCACTGACCCACGAACTGGGCATGGAGGCCCTGGTCGAGACGCATACCGCCGAAGAAATCGACCGCGCCGTCGCCGTGGACGCACGCATAATCGGCGTGAACGTCCGCAACCTGAAGACCCTGGACGTGGACCGCTCGGTGTTCACCGGATTGGCGGGCCGCATCCCCTCCGGCGCCGTGGTGGTGGCCGAATCCGGAGTCCGCGGAGTGGACGACGTGCGCGACTACGCCACGCAGGGCGCCGACGCCGTCCTGGTGGGCGAGGCGCTGGTCATCACGGGCGACCCGGAAGCCGCCGTGGCCGAATTCGGCGCGGCGGGCGCCGAGGCCATTGCCGCGCGCGGCTGAACCCGCGCGCCACACAACTTAAGAATCCCCAGGGGCAGGCAGGGCCGGTTGCGGCTGGCCGTCCTGCCTCCAGTAACAGACAGGACGGCCATGACGCAGAGCCCCGATACCCCGGCGGAGCCCGGAAACACCCAGGAACCGGCCGATGCCTTCCTGGCCGGCGGCAGCCTCCGCCATGCCCCCGGCCCCTATTTCGGCGCCTTCGGCGGGCGCTGGATGCCGGAATCCCTGATTGCTGCGCTGGACGAACTGGAAGACACCTTCGAAAAGGCCAAGGCAGACCCGGAGTTCATCGCCCAGGTCGCCGAGCTGAACAAGAACTATTCGGGCCGGCCCTCGCTGCTGACCGAAGCCAAGCGCTTCTCCCGGCATGCCGGCGGCGCCCGCATCTTCCTCAAGCGCGAGGACCTGAACCATACCGGCTCCCACAAGATCAACAACGTGCTGGGCCAGGCCCTGCTGGCCCAGCGGATGGGCAAGACCCGGATCATTGCGGAGACCGGTGCCGGCCAGCACGGCGTCGCCAGCGCCACCGCCGCCGCGCTGCTCGGCATGGAGTGCGTGGTCTACATGGGCGCCGAAGACACCCGCCGGCAGGCCCTCAATGTGGCCCGGATGGAGCTGCTCGGAGCCACCGTCGTTCCCGTCACCGCCGGGTCGCAGACGCTCAAGGACGCCATCAACGAGGCCCTGCGCGACTGGGTGGCCAATGTGCACAACACCCACTACCTGCTGGGCACCGCCGCCGGCGCCCACCCCTTCCCGGCGCTCGTCCGCTATTTCCACGAAGTCATCGGCGAGGAAGCCCGCGCGCAGATCCTGGACCAGACCGGCCGGCTGCCGGACGCCGTCTGCGCCTGCATCGGGGGCGGCTCGAACGCCATCGGCATCTTCCACGGCTTCCTCGACGACCGGAACGTCGCGCTGTACGGCTTTGAGGCCGGCGGCGACGGCGTCGACACCGGCCGCCATGCCGCAACCATCACGCTGGGCCGGCCCGGCGTGCTGCACGGCGCGCGCTCCTACCTCATGCAGGACGAAGACGGCCAGACCATCGAGTCGCATTCGATCTCGGCCGGGCTGGACTATCCCGGTGTCGGGCCCGAGCACTCCTACCTGTCGGACATCGGCCGGGCCAGCTACGAGCCGGTCACCGACAGCGAGGCGATGGACGCTTTCCGGCTGCTCTGCCGCACCGAGGGCATCATCCCGGCCATCGAGTCGTCGCACGCCCTGGCCGGGGCGCTGCGGGTGGGCAAGCGCCTGACCGAGGGCAAGGATCATCCGCAGGACGTCATCATCGTCGTGAATCTTTCCGGCCGGGGCGACAAGGACGTCGCCACCGCGGCGGAGTGGTTCGGCCTGCTGCCGGACGAATCGCCCGAGGCCGAAATCGGCTCCGAAGGAGAGCAGCTGTGAACAATACCGCCACCACCAGCAAATCGGCCGCGGCCATCGACCGGGCCCTGGCCGACGGCCGGACCGCCCTGATCGGCTATCTGCCCGCCGGCTACCCCGACGTCCAGACCACCATCGACGCCGCCGTCGCGCTGGCGGAGAACGGCGTCGACGTCATTGAGATCGGCATCCCGTACTCCGACCCGGTGATGGACGGCGCCGTCATCCAGGCCGCCACCGTGCAGGCGCTGAAGGACGGCTTCCGGGTCAGCCACGTGTTCGACATCGTCGCCGGCATCACCGCCCGCTGCGACGCCGCCGTGCTGGTGATGACGTACTGGAATCCGGTGCTGCGGATGGGCGTAGACGAGTTCTCCCGCCGGCTGGCCGAGGCCGGCGGCGCCGGGCTGATCACCCCGGACCTGATTCCGGACGAGGCGGCCGAATGGTTCGAGGCTTCGGACAAGTACGGGCTGGACCGCGTGTTCCTGGTCGCCCCGTCGTCCTCCCCGGAGCGGATGGCGATGACGGTCAAGGCCAGCCGCGGTTTTGTCTACGCGGTGTCGATCATGGGCGTCACCGGCGCCCGCGAGAGCGTTTCCGGCGCCGCCGAGCGCGTGGTCCGGTCGGCGCACGAGGCCGGAGCCGAACGGGTCTGCGTCGGCCTGGGCGTCTCCAGTCCGGAGCACGTGCGCGAGATCGGCGCGTATGCCGAGGGCGCCATCGTGGGCACCGCGCTGGTGGCCGAACTCGGCAACTCCGGTGTGCCGGCACTGGGCAAGCTCGCGGCGCGGCTAAGCGAAGGCACAGCCCGGGCCTGACAGAATAACCAGTGGCCAGCGGTTTGCCGCGGGCCGCGCCCGACCCGCAACTTTCGGCCAAGAGGACTCACCTGGTGTACAGCACGACTATCGCAACGGCCGTACCGGCCTCCATCCCCAGCCCCGGCTGGTCCGGATTCAGCATCGGCCCGCTCACCATCCACGCGTACGCGCTGTGCATCCTGCTGGGCATCGTCGCGGCCATCTGGCTCACCCACCGCCGTTGGAAGGCCCGCGGCGGGCCGGAAGAATTCATCTGGGACGTGGCCATCTGGGCCATCCCGTTCGGCATCGTCGGCGGCCGTCTCTACCACGTGTTCTCCTCGCCCGACGCCTACTTCGGGCCGAACGGCGACCTCGGCCTGATCCCGCAGATCTGGCGCGGCGGGCTCGGAATCTGGGGAGCGGTGGCACTGGGCCTGGTCGGTGCCTGGATCGGCTGCCGCCGGGCCGGCTTCAAGCTGCCGGCCTTCATGGACGCCGCCGCACCCGGCGTGCTGCTGGCACAGGCGATCGGCCGCTGGGGCAACTGGTTTAACCAGGAACTCTTCGGCGCGCCCACCACGCTGCCCTGGGGCCTGGAGATCGACGCCGACAACCCCAACTTCCCGGCCGACGCGGAACCGGGCACGCTGTTCCACCCCACCTTCCTCTATGAGTCCCTGTGGAACCTGGCGGGCGTGGCGCTGCTGCTGCTCCTGGACCGGCGCTTCAAGTTCCGCCGCGGCATGCTGTTCTGGCTGTACGTCGCGTTCTACACCCTCGGCCGGGTCTGGATCGAAATGCTGCGCATCGACGATGCCGAAATGATCACGATCTTCGGCATCACCCAGCGGTTGAACGTCTGGACGTCGCTGCTGCTGCTGGTCGCCGCCGTCGTGATCTTCATCGTGCTGGCGCGCCGTCCGAGGACCGCGGAGACCGACTCCCTGTACCTGCCGGGCCGCGAGCCCTCGGCAGTCGCGGGGGAGAAGGCCGAATCCGGGCAGGCCGCGGCTCGGCAGGAGAACGCCTCCAAGCACGACGGCGGACCCCGCGCCGGCGGGGCAGGATCCTCCGTGATCGCGGGGGAGAAGGCCGAAACCGCTGCCGGGACGCCCGACGAGAAGGCCGGGGAGCCTGCCGCGGACGAAGCTCCTTCAGTTGAGGCCGCCGTCAAGCCCGCGGATGCGGCCAAGCCCGCAGCCGAGACCGCCGCCAGGCCCGCGGATGCTGCCAAGCACGCCGATGCGGCCAATGCCCCCAAAGCCGCCGATGCCGCGGCCGGGAACGACCCGCTCAGGGCGGACAACAACCGCAGCCAGAACTAGTTTCTTCCCCGCGCAGCCGCCGGAACGCAGCAATCTGACGTTCCGGCGGCTTCGTGCGCTCCGGACTGCCGCCGGCAATCCGAAAAGCGGTCGGTAAAAAACCGGAAAAGCCTGTGTTGCGGGGTCCCCGCCGTGCTATCGTCGCTCTACCGCAGAACAGACTCGCTCCGCGGCCGGTCCGCCCTCACCGTCGGTCCGAACCATCAGTACGCACCTCCCGGACCACCAACCGGGCGCAGGCATGCGGCGTACCGACCACACTGACGTGGATTCTCCGCCGGACAGGCGCACCACCCAGTGCGGTCCCGGCGGCCGTGGCCGATCGACCGCACAGTTCATCCTGGCGGCCCCCATCCGACCCCTGGACACCGAATGCGCTGTGCGGGGTGAGCTGGCCACAGAATCCATGGATCACGGGCCTGCTTGCTCGAGCGGGCCCGGGCGGGGCCAGCGCCGTCCCCTTCTCACCTACATCCAGGAGAAGGAAGTTCAGATGACTCCTCCGTTCAAGGGGTCGAGTACCCCGCGCAGCCTCGGCGGCGGACACGAACGCCGGCACACCACGGTGCCCTCGCCGTTCAGTCGTTTCGCCGCCTACCCGGAAAACACCGGTCTGTACGACCCCGCCCACGAAAAGGACGCCTGCGGCCTGGCGGTGATTGCCACCCTGCGGGGCGGGCCGGGCCACCACATCGTCGACGCGGCGCTGACGGCGCTGCGCAATCTGGAACACCGCGGCGCGGTCGGCGCCGACGAAGGAACCGGCGACGGCGCCGGGTTGCTCACCCAGATCCCCGATGAATTCTTCCGCGCGGTGGTGGGCTTCGAACTGCCGGCGGCCGGCCGGTATGCCGCCGGAACCGCGTTCCTGCCCAGCGACGAGTCTGAGGCGGCGGTAGCGCGGGACGGCGTGGAGGCCATCGCCGCCTCCGAAGGCCTCACAGTCCTCGGCTGGCGCGACGTCCCGGTGGTGGCCGAACTGGTCGGCGCCATGGCGCGGTCCTGCATGCCCCACTTTGCCCAGGTGTTCCTGGGCCTCGACCCGGCCGCTGCCGGCAGCAGCGATGTGGATGCCCGCGTTTTTCGCGTCCGCAAGCGCGCCCAAAACAAGTTCGGAGTGTATTTCCCGTCGCTGTCGTCCAAGACCATCGTCTACAAGGGAATGCTGACCACCGCGCAGCTGGAACCCTTCTACCCGGACCTCTCCGACCCTCGCTTCAAGACGAAACTGGGTATCGTCCACTCCCGCTTCTCCACCAACACGTTCCCCTCGTGGCCGCTGGCCCAGCCGTTCCGCACCATCGCGCACAACGGCGAGATCAATACGGTCAAGGGCAACCGCAACTGGATGCGGGCCCGCCAGTCGCAGCTGAAGGGCCCCCTGCTGGGCGACACGCCGGAAGAGCTGTTCCCCATTTGCACGCCCGGCGCCTCCGACTCCGCCTCCTTTGACGAAGTCGCCGAATTGCTGATGCTCGCGGGCCGCCCGATTACGCAAGCGATCATGATGATGATTCCGGAGGCGTGGGAGAACCACGCCACGATGGACCCTGAGCGCCGTGCCTTCTACCAGTACCACTCGATGCTGATGGAGCCGTGGGACGGCCCCGCGGCCGTTTCCTTCACCGACGGCCGGCTCGTTGGGGCCGTGCTCGACCGCAACGGCCTGCGCCCGGCCCGCTACTGGGTCACCGAGGACGGGTTGGTCGTGCTGGCCTCGGAGGTCGGGGTCGTCAACATCGATCCCGCCACGGTGGTCAGGAAGGGCCGGGTCTCACCGGGGAAGATGTTTTTGGTGGATACCGAGGCCGGCCGGCTGGTCGAGGACGAGGAGATCAAGGCCGACGTCGCGGCCGCCAACCCGTGGGGCGAATGGCTCAAGGACAACATGATCCGGCTGGAAGACCTGCCGGAACGCGAGCACGTGGTGCACACCGCCGCGTCGGTCAACCTCCGCCAGCGGACCTTCGGCTATACGCAGGAAGAGCTGCGGATCCTGCTGGGCCCAATGGCCCGCACCGGCGCCGAACCGCTGGGGGCCATGGGCACCGACACCCCGATCGCGGTGTTGTCCAAGCGCCCCCGGCTGCTGTTCGACTACTTCGTGCAGTCCTTCGCCCAGGTGACCAACCCTCCGCTGGACGCCATCCGCGAAGAACTCGTGACCTCGCTGCGTTCGTCGATCGGCCCCGACGGCAACCTGCTGGCGACCGGCCAGGTGCGCACCACCCAGGTGGCGCTGAACTTCCCCGTGATCAACAACGACGAACTGGCCAAGATCGCCGCGATGGAAGACGAGGAGGGCAGCCGCCTCGCGCTGAAGGTGAGCGGCCTCTACCGGCCCGACGGCGGCGCCGCCGAGTTGGCCGCCCGGCTGCAGGAAATCTGCGAAAAGGTCTCCGGCGCCGTCAACCGCGGCGTGAAGTTCATCGTGCTCTCGGACCGGGACTCGAATGCCCAATGGGCGCCCATCCCGTCGCTGCTGCTGACGAGCGCCGTGCACCACCACCTGCTCAAGAGCGCCAACCGGACCAAGATCTCGCTGCTGGTGGAAGCCGGCGACGTGCGCGAGGTTCACCACGTGGCCGCCCTCATCGGGTACGGCGCTTCCGCCGTCAATCCGTATCTGGCGATGGAAAGCTGCGAGGAACTGGTGCGCAACGGCGACCTCCAGGGCGTCACCGCGGCCCAGGCCGTGCAGAACCTGATCAAGGGCCTGGGCAAGGGCGTGTTGAAGATTATGTCCAAGATGGGCATTTCCACCGTCCCCTCCTACTGCGGTGCCCAGACGTTCGAAGCGATCGGGCTCGCCCAATCCCTGGTCGACCAGTACTTTGCCGGCACCCAGTCGCAGCTCGGCGGCGTGGGCCTGGACGTCATCGCCGCCGAGGCCGCGGCGCGTCACGCCCAGGCCTACCCCGCCGACGGGATCGAAGACCCCCACCGGTCGCTCGAGAACGGCGGCGAGTATCAGTGGCGCCGCGAAGGACCGCCGCACCTGTTCAACCCGGAGACGGTGTTCCGGCTGCAGCATGCCACCCGTGAACGGCGCTACGACGTGTTCAAGGCGTACACCCGCGGCGTGGACGACCAGGCGAAGGACCTGATGACGCTCCGCGGCCTGTTGAAGTTCAAGGCCGGCGCCCGCCCGCCCGTGCCGCTGGAGGAGGTCGAACCGGTCTCCAGCATCGTCAAGCGTTTCTCCACGGGGGCCATGAGCTACGGCTCCATCTCGCAGGAGGCGCACGAAACGCTCGCCATCGCCATGAACCGGCTGGGCGGGAAATCGAATACCGGCGAGGGCGGCGAGGACGTGGACCGGCTGCTGGACCCGGAGCGCCGTTCGGCGATCAAGCAGGTGGCCTCCGGCCGGTTCGGCGTCACCAGCCTGTACCTGACCAACGCGGAGGACCTCCAGATCAAAATGGCCCAGGGAGCCAAGCCCGGCGAGGGCGGTCAACTGATGAGCCAGAAGGTCTACCCGTGGGTGGCCCGGACCCGGCATTCGACACCGGGCGTGGGCCTGATCTCTCCGCCGCCGCACCACGACATCTACTCGATCGAGGACCTGGCGCAGCTGATCTACGACCTGAAGCGCTCCAACCCCTCGGCGCGCGTGCATGTGAAGCTGGTGTCCGAAGTCGGGATCGGCACCGTGGCGGCCGGCGTGACCAAGGCGAAGGCCGACGTCGTCCTCGTCTCGGGGCATGACGGCGGCACCGGGGCGAGCCCGCTGAACTCGCTCAAACATGCGGGAGCGCCCTGGGAACTGGGGCTGGCCGAGACGCAACAGACGCTGATGCTCAACGGCCTGCGGGACCGGGTGGTCGTGCAGGTGGACGGGCAACTGAAGAGCGGCCGCGACGTGGTGATCGCGGCGCTGCTGGGCGGCGAGGAGTTCGGCTTCGCGACGGCGCCGCTGGTGGTCTCCGGCTGCATCATGATGCGCGTCTGCCACTTGGACACCTGCCCCGTGGGGGTTGCCACGCAGAACCCGGAACTCCGCCGCCGGTTCACCGGCAAGCCCGAGTTCGTGGTGAACTTCTTCGAGTTCATTGCGGAGGAAGTGCGCGAACTGCTGGCCGGACTGGGCTTCCGCAGCCTGGCCGAGGCTATCGGCCACGCGGAGCTGCTGGACACCCGCGAAGCACTCGACCACTGGAAGGCCGACGGCCTGGACCTGTCACCGATCCTGCGCGGCTACGGCACCGATTCCGACATCCCGCTGCGCAACATGACCACGCAGAACCACGAACTGGACAAGCACTTCGACAACCAGCTGATCGCCATGAGCTCGGACGCGCTGACCAACCGCGAACCGGTGCGGATCAGCCTGGACGTGATCAACACCGACCGGGCTGTGGGCACAATGCTCGGCCACGAAGTGACCAGGCGTTTCGGCATCGAAACCCTGGCGGACGACACCATCGACGTGACGCTGACCGGACAGGCCGGGCAGTCGCTGGGCGCCTTCCTGCCCGCCGGCATCACCCTGCGGCTGCTCGGCGACTCGAACGACTACGTCGGCAAGGGGCTCTCCGGCGGACGGATTATCGTCCGGCCGGACCGGGCCAACACGTTCGCGTCCGAACGCAACGTGATTGCGGGCAACGTCATCGGTTACGGCGCCACCAGCGGCGAGATGTTCCTGCGCGGCCAGGTGGGCGAGCGGTTCCTGGTCCGGAACTCGGGCGCCACCGCCGTCGTCGAAGGAATCGGCGACCACGGCTGCGAGTACATGACCGGGGGACTGGCCCTGGTCCTGGGCCGGACCGGCCGCAATTTCGGCGCCGGCATGTCCGGCGGCGTGGCCTACGTGCTGGACCTGGACCCCGGCATGCTGAACACCCAGAGCACCGGCACCGGCGAATTGCAGCTGCTGCGCCCGGACCCGGCGGACGAAGGGACCATCGCCACCCTTTTGAAGAAACATGCGGAGGAGACCGGTTCCCGGCTCGCCGGGCGCCTGCTCGAGGACCTCGAAGGGACCCTGGCCCGCATCACGAAGGTGCTGCCGCGCGACTACGCGGCGGTGCTGCAAGCCCGGGCGAACGCCGAAGCCGAAGGGCTCGACCCCGACGGCGACGTTGTCTGGACCCGAATCCTGGAGGTAACCGGTGGCTGACCCACGCGGATTTATGAAAGTTCGAGATCGCCAGACCCAGCCCCGCCGTCCTGTTCCCGTGCGGATCATGGACTGGAAGGAAGTCTACGAGGCGCAGGAAAAGGGCGTGCTCCGCAGCCAGGCCGGCCGCTGCATGGACTGCGGCATCCCGTTCTGCCACCAGGGCTGTCCGCTGGCAAACCTGATCCCGGAGTGGAATGACCTGACCTGGCGCGGCAAGGACCAGGAAGCGATCGAGCGGCTGCACGCCACCAACAACTTCCCCGAATTCACCGGCCGGCTGTGCCCGGCGCCGTGCGAGGCGGCCTGCGTGCTGGGCATCAACCAGCCGGCGGTGACCATCAAGCAGGTGGAAGTCTCCGTCATCGAGGAAGCCTTCGACCAGGGCTGGGTGACTCCGCACGCGCCGGAGCGGCTGACCGGTCACACGATCGCCATCGTCGGGTCCGGCCCCGCGGGGCTGGCCACGGCGCAGCAGCTGACGCGGGCCGGCCACACCGTGGCGGTGTACGAGCGCGACGACAAGGTAGGCGGTTTGCTGCGTTACGGCATTCCCGACTTCAAGATGGAGAAGCACTACCTGGACCGCCGGCTGGAGCAGATGCGGGCCGAGGGCACGCGGTTCCGCACCGGCATCGAGGCGGGCAAGGACATCAGCTGGGATCAGCTGCGCCGCCGCTACGACGCCGTGGTGATCGCGACCGGTGCCACCGTGCCACGGGACCTGCCGATCCCCGGGCGCGGGCTGTCCGGCGTGCACTTCGCCATGGACTACCTGGTGCAGGCCAACCGGGTAGTGGCCGGCGAGGCGGTCCCGGACCAGATCGACGCCCGGGGCAAGCACGTGGTGATCCTGGGCGGCGGCGACACCGGCGCGGACTGCCTCGGCACCGCGCACCGGCAGCAGGCGGCCTCGGTCACCACCCTGGCCATCGGCAAGCAGCCGCCGGCCCAGCGTGCTTCGCACCAGCCGTGGCCGACGTTCCCCACGCTGTTCGAAGTGGCCAGCGCTCACGAGGAAGGCGGCGAGCGGACCTACCTCGCCTCCACCGTGGAGTTCGTGGGCGAGAACGGCGTGCTCACCGCACTGAAGGTCGCCGAGACCGAGTTCGTGGACGGCAGGCGGGTCCCCAAGCCGGGAACGGAGCGGGAGATCCCGGCGGACCTGGTGTTCCTGTCCCTGGGCTTCACCGGTCCGGAGCATGCCGGGATCGACGCGCAGGTCAACGCGTCCTTCGACGAGCGCGGGAACGTCGGCCGCGACGGCGGCTACATGACCGGCGCCGAGGGCATCTTCGTGGCCGGCGACGCCGGGCGCGGACAGTCCTTGATCGTGTGGGCGATCGCCGAGGGGCGCGCCTGCGCCGCCGCCGTCGACCGGTGGTTGACCGGTACCACGCGGCTGCCGGCACCGGTGGCCCCGGAAGACCGTGCGATCGCGGTGCTGCCCTAGCGGCGGCCCGCCTGCGCGATGGCCGCATTCTGATTAGGGTAGGTATATGAGACGCGCAAAAATCGTTGCAACCTTCGGCCCAGCCATCGCCAGTTACGAGAGCACCTTGGCCGTCCTCCAGGCGGGCGTGGACGTGGCCCGGATGAACATGAGCCACGGCGACTACCGCGTGCATCAGCAGACCTACGACAACGTGCGCAAGGCGTCGGCCGAACTGTCCAAGCCGGTGGGCATCTTCGCCGACCTGCAGGGACCCAAGATCCGCCTGGGGCGCTTCGTGAACGGCCCCCACCACCTCGCGGTGGGGGACCGCTTCACGATCACCACCGAGGACGTGGAGGGAACCGCCGAGCAATGCTCAACCACGCACAAGGGCCTGCCCGGCGACGTCAACGTGGGCGACTCCCTGCTGATCGACGACGGCAAGGTGGCGCTGAAGGCCATCGAGGTCGACGACGTCAAGGTGGTCACCGAAGTCACCGTGGCGGGTGCGGTGTCCAATAACAAGGGCATCAACCTGCCCGGCGTCGCGGTCAACGTCCCGGCCCTGAGCGAGAAGGACGAGGAAGACCTGCGCTGGGCGCTCAAGACCGGCGTCGACATGGTGGCGCTGTCCTTCGTGCGCAACGCCGGTGACGTCCGGCGGGTCCACGAGATCATGGACGAGGAGGGACGCCGCGCCCCGGTCATCGCCAAGATCGAGAAGCCGCAGGCCGTGGACGCCATCGAAGAGATCATCGACGCGTTCGACGCCATCATGATCGCCCGCGGCGACCTGGGCGTGGAGTTGCCGCTGGAGGACGTGCCGCTGGTCCAGAAGCGCGCCGTCGAACTCGCCCGCCGCTGGGCGAAACCGGTGATCGTGGCCACCCAGGTGCTCGAATCGATGATCGACAACCCGCGGCCCACCCGGGCCGAGGCATCGGACTGCGCCAACGCCGTGCTGGACGGTGCGGACGCGGTCATGCTCTCGGGCGAAACCAGCGTGGGCAAGTACCCGCTGGAGACGGTCCGGACCATGGCCCGGATCATCGAGTCCACCGAGCAGCACGGGCTGGACCGCATCCAGCCGCTGGGTAGCCAGCCGAAGACCCGCGGCGGCGCCATCACGCGGGCGGCCGTGCAGATCGCCGACCAGCTCGACGCCAAGTACATCTGTACGTTCACCCAGTCGGGCGACTCGGCCCGCCGGCTCAGCCGGCTGCGCCCGGGGCGGCCGGTCTTCGCGTTCACCCCGCTCCAGTCCACCCTGAACGTGCTGTCGCTGACCTGGGGCATCCAGCCGCTGGTCGTGGAGTTCGTCGAGCACACGGATCATATGACCGCCCAGGTGGACCGGATCCTCTACGAGCGCGGGCTGGTGGAGATTGATGACCTGGTCGTCATCGCCGCCGGTTCGCCCCCGGGCAAGGCCGGTTCCACCAACTCCCTGAAGGTGCACCGGGTGGGCGACCTGGCGGATGCCGGTGAACTGCTGGACGGCCAGCCGCACCCCCGGCCCGAGCGGGTCGGCCCCTGGCCGACGTCGTAGGCGCAGTCCACGGACAACAGAACGGCCTCCGGATCATTCCGGAGGCCGTTCCCGTAGCCTTGGTTGGCCGTTCGCGTTGCCTTAGTTCACCTGGTTGATGATGGTCTCGGCGACTTCGCGCATGCTCAGCCGGCGGTCCATCGACGTCTTCTGGATCCAGCGGAACGCTTCCGGCTCGGTCAGGCCCATCTTGGTGATGAGCAGGCTCTTGGCCCGCTCCACCAGCTTCCGGGTCTCGAACTGCTCCTGCAGGTCGGACACCTCGGACTCCAGGGCGGCGATCTCTTCGTGGCGGGAGAGTGCGATCTCGATGGCCGGGATCAGGTCCGCCGGCGTGAAGGGCTTCACCACGTACGCCATGGCACCGGCGTCGCGGGCGCGCTCCACCAGCTCTTTCTGGCTGAACGCGGTCAGCAGCACCACCGGGGCGATGCGTGCCTTGACGATCTGCTCCGCGGCCGAGATGCCGTCCATCACAGGCATCTTCACATCCATGAGGACCAGGTCCGGCTTCAGTTCCTGGGCGAGTTCCACGGCCTTTTCGCCGTTGTCGGCTTCGCCAACGACGTCATAGCCCTCGCCCCTCAAAATTTCGACGATATCCAGGCGGATCAGTGTCTCGTCCTCCGCGACGACGACGCGGCGAGCGGGGACAGACTCGGTTTGTTCAGACACTGGCGCTCCTAGAGTGTTGCGTTGCCATTGGCATGGCGTCGGTTCCGTGAAATAGCCTATCGGCATGTAGAGTAGATTCGCGCACCGGGCAGCATGACGGTTTTCACAGTTTGGAAGCCGGCTTTGCAACCGGTGCCGGCCCGAGTGGCGGAACGGCAGACGCACCGCACTCAAAATGCGGCGGGGAAACTCGTGTGGGTTCGAATCCCACCTCGGGCACGTTTTTACTGTGCGGAGGCATGTAGGTCTCTGGTAGTGGACAAATATTGACTTGTGGGCCCCTTCGGGGGTTGCAGACACCGGCTGTTCCGTTGGCTTTGTGCGCTTCCGGTTTTTGGTCGGTGGGTTAGGACCCCGGGCGCCCCGGCCAGTCCTTGCCGGCCCATGGGTCGTAGTCGCTGATGAGCTCCTCCTGCGGCGGCCGCTTCGTTACGGGGACGTGCTGCAAGTTCACTCGCACCCTGTACCAGAGCGAGCTTGATCCGCGCATTCCGTCGACGAGCACATCAGCCGGTTGCAGGGCCGGGACGACGTCCGCATGCCGAGTCTTCCACTCATCGAGCGCCGCGTACGCCTCGGGCTTGGTCTTGGTTCGGGCCACTTCAATGAGCGGCATCATCGACTTCCGGCGGCCGGAGCCGTCGCCGCCGCCCGGCGGTTTCTCGGCGGGGCCGAGCTCGGCCGCCAAGGCGAGGAGCCCGTCGAGGGTGCCGACCGCGTCATCGATGCCGGCGTGAGGGTCGCCCACGTCGGCGAAGCGCTCGAGCACCGAGCGCACAGTGAACTGTTCCGGTCGGGCGGAGGTGACCTCGTCCCATGTGAGCGGCGTCGAAACCCGGGCGTCGGGCAGGGGCCGGATCGAGTACGCGGAAGCCACGGTGCGGTCTTTGGCGTTCTGGTTGTAGTCGACGAACACACTCTCGCCGCGCTCCTCCTTCCACCACCGTGCGGTGGCGAGGCCGGGAGCGCGGTTCTCGACCTCGCGAGCGAGGGTCTCTGCGGCGAGCCGCACGTGGCGGTACGACCATTGAGGCGCGATGCGCACAAGGATGTGGAGTCCCCGCGACCCACTCGTCTTCGGCCAACCCACCAGTCCCACGTCGTTGAGCACTTCCCGTGCGACGCAGGCGACGTCGACGAGCTGCGACCAGTCGACTCCCGGCATCGGATCGAGGTCGACCCGCAGCTCGTCGGGGTGCTCGAGGTCCTCGGCGCGCACGGGGTGCGGGTTGAGGTCCAGGCATCCAAGATTCACGACCCACGCTAAGCCCGCAGCATCCCTAAGGACGGCCTCTTCGGCTGATGTCCCCGACGCATAGTGCAGCGTTGTCGTGTGGATGAAGTCAGGGTGGTTTTCAGGCACGCGCTTCTGAAAGAATGGCTCAGCATCGATGCCCTTCGGGAAGCGCTTGAGCACCATTGGGCGGCCGCCGGCGCCGCGCAGTGCACCATCCGCGACGGCAAGGTAGTAGCGAACCAGGTCGAGCTTCGTCAGCCCGGGTTGTGGGAACACCACCTTGTCCGGACTCGAGATGCGAACCTCGCTGCCGGCAATGTTAAGGATCTCGGCTGGGGCCTTCGACGGGTTCATTCCGCCACGCTAGCAACGATCGGATGTCCCAACCAGACCAGCTGCGCGGCAGCCCGGCCTGGTCTTGTTTGCGCAGGGATACGGCCACGCCCTTGCCGCTGCGCCCCTTCCGGGTGTCGAATCTGTTAACAGCAGGTGAGTGCGCAGGACGACGATGCCTACGACGCCAGGAGGCGCTCATGTCGGGGAAATCGGCCAACGGGTTGGCGAAGGGTTCTGGACGGAGCGCGGATCCGCGCCGGGCGGAGGTCTCCGCCGCGGCAACGGTGTCCCGGCCGGAGCAGATCCGCAACGTGGTGCTGGTGGGCCACTCCGGTGCCGGGAAGACGATGCTCGCGGAGGCCCTGTTGCTGGCGGCGGGGGCCACGAACCGGATGGGTTCGATCGTCGACGGCACCACCGTCAGCGACTCGGATCCTTCCGAGATCCGCCAGCAGCGTTCCGTCGTGCTCTCCGTCCTCCCCGTGATGTTCGACGACGTCAAAATCAACCTCTTGGACACTCCGGGCTATTCGGACTTCACTGGCGAGCTGCGGGCCGGTCTTCGTGCCGCCGACGCCGCCCTGTTCGTCGTGTCCGCCGTGGACGGGATCGATGCCGCGACCACCGCGCTGTGGGGCGAATGCGAGAGCGTCGGGATGCCGAGGGCGGTGGCCATCAGCCGGCTGGACCACCCGCGGGCCGACTTCGAAGCGGCGCTGGCCGGCTGCCGCCGCGCCTTCGGCGAGTCCGTACAGCCGCTGTACCTGCCGGTGCGGAGCGGGGCGGACCTGACGGGGCTGCACGCACTGCTGTCCGGCACCGTATCGGACTACAGTGCCGGGGAACGAAAGCCCGATGTCCGTCCCGCGGGCGCCGGGGAGCTCGCGGGAGCCGAGGAGGCCCGCAGCGCCCTGATCGAAGGCATCATCGCCGAGAGCGAGGACGAGTCCCTGATGGACCGTTATCTCGGCGGCGAGGAAATCGGCCTCGATGTGCTGTTCTCCGACCTGGAGACCGCCGTCGCGCGCGGATCCTTCTACCCGGTGCTGGCCACCTCCTCGGAAACCGGGCTGGGCATCCCGGAGCTGCTGGACATGCTCCAGCGGGCATTCCCGTCCCCGCTCGAGCGCCCGATGCCGGCGGCGACGGGACTCTACGGTTCGCGCAGCACCCCGCTGCGCTGCGACCCCGACGGACCGCTCGCCGGCGAAGTGATCCGCACGACCACGGACCCGTTTTTGGGCCGGGTCTCCCTGGTCCGGATCTTTTCGGGCACCCTGCGGGACGACTCCGCCATCCACGTGTCCGGGCACGGGCTCGCCGACCGGGGCCACGCCGACCACGACAGCGACGAACGGGTCACGCATCTGCACGCCCCGCTCGCCTCGACCCTGCGGTCGGTGTCCCTGTGCATCGCCGGCGACATCTGCGCGTTGACGAAGATCGGCACGGCCGAGACCGGCGACACGGTGTCGTCGCGGGAGCTGCCGATGCTCATCCAACCCTGGGAGATGCCGGAACCGCTGTTGCCTGTCGCGGTGGAGGCGGCCACGCGCAACGACGAGGCCGCCCTGGCGAAAAGCCTGGCCAAGGTGGCCGCGGGCGACCCGACCCTGCGGGTGGAGCGGCACACTGAGACCCACCAACTCATCCTGTGGTGCATGGGCGAATCGCACGCCGAGGTGGTGCTCGACCGGCTGCGCGGGCAGGGCGTGAATGTGCAAACCGTCGACGTCGTCACGCCCCTGCGCGAAACGTTCGCGACAGGGGCCACCGGACGCGGACGCTACGTCAAGCAGTCCGGCGGGCACGGCCAATTCGCCATCTGCGAGATCGAGGTGGAACCGCTCGCGCGGGGCGCCGGGTTTGAATTCGTGGACAAGATCGTCGGCGGCATCATCCCGGGGCCGTACATCGCGTCCGTCGAAAAGGGTGTCCGGGCGCAGATGGAAAAAGGCGTCTCCGCCGGATTCCCCGTCGTCGACATCCGCGTGACACTGGTCGGCGGCAAGACCCACAGCGTCGACTCCTCCGACGCGGCCTTCCAATCCGCGGGTGCCCTGGCCTTGCGGGAAGCCGCTGCGGCGGCGCGGATCCAGTTGCTGGAGCCAATCTCCTCCGTGACGATCACGGTGCCCGACGACTACGTAGGGTCGGTAATGAGCGACTTGTCCGCCCGACGCGGACGCCTGACCGGGTCGGATTCGGCCGGCGGGGACCTCACCGAAATCAGCGCCGAAGTCCCGGACCACGAATTGCTGCGCTACGCCGTCGACCTTCGTGCGCTGACCGGCGGCACCGGGCGTTTCCGGCGGGCCTACCTGAGGCACGACCCGGTGCCTTCGACAGCGGCGACGGGGGTCGGGCAGCGGTAAGGCTATCGGCCGGGACGGGTCCGGTCACCCGCCGGAGCGGAGGACGCGGGCGAGTTTCCCCAGGGCGTCCGTCCAGCCGGCCCGGTGCAGGCCGAGACGTTCCTCGGTGGCGAACCCGCCCTGCCGGAGGGCGAGGCGGGTGCCGTCCTCCGAGGGTTTGAGGGAGAGCATGACGACGGTTTCGCGGTCATCGGGCGCGGGCTCCTCCCACCGGAAGGTGTAGGCGAGGCGGCGCGGAGGGAAGAATTCGAGAAACTCACCGGCGAGGTGGAAGGGCGGGCCGTCGGGCGGTTTCATCGTCAGCCGGTAGGTGCCGCCCGGCCTGGCGTCGAGCACGGCGTCGGGTGTTGTGAAACCTTCGGGACCCCACCATGTGGCCAACTCATCCGCCTCCGTCAGCATGCGAAAAACCTGGTCGCACGGCGCGGCCAAGACCACCTTCAGCTCCAGCACGAAACCGCCGGGTTGCTCGTTCATCGGACGCGGCCCCTTCCGGCACCGACCCCGCAGCTGAAGGCGTGGGGGCCCCTTGTCCGACCATCGTAGTCCCGGCGTGCGGTCGCCGGCCCGGCCATCGTAGTCCCGCCGGCCGGCCCCGTGAAGGAGCCTGGCCCTGGGCCGACACCGGTCATGGACATCCCCGGATGCCGGTGGGAGCATGGCTGTATTCGCGCCCCGGCCGCACGGCCCCGGCGGGAGGCAGCGGCTGGAGGAATCATGCCAGGGCCCGATCTCGAACTTGTTGCCGAGCGGTATCACCGAGCGCTGGACGCGTTCGTCCAGGGAATCCCCGCTTTGGCGAAGGACCTGTTTTCGCGGCAGGAGGAGGTCACGCTTGCCAATCCGTTGGGGCCGCCTGCCCGTGGCTGGGCGGAGGTCGAGGCGGCCATGGACCGGGCGGTATCGCATTTCAGGGAGGGCGAGCCGATCCGGTTTGAACGGATTTCGACCTACGTCGCGACCGATCTGGCCTACATCGTCGAAATCGAGCGGACCCGGGTGAAGGTCAGCGTGTCCGATGCGCCGTCCCCGATCTCGCTGCGGGTCACGACGATATTCCGGCTGGAGGACAGCACCTGGAAGATCATCCACCGTCACGCCGATCCCATCACCTCCCCGCGGACCATCGACTCGATCGTCGAGCAGTAGCCGGCAGCCGGCCGGCGGCAGGCGCCGCGGGCCCTCGACTCCATCGTCGGGCACTGGCCGGCAGCCGGCCGGCGGTCAGGCGCCGCTGACCCTCGAGCGGAGGAATTCGGCAGCAGGGCCGGCGAGCGATGCCCCAATCTCCGCCGCCCCTCTTCTCCCGCCCTTGACGTCGAAGGAATGGTCGCCGCCTTCCTGCCAGGCGAGCACGGCATTCGGGCCGATGCGTGCGACGACGGACTCGAGCAGTTCCGGGGTTGCGAAGGTATCGCGGGTGCCCTGCAGGAACAGCATGGGCAGCGTGAGGCCATACAGGTGCTCGTCGCGCAGCCTGTCCGGTTTCCCCGGCGGGTGCAACGGATAGCCGAGGTACACCAGGCCGGCGGCCGGCATTCCCTCCGCCACGGCCATCGACGCCATGCGGCCGCCGAAGGATTTGCCGGCCGCCCACAGCGGTTCACCTTCGGACCGCGCTGCCGCTTCCCGCATGGCCGAACGCCACGCCACGATGGCAGCCGGCGGGCGGTCCGGAAACTTTCTGCCGGCCTCCCGGTAGGGGAAGTTGAAGCGCAAGGTGGCTACGCCGTCGTCGTTCAAGGCGCGGGTGAAACCGGACAGGAACGGGTGGTCCATGCCCGCGCCGGCCCCGTGGGCCACCACCAGCGAAGCGAAGGGGGACTCGGGGCGGGCGTAGACACCGGAGACGGTGGTGTTGCCGACGTCGATGGTCACGGGGGACTCGGTGATAGGCATGCTCCCATCATGCCCTCGCCAGAAGCGAGTGTGTGTGTTTAGGTGTTCCCATGGCCAGCGAACAGACAACGCTGACGGTCGACGGACCGCACGGCGAGCGCGAGGTGCGCATTTCCAGCCCGAGCCGGGTGATGTGGCCCGAACTCGGGATCACCAAACTGGATCTGGCGCGCTACATCGCGGAGGTTGGCGAGGCCTTCGTCCGCGCCAACGGCGACCGGCCGGTGTCCTTGCAACGGTTCTCGAACGGGGTCGACGGCGAGCAGTTCTTCTCGAAGAATCCGCCCAAGGGTGCGCCTGACTTCGTGCGGTCGGTGATGGTGGTGTATCCGAGCGCCCGGTCGCACCCGCAACTGGTCCTCGACGAGCCCGCCGCGGCGGTGTGGGCGGTGCAGATGAACACCGTGGTGTTCCACCCGTGGCCCTCGCGCGCGGGGAACTCCGACAACCCGGACCAGCTTCGCATCGACCTGGACCCGCAGCCGGGGACCTCGTTCGACGACGCCATCCCGGTGGCGATCGAACTGCGGTCGGTGCTGGCGGAGGCCGGACTCAACGCGTTCATCAAGACCTCCGGAAACCGCGGGCTGCACATGTTCGCGCCGATCGAGCCGACGCACGAATTCCTGGACGTGCGCCACGCCGTCATCGCCGCGGCGCGGGAGATCGAGCGGCGGATGCCGAAACAAGTGACGACGTCGTGGTGGAAGGAGGAGCGCGGGGAGCGGATCTTCGTGGACTTCAACCAGGCCAACCGCGACCGGACCATGGCGGGTGCCTACAGCCCGCGGGCCCTGCCGAACGCGGCGGTGTCCTGCCCCATCGCATGGGACGAACTCGAAACGGCCGACCCGAAGAACTTCACGATCGCCACGGTTCCGGACAGGCTGAAGACTACCGGCGACCCGTGGTCCCGCATGCATGATGAGCCGGGCAAGATCGACGTCCTGCTCCAGTGGTGGGAACGCGACCTCGCCGCCGGCCTGGGGGAGATGCCCTTCCCGCCCGACTATCCGAAGATGCCGGGCGAGCCGCCGCGGGTGCAGCCCAGCCGGGCGCGCAAGAAGGACTAGCGGCCCGCCAACCTGACGGATACCGCCCTGGGCGACCGCCGCCCCTGGCCCCTATTCGAACCGGGACGGGTCCCCGGCCCCGTAACGGACCACTTCGGCAGTGCCGCCGGAAAAGTCGACGACCGTGGAGGGCTCGGACCCGCAGTCGCCGCCATCCACCACGGCGTCCACCACATGGTCGAGCCGGTCCTTGATTTCCCAGCCCTGGGTCAGCGGTTCCTCCTCGTCCGGCAGCAGCAGTGTGCTGGAGAGCAGCGGCTCGCCCAGTTCCGCCAGGATTGCCTGCGCGACGTTGTTCGCCGGAATGCGGACGCCCACGGTCTTCTTCTTCGGATGCATTAGCCGGCGGGGAACCTCCGCGGTGGCCGGCAGAATGAAGGTGTAGCTTCCCGGCGTCACGGCCTTGATGCTGCGGAAAACCTTGTTGTCGACGTGCACGAACTGGCCCAGCTGGGCAAAGTCCTTGCAGACCAAGGTGAAGTGGTGCTTGTTGTCGAGCCGGCGAATGGTCCGGATCCGTTCCAGGGCGTCCTTGTTGCCCAGCTGCGCACCGAAGGCATAACAAGAGTCGGTCGGGTACACGATCAGCGCGTCCGACCGGACGAGGTCAACAATCTGGCCGATCGACCGCGGCTGGGGATCCTGGGGGTGTACGTCGAAGTATCTCACCATTCCCCGAGCTTACGGCCACGGGCGCGGTTGATGCATGAGCGGAGCATCCTGTGCGGGCGTTGGTCTCAGGAAGGGACCGACTGGTCCATCCACCACTCCGTGAAGTGGGTTGCCCGGCCTTCGCCGTTCAACCGGATCACCCACAAATTGCTGTAGGTGCGTCCGTCCCGGTAGGCAGTCGTTCCCTCCACCACGGAGACGTCGTCGGTCACGGCGACTTCGTGCCACTCGAAGGTCGCCGCGCCGGGCTCGTCCTTGCGGGCCAGCCACTGCTGGACGATGCTGTCCCGACCGCGCCACGGGTCCGTCCACGGCTCCGGCCGGTACTCGGCGTCGTCGGTAAACAGGGCTCCGATCTGATCCGGGTCATTGGTCTCCCACGCCTGCCGGTAAGCGGTGATCCACGCCGACGTCTTCCCATCCATCCCACCGTTGTACTGCGGCGGCCGCGGGCGGACAACCCCCGCACTCCCGCGGGGCGCATGCGGTCCGACTACGCCGCATCTCCCGCGGGCCGCATGCCACGCTTCCGCTGGTTCGACCCGCTGGCTAGCATGGGCCCCATGGCCCGGACTATCTACTACGTCGGCAGCTCGGTGGATGGGTATATCGCCGACCGCAGCAACAAGCTCGACTGGCTCACGCAGTTCAACGACGCCGATGGCGTTCAGGACAGCTTCGAAACCTTCATGCAGCGCATTGGGTCCATCGTCATGGGCTCAGAGACGTACAAGTTCGTGCTGGAAGAGGCACCGGAGGCATGGCCCTACGGCTCAACACCCACCTGGGTTTTCACGCATCACGAACTGCCAGGCATCCCCGGAGCAGACATCACGTTTGTGCGAGGTGACGTGGGTATCTTCCACGACGACATCTGCGCCGATGCCGGCGAGAAAGACGTGTGGCTGGTCGGCGGCGGTCAACTTGCCGCGCAGTATGCGTCGGCCGGCCTGCTGGACGAACTCATCCTGACGTTGGTACCGGTTGTGCTGGGCGGCGGACAACCGCTGCTCCCAGTCCCCAGCACGACGGCGCCGGCCCGGCTTCGCGGCAGCCGCACCTTGGGCGACTTGGTAGAGATGCACTACGACCTCAATCCGGTGGCGGTCTAGCCTCGCGCCTGCGCGGTTCCCCCGCGCGGTCCTGCTGCGACCACGACTACGGCCCTCCAGCCCAGCGGTGCGCCTTGCGCCGCTTTGTCCTTCAGCCTCCGCAGTCCGCCTTCAGTCTTCCAATGTTGACCAAGGACGCTAGGGCCTCCGCCTTCCCCCATGTCGTCCTCCGGCGTCCCTGCACCGCCTGTGTCCCTGCTCGACTATCCAGACTCACGGCCCGATACCATTCATCCGCGGCTTTCGGCGGGGAATTTCTGCATCGCCCGAAACTGTCAGTGGCGGCCGATAGCCTGTTTTCAGTAGCAGTTGTGCACCATCGTTGGCCGCCGGGTTGTGGGTTTGCCGGCGGCGTCTGCGGATCCGTGCAGGGTTCGTGACCGTTCGTAGTCGAGGCCATGCATTACGCATGCTGAAGATTGAGACGCTGAGATGTTTGATCCGGCCGTACCCGATCCTCCCGCCGCAGCAGTGCTTGCGCCGGTATCACCTGCAGGCAGGGGCTTGTTGCGGGGCGCCGGGCCGGTGGCAGCTCCGCTGGATTCTGCCGGTGTTTGGGCTGCGGCCGTTGCCCTTGAGGGCATCGACGTGGGTGCGTCGGAGCGTGAGTTGGTGGAGGAGCTTACGGCGTTGGAGGGTTTGAAGGCTGCCGCGGCGGCCGCGCAGGCCCGGGTGCAGGTCGCGTTGGAGGAGTCGGTGCGTGCCCGCCGTGCCTGCGCCGGGGTCCCGAAAGACCGGCAGGGCGCCGGGGTGGCCGCCCAGATCGGGTTGGCTCGGCGCGAGTCCCCGCACCGTGCCGCGGTCCTGCTGAACCTCTCCCGGACCCTGGTGGGGCAGATGCCGCACACCCTGGCCGCCCTCGCCGCGGGGGACCTGAACGAATACCGGGCCGAGATCCTGGCCCAGGAGACCGGCTGCCTGTCCCCGGAGCACCGGGCCCGGGTGGACCGGGAACTGGCCGGGAACCGGGACCGGTTGCACGGGCTCGGGAACCGGGCGCTGCGGGCCGAAGCCAAGCGCCTGGCCTACCGGCTCGATCCCCGCTCGGTGGTGGAGCGGGCGGCGAAGGCCGAAGCGGACCGGCATGTGTCTTCCCGGCCCGAGCCGGACACGATGGTCTCGGTCCGGACCCTGCTTCCGGTGGTCCAGGGGGTGGCGGTGATGGCCGCCCTGCACAAGGAAGCGGACCGGCTGCGCAGCAGCGGGGACGCCCGGTCGCGGGGCCAGATGATGGCCGATACCGTGTTCGAACGCGTCACCGGCCGCAGCACCGCCGACCCGGCCCGGCTGGAAATCCAGTTGGTGATGACCGACCGTGCCCTGCTGCGGGGCGAGGCCGAGCCGGCTTGGCTGACCGGGCACGGCATCGTCCCGGCCGGTTACGCCCGCAACCTCACCCGCCCGCCGCAACCGCCGGCAGCCGATGGCAGCCCGCCGGGCGGGGCGGGGCAGCAGGCGCCGCCGGCCGGGACCGAGCCGGGGTGGAAGACCGCCCGCGAGCAGGCCCAACGCACCAAGGTATTGAAACAGGCCACCGTGGAAGAGATCTGGGTCCGCCGCCTCTACACCGCCCCGGGGACCGGGCAGCTGCTGGGGATGGACTCGGCCGCACGGCGATTCCCCGCCGGGATGCGCCGGATGATCCACGCCCGCGACGCCGTCTGCGCAAGGCCCTGGTGCGACGCCGCGATCCGGCACATCGACCACATCGTGCCCTGGACGCAAGGCGGTGAAACGACCATGGCCAACGGCCAGGGGCTGTGCGAACAATGCAACCAGTCAAAGGAAGCCGAAGGCTGGTCCAGCCGCACCCTCGACGGGCCCCACCACACGGTGGAAACCACCACCCCCACCCGACACACCTACACCTCAACCCCGCCACCACTACCAGGCACGCCGCCAATCGGGGCGTCAGGGTCCGATAAGGCCAGAACCGAGACGGTGCCGGCGGGCACAGTGATGTCGGCCGCAGGGACCGCCCAGCCATCCTTGGCATCGAGCGCAGAAATCATTCACGGCGCGTTGGCCGCTGCCGCGGCGAACAGCGATGACGACGCCGACGACGGCGCCCGGCGGAGCGCCTGCACTGCGGGCGGTTGGGCAGTAGTGAAAATCCCGAGGGACAAGCTCGCCCCGTCGGCCGCCTAAATTGCCAGCGCAAGGGGGAGTGGCGCTGACCAGCGCAAGGGCGGTGGCGCTGGCGCCGATCCCAGCAGTGCGCCGATCTGGCCTCCGGGCTCGCGGGCCAGGGTTTCGAAGGGTGCCTACGCGTTGTCGCGGATCAAATTGGTGATCCGCGCCGTGGAGAGGCGCCGTCCGGCGTCATCGGTCATCACGACTTCGTGCACGGTCAGCGAACGCCCCAGCTGGATGGCCGTCGCAGTGCCGGTGACCAGGCCCGAAGAGACGGAGCGGTGATGGCTGGCGCCGACTTCGATGCCGACGGCGTGTCGGCCGGCGCCCGCGTGCAAAGACGCCGCGAAGGACCCCAGTGTTTCGGCCAGCACCACATGCGCGCCGCCATGAAGGATGCCCGCCACTTGGGTATTTCCTTCCACCGGCATGGTTGCCACCATGCGCTGCGGGGTCATCTCGCTGAAAACGATGCCCATCTTCACCACGAGCGATCCCACCCCGGTGTGTATCAGCCACCGGTGCAAGTGTTCCGGGACACCGGCGTCGACCAGTTCGGCGATCGTGGCCGCGGCCGTAGCCGGAAGCGCGCCCTGCGAGTGTCCCGCAGCACTGTCGCCGGGTGTGAATTTGTCGCTCATGGGAACTAGGCTGGCAGGTGTGAGTGAAACTAACAAACCGGCAGCAGCGACCGCGACAGTAGAGGCAGAGGGAGCCCCCGTTTCCGGCCTGGAGAGCGAAGCGTCGGGGCCAAAGCGCCTGCTGCTGATCGATGGCCACTCGATGGCGTTCCGCGCGTTCTACGCCCTGCCGGTGGAAAACTTCTCCACGGATACCGGCCAGCACACGAATGCCGTCTACGGTTTCACCTCCATGCTGATCAAGATGATCGAGCAGCGCGAACCGACCCACATCGCTGTGGCGTTTGACCTGGACACTCCCACCTTCCGCACCGAGGAGTATTCCGAGTACAAGGGCGGCCGTAACAAAACGCCCGAGGAATTCCACGGCCAGGTGGACCTGATCGTCAAGGTGATGGAGGCGATGCAGATCCCCACCGTCACCTTGGACGGGTACGAGGCCGACGACGTCATCGCCACCCTGAGTGAGCGGGCGGAGAAGTCCGGCTGGGAGGTTCTGGTGGTGTCCGGGGACCGGGACGCGTTCCAGCTCATCACGGACAAAGTCACCGTGCTGTACCCGAAGAAGGGCATCAGCGACATCCCGCCGATGGACGCCGACGCGGTGGAAGCCAAGTACTTCGTCCGGCCGGAGCGGTATGCCGATCTCGCGGCGCTCGTCGGTGAGACCGCCGACAACCTTCCCGGCGTCCCCGGCGTGGGCCCAAAGACTGCGGCCAAGTGGATCAACCTCTACGGCGGCGTCGAAGGCATCCTGGAGAACCTGGATTCGATCGGCGGCAAGGTCGGCGAGGCGCTCCGGGCCAATGTCGATTCGGTCAAGCGCAACCGCCGGCTGAACCACCTGCTCCGGGACCTGGACCTGCCCGTGAAGCTGGAGCACATGGTGCTGCAGCACCCCGACCGGACCGCCATCGAGGAACTCTTCGATGCGCTCCAGTTCAACACCCTGCGCAAGCGGCTCTTCGACCTTTTCGGCGAGGAGGACGCCGTCCGCGAGACGGAGGTCAATGCCCCCGCCCACACGGTGGTCACCGATGCGGCCGCCCTGAAGGAATGGCTGGAGGAGACCAACCAGCACAACGTTGCCCTGCAATTGGTGGCCGAAACCGCGGAAGGCGGGGACGACGCCGTCGGGCTGGCCCTGGTGGCCCACGCCCAGGCCGCCTACGTGCCGCTGACTTCGCTGGACGCCGACGCCGAGCAGTTGCTGGCACACTGGCTGTCCGACCTTGACGCGCCGAAGGTCGTCCACGACTTCAAGTACGCCTACAAAGTTCTCTCGCGGCGTGGGTTCGAGCTGCTGGGCGTCGTCGACGACACCGCGATTTCGGCGTATCTCATCCAGCCGGACCGGCGCAGCTACGAACTGGCGGACCTGGCCCAGTACCACCTGAAGATGTCCGTGGCGGCCCCCGAAGCCGCGGCGAATGGACAGTTGGAGCTCGGCCTGTCCGAGGATGACAAGGCCGGACCGGCCGTCGTGCAGGCATTCGCCGCGCTGCAGCTGAGCGAACACTTCGCCGGACAACTGGTGGACCGCGGCGCCAACCAGCTGCTGGGCGGGCTTGACCTGCCCCTGTCGCTGGTATTGGCGCGGATGGAATTGGACGGCATTGCCGTGGACGCCGGCGCGCTGGACCGGCTGGTGGACGACTTCACCGTGACCATCGACGCCGCCAGCTCGGCGGCCTTCGGCATCATCGGCAAGGAAATCAACCTGGGCTCGCCCAAGCAGTTGCAGACGGTGTTGTTCGAGGAGCTGGGGCTGCCGAAGACCAAGAAGATCAAGACTGGTTATTCGACCGACGCCGATGCGCTCAACGACCTGTTCGCCAAGACGGGCAACGAATTCCTGGTCCAGTTGCTGGCCTATCGCGATGCTTCAAAGCTGCGGCAGACGGTGGAAGGCCTCCGCAAGACCGTGGCGGATGATGGGCGGATCCACACCACCTACGCGCAGACGGTGGCCGCCACCGGCAGGCTGTCCTCCATCAACCCGAACCTGCAGAACATCCCGGTCCGGTCGGAGGCCGGCCGGCGCATCCGGGAAGCGTTCGTCGTCGGCGAGGGCTACGAGCTGCTTCTGACCGCCGACTATTCGCAGATCGAAATGCGCATCATGGCCCACCTGTCCGGAGACGAAGGCCTGATCGAGGCATTCCGCTCGGGCGAGGACCTGCACCGGTTTGTCGGCGCGCACATCTTCGGGGTCGCGCCCGAGGACGTCACCAGCGAGATGCGCGCCAAGGTCAAGGCCATGTCCTACGGCCTGGTGTACGGGCTGAGTTCGTTCGGGCTGTCCAAGCAGCTGAACATCTCCGTGGACGAGGCGCGGACGCTGATGAAGGAATACTTCTCGCGGTTCGGCGCCGTCCGCGATTATCTGCGCGGAGTGGTGGACAAGGCCAGGGTGGACGGGTTCACCTCGACGATCGAAGGCCGCCGCCGTTACCTGCCGGACCTGGCCAGCGACAACCGCCAGCTGCGCGAGATGTCGGAGCGGGCCGCGCTGAACGCGCCCATCCAGGGATCGGCGGCGGACATCATCAAGAAGGCCATGCTCGGCGTCTCGGAGGAGCTGCGCCACCAGGGACTGAAGTCCCGGATGCTGCTGCAGGTCCACGACGAACTCGTGCTCGAAGTAGCGGCGGGGGAGCGGGAACAGGTGGAGAAGTTGGTGCGCGCCCAAATGGGCGGCGCCGCGGAACTGACCGTGCCGTTGGACGTGTCCGTCGGCGTCGGCGCCAACTGGCAGGAAGCCGGACACTAGACACGTCCAGCCTCCAGTGTCCCGGCACGCGGAGGCGGTGACGGTTCTGTGCGATGGCGGGGGCTCCCTCTGGTGGACCGGGGGGAGGTGCCGCTAGGCTCGTAGATCGTGACCACGCGCACCCAGGAAACCCGCCAGGACATCCGCATCGACCGGTTTGCCGCCGGGCTCGACGGCGACCGGCCCGACGCCAGGACCCTCGGCTGGTTCGAAGCGGTCAGGTTCGGGTTCCACGACGGCAAGCCCGATGCCTCCGACATCGCCGCCTACGCCCGGGTCTACGGGATGGACCAGCGGATCCTGTGGGGTGCCTACGACGACACGCAGCGCCCTGGCGTGTGGGACCCCCAAGTACCTGTCGCTACCTACGCCACCATGGTCAACACCCTGAACGTGGGCGGCGGGCAGCTGCTGGACACCCACCTGATCACCGCGGTGACGGTCCGGGCGACGCATCGGCGCCGCGGCCTGCTGCGGCGGATGATCACCGACGACCTGAAGCAGGCGGCCGGCCGGGGACTCGCGATGGCGGCGCTCACCGCTTCCGAGGCCACCATCTACGGACGCTTCGGGTTTGGCGCGGCGACGTTCATCCGCGAAGTGGAAATCGATGCCCGCGAACGGTTCGGGCTGCGCGCCGCCGCGACGGGGACGATGGAGTTGGCCGACCCGGCTTCGCTCCAGGACCTGGCGCCGGAAATATTCAACGGGTTCCACGCCCGGACCCCTGGCTCGGTCGGACGCCAGGCCAGTTACGCCTTCCGCGTCTCCGGCCGCTGGAGCGAGGACAAAACGTCGGAAGACAAGTCGCTGCGGGCGGCCGTCCATTACGACGGCGACGGCCGGCCGGACGGCTATGTCAGCTACCGCTTTGCCGGCTGGGACAGCAAGCCCTACACCGTGAAAGTGGCTGACCTGGTTGCCGCCGGACAGGATGCGTACGTGGAGTTGTGGCGTTACCTCGGGTCGCTGGACCTGGTGGAACGGATCAAGTTCCCGCTCGGGCCGGTGGAAGATCCGCTGGCGTGGGGACTGGCGGACAGCCGCGGCTACGAGGTGGCGGCGGTCGAAGATGTGTTGTGGCTGCGCGTGCTGGACCCTGTAGCGGCCCTCCAAGCCAGGCCGTACCTGCACGACGGCTCGTGCACACTGCGGATCACCGATCCGCTGGACATCTGCGGCGGCGCCTACCGGCTGACCGTCAAGGATGGCCGGGGAGTGGTCGACGTGCTGCCGGAGGACGCGGACGTCGACGCCACAGTGCCCGTGGATTCCCTGGGCTCGCTCTATCTGGGCGGAGTCCGGGCGCGGACCCTGGCGGCGGGCGGCCACTTCTCCGGTATGTCAGCGGAGGCAGTGTCCAGGATGGACCGACTGTTCGCAACGGACACCGCTCCGTATTGCATCACGCATTTTTGACCCTTCCGGGAGAGGGGCCGCGGGCACAGTTTCGGCGTGCACCTGCGCCTTGACGAGGCGAGTCGCTTTGCCGGGATTGGCGCGACCAGTTAGACTTATTGGGCGCGTAATGCGTATGGAGAGCCCTTCGGTGAAGGGCAGGCTCCATGAGCTTCACCAAAACACATCAGTCCGTTTCCGTAAACGGCAATGCATCCCTTGTGCTGCAGCGGTTCAATGCTGCTGCGCGCCGGGAAGCAGGGCAGCAGCGGAACTCAGAAAACTATCCACATCGGAGCCCCTACTACATGACCATCACCTCCACCGAGAAGCCCGGTACCCCGCAGGTCGCCATCAACGACATCGGTACCGCTGAAGACTTCCTCGCAGCCGTCGACGCGACCATCAAGTACTTCAATGATGGCGATCTGGTCGAAGGCACTGTCGTCAAGGTTGACCGCGACGAAGTCCTGCTCGACATCGGTTACAAGACCGAAGGTGTCATCCCCTCCCGCGAGCTTTCCATCAAGCACGACGTCGACCCGGGCGAAGTTGTCTCCGTCGGCGACGAGGTCGAAGCCCTGGTGCTGACCAAGGAAGACAAGGAAGGCCGCCTGATCCTGTCCAAGAAGCGTGCTCAGTACGAGCGCGCCTGGGGCGACATCGAGAAGGTCAAGGAAGAGGACGGCGTTGTTACCGGCACCGTCATCGAGGTTGTTAAGGGTGGCCTGATCCTCGACATCGGCCTGCGCGGCTTCCTGCCCGCGTCCCTCGTCGAGATGCGCCGCGTGCGCGACCTGGCTCCGTACATCGGCCAGCAGATCGAAGCGAAGATCATCGAGCTGGACAAGAACCGCAACAACGTTGTGCTGTCTCGTCGTGCATGGCTCGAGCAGACCCAGTCCGAGGTCCGCTCCACCTTCCTCAACAAGCTCGAGAAGGGCCAGGTCCGTCCGGGCGTCGTCTCCTCGATCGTCAACTTCGGTGCCTTCGTGGACCTGGGCGGCGTCGACGGCCTGGTGCACGTCTCCGAGCTGTCCTGGAAGCACATCGACCACCCGTCCGAGGTCGTCGAGGTTGGCCAGGAAGTCACCGTCGAGGTGCTCGAGGTGGACCTGGACCGCGAGCGCGTGTCCCTGTCCCTGAAGGCCACCCAGGAAGACCCGTGGCAGACCTTCGCCCGCACCCATGCGCTGGGCCAGATCGTCCCGGGCAAGGTCACCAAGCTGGTTCCGTTCGGTGCGTTCGTCCGCGTCGAAGACGGCATCGAGGGCCTGGTCCACATCTCCGAGCTGGCCGTGCGCCACGTGGAGCTGGCCGAGCAGGTTGTCTCCGTCAACGACGAGGTCTTCGTCAAGGTCATCGACATCGACCTGGAGCGCCGCCGCATCTCGCTGTCCCTGAAGCAGGCCAACGAGGGCGTCGATCCGGAGGGATCCGAGTTCGACCCGGCCCTCTACGGCATGGCTGCCGAGTACGACGAGCAGGGCAACTACAAGTACCCGGAGGGCTTCGACCCGGAGACCAACGAGTGGCTCGAAGGCTACGAGGCGCAGCGCGCCGCGTGGGAGCAGCAGTACGCCGACGCCCAGGCGCGCTGGGAAGCCCACAAGAAGCAGGTTGCTGCCTCGATGGCAGAGGAAGCCGAGGCTCCGAGCGAGTCCGAGGCCGCACCGACCAGCTACTCCTCCGACGCCCCGGCGGCTCCGGCCTCCAGCGGCGGCACCCTGGCTTCCGACGAAGCCCTGGCTGCGCTGCGTGAGAAGCTGACCGGCCAGTAACAACGGCCCTCGGCGCCGGGGCAACCCGGCATCGCTGACTGAGGAACCCCCGCACCCCCAGGGCGCGGGGGTTCCGCCGTCTGCTGCGCCTTTCCTAAGCGCCGGAAGACCGTCGCTGCGCGGCCGGTGCTCGCCTCGGGGTTGCTGCGGTCCTTGCCCGGTACTGGCGTGGGATTTAGGGTGAGGAACGTACGCACACCCACGCAGGCCGTTGGCCGGAATGGAGAGAACATGGCAGAAAAAGTCGACATTCACGCCTTGCAGCGATCCACAGTGTGGGACAGCGAGCAGCAGAAACTGGGCGTGGTGGGGCAGGTCCACCAGGATCCGGAGACCGGAACCATCACCTGGCTCACGGTTGGCCTGGGCCTGGCCGACACCCGCGAAAAGTTCGTGCCGGTCGCCGGAGCCCGCATCGAGTCACGCGACGTGTATGTCGCCTACAGCCATGACACCATCAAGGACTCGCCCTCGCCGGACGCGTCCGACAGCCTCACCCCTGAGGAAGAGGCCGAGTTACGCAGGTACTACGGGACCTAGGGCAGCTCGGGCGGCGAAACGGCAGCAGACGCCCAGGCACGCGGGAGCCGCTCCTCAGCGCCGTGTGCTGACGGTGACCGTGAACTTGGAGTTCCTCGCCACCTGCCGGGTGGGACCCACGAGCCGGTTCAGCGCCGGCTTGTAGGCCAGGTGGCTGTTCCAGACAGTCCAGAGTTCCCCGGCCGGCCCCAGCACCCGCCCGGCGTCGGCGAAGAGCTTCAGCGCGATGCCCGCGTGCACGGCGTTGCCAATGTGGAACGGCGGGTTGAGCACAACCAGCTGCTCGGAGGCCGCCGGTAGTGTGGACAGCGCATCGTCCCGGCAAACCTGCACGCGGTCCGCCACGGCGTTTGCTTCCGCCGTTGCACGTGCCGACGCGACGGCGGAGGCCGACTGGTCGGTGGCCAGTACCCGCATGCCCGGGCGTGAGAGGGCCAGATAGGCCGCGATGGATCCGTTGCCGCAACCGAGGTCGACGGCGCGCTCCGCCTGCCGGGCGCCCGCCAACAAGGGCAGCAGGAACCGTGTCCCGGGATCCAGCTTGGGCCCGCCGAAGGTGCCGCCGAAGGCAAGCAGTCGCAACGGAACCGGCAGCCCGACGTCATGCTCTTCCGCCAGGGGAAAGCGCCCGCCCGTCGCCGGCAGCGGACCCGTGGCCGTGAGCACGCGTGCCTTCTGCCGCGCCAGCCCCGCGGTCACGGAAGAGAAGGAGGCGCCGAGCACGGAATTCATCGCGGTGGTCATGTGCTTGACGCGCCCGCCCGCCAGTACGGTGACGCCCGGCGAGGCGGCCGCCGCGATACAGCCGGCGATCTCCTCCAGCGCATCCAGCGCGCGGGGCAACTGCAGCAGCACGAGCCGTGCGTCGTCGAACGCCGCCGGTTCCAGCAGGAAATTCCGGTAGCCTGCCAGTCCCATCCGCGCGGCGTTGTTGGCCAGGGCCCGCTCGGAGCTGAGCGGGTCCTGAATCACGCGCATGCCCTGCTTGCCGGCTGCCGCGAGGGCCAGCGTCAGCGCCCCGTAGTGGTCGTTGACGACCGTGATCCGGCTGCCGTCCACGCCGTCCAACAGGGGCGCGGCGGTGTCCAGGAGCAACCTGTCCGCCGCGTCGTAGGCGAAGAGGTTGTCAGCCTCCACATCCGGCCAGCGCCGGAGCTCGGGATAATCGAACGCGGGCCGCTCAGTCAAGGTCCACCCATTTCGTGCCCAGCGGGTCCGCGCCCGAACCACCCGAGGTCAGCGCGGCAAGCTGCTCCTCGAACCGGGAAATGACCGCTGGCTCGTCGTCGATCGCCAGGCTGATCCGGACCCCGTCGGCTCCGTACTCGCTGCCAAGCACCACGGTGCCCGCCGCGCGCAGGTCATTTTCCAAACGCCCGGCGTGGGCATGCGCCGCCGGCACCGCGAACAGGCGCATCCGGCGCCGCCGGACCAGCGGCGCGGCCGCCACGGCCTGCGACACCGACTCCGAATAGGCCCGCACCAGTCCTCCGGCTCCCAGCAGGACGCCCCCGAAATAGCGGACGACGACGGCCGCGACGTCGCTGAGGTCCGTCACCCCGGGCGCCGTCTCGCGTTTGAGCAGGGCCTCCAGCATGGGCGCCCCGGCCGTGCCGGCGGGCTCGCCGTCGTCGTTGGAGCGCTGGACGCCCCGGTCCGGGCCCAGCAGGAAGGCACTGCAGTGGTGCCGGGCGTCGTGGAATTCGCGGCGCAGCTCCGCGACCAGGCCGCGGGCTTCTTGCTCCGTTTCCACCCGCCGCAGCACCGTGATGAACCTCGAGCGTTTGATTTCGATCTCGTGCCGGTGCTCGCCGGCTACCGTGGTGTAGCTGCTGCCGGGGGACGGGGGAACCATAGGATCCAGCCTAGTGCGCCCGCCCGGTCCCTTGTCCGGGGGGCTCACGCGTGCCTAGTGTGGGTGCACAGGGCCGCGCCCGCGGTGCGGCCGGAAAGCGCAACGAACGGCGGAACCATGGCGAAAAACCAACCGGAATTCGACCCCCGTGTTTCAGGCGGAAAGGGCCACGGCCCGGCCGCACCTGAGGGCGTCAACGAAGGCCGGGTATCGGCCGACCAAGGCGACTCGGCCAACCCCGATCCCGAGAGCCAGAACATCACCGGACTGGAACCCGGCGGTGGCGTTCCGCCCGGAGAAACGCCGCCCGCCGAAGACCAGATGAGCGCAGACCAAGGGCACGAGGAGTAGCGGGCCCGGGCACCAAAGCCCGGGGGAGGCAGGGCACCGAGGCTTGCGGAGGCAGGACGACGGCGGGCCAGTGCCCGGCAGGACGACGGCGGGCCCGGTGCGGAGGAAGGACGCGGGCGGGCCGGCGCCCGGACCGCCCGCAGCACGTTGGGCCCGCGGTGGCGCGTTGCCTGTCCGCGTGCTGGCTAGACTAAGGCCGTGCTCAGAATCGGACTCACCGGAGGCATCGCCGCCGGAAAATCGCTGGCTGCCCGGCGGCTGGCCGAGCTCGGCGCCACCCTCATCGACGCCGATGCCATCGCCCGGGAAGTGGTAGAGCCCGGCACCGACGGCCTGCGCGCCGTCGTCGACGCGTTCGGCCCCGGGATCCTCACGGCCGACGGCCGGCTTGACCGTCCGGCGCTCGGTGCCCTGGTCTTCAACGATCCCGAACACCGCGAGCGCCTGAACGGGATCGTGCACCCGCTGGTCCGCGCCACCGCTGCCGCGCGGGCGGCGGCGGCGGGCGAGGGCGCCATCCTGGTGCAGGACATCCCGCTGCTGGTGGAAACCGGGCAGAGCCCCTCCTTCCACCTGGTGCTGGTGATCGATGCGCCCGAAGCCGAGCGGCTGCGGCGCATGGTGGAGGACCGCGGCATGAGCGAAACCGACGCCCGCTCCCGCATCGCCGCCCAGGCCCCGGCGGCCGAACGCCGGGCCGCCGCCGACGTCGTGCTGGAAAACAACGGCAGCCGGGAGGAATTGTCAGCGGCGCTGGACGCGCTCTGGGCGGAACGCCTGATGCCCTTCAACCGCAACCTCTTGGCCGGGCGGCTGGCTCCGCGCACCGGCCCGCCGGTCTTGCTCGACCCCCAGCCACACTGGCCCACGCAGGCAGCCCTGCTCGCGGCGCGGATCAGCCGCGCCGACCCGCGCATCCTTGCCGTCGACCATGTTGGTTCGACCGCCGTTCCGGGGCTGCCGGCCAAGGACGTGCTGGACCTGCAGGTGACCGTGGGCAGCCTGGACGACGCCGACTCCGCCGCGGACGCACTCGCGGCCGCCGGCTTCCCGCGCTGGCCCGGCACCTGGCGTGACACCCCGAGACCACAGCACCCGGAGCCCGGGGACTGGCAGAAAAGACTGCACGGCAACGCCGACCCGGGCCGCGCCGTCAACGTCCACATCCGGGCAGCAGGTTCCCCGGGGTGGCGCTACGCCCTGCTGTTCCGCGACTGGCTGCGGGCCAACCCCCGCGCGGCTGCGGCCTATCTGGCCGAGAAGCGTCGGCTCGCCAGCCTGCATGCGTCCGACCCCTCCACCGGCGCCTACGCACGTGCGAAGGACGACTGGTTCAGCCGGACGGCCGATCCGCAGATGAACGAATGGGCCCGGGACACCGGGTGGAAACCGCCCGCCGTCGGCAGCTAGCGGCGCCGGCCTCACCCCGCGGACGGGGCGAACTGGCTGGCGGTGAACACGGCGCCCTGCGGGTCCCGGATCAGGGCATCCCGGGTCCAGTCGGACGTGGTTTGGCCAAGCACCGTCCCGCCCCGGCGTTCAGCCTCGGCGGCGGTCTCGTCGCGGTCGGCGACCGTGAACGCCACGTGCCAGTGTGCCGTCTCGCCGGGCTGCAGGCCCGTGAGCCACCCGATGGCATCGGCGAATCCCGGCGGGACGTTGATGCCCGACTGGCGCTCGCGGATGCCGGGATCACTGGTCGCCTGCAGGTGGTCGCCATAGCCGGGGACGCGAATCATGCTGCCGAAACCGACGTCGTCGAAGCGCCAGCCGAAGACCTCTCCGTAGAAGGCCGACGCTGCGGCGGGATCGGCGGCGTGCAGGTCGCTGAAGTTCCAGGCGCCCGGCATATTGACCGCCTGGGCACCCGGCCGGTTCCGCGCCTGCCAGAGCCGGAACGGGACGCCGGCCGGATCCGCACACAGCGTCGCCCGGCCGCCGTCACCTGCGTCGGCCGGGCCGGAGAGCACCTGACCGCCCGCGGAGCGGATCCTCTCCGCCGCCGCTTCCGAATCCAAGACGGCGACGTACGTGTTCCACGCGGGGGTGGCGCCCGCTGTGCCCTCGCCGAGGCCGGCAACGTCCCGGCCGTCGAGCCTGGCGATCACATAGCGCGGAGATACCCCCGGCGGAGTGGCCTCGGCGAAGGTCCAGCCAAAGATCCCGCCGTAGAAGTCCTTGGCCGCCTCAAGGTCACGGTGTTCGACGTCGATCCACGACGTCACACCCTCGGGATAGGTCCGGACGAGGTCCATGGCGTGCCTTCCGTTCATCGTCGGCTGCACCCACAGATTTACCGCACGCGGCGGCTACCGGGCAATGGTCAGCGGGCAAGGCACGCGCGGATCCGCTGCCCGGGTTAGGCCCAGAGCGATTCCGGACCCAGCCTGACCGCAATCGGGTCTACCGTTAACGTCATGAGTCTTGCGCAGGACATCAAACGCGTTGTGGCGCCCTTCGAAGTCGTCAGCGAATTCCAGCCCGCCGGCGACCAGCCGGCCGCCATCGCAGAACTGACCGAACGGATCCAGGCGGGCGAGAAGGACATCGTGCTGCTCGGTGCCACCGGCACCGGCAAGTCCGCGACCACCGCCTGGCTGGTGGAAAAGGTGCAGCGGCCCACCCTGGTGCTGGTGCAAAACAAGACCCTGGCCGCGCAGCTGGCCAACGAGTTCCGTGAGCTGCTGCCCAACAACGCCGTGGAGTACTTCGTCTCCTATTACGACTACTACCAGCCGGAAGCCTACGTGGCACAGACGGATACTTTCATCGAGAAGGACTCCTCCATCAATGAGGAAGTCGAACGTTTGCGCCACTCTGCCACCAACGCGCTGCTGACCCGGCGCGACGTCATCGTGGTGGCCACCGTGTCCTGCATCTACGGTCTGGGCACGCCGGAAGAATACATCGCCGGCATGGTCACGCTCCGTAAGGGCGCGGAAATGAACCGGGATGACATGCTGCGCCGGTTCGTCGCCATGCAATATGCCCGCAACGACATCGACTTCCACCGGGGCACGTTCCGGGTCCGGGGCGACACCGTGGAGATCATTCCGATGTACGAGGAACTGGCCGTGCGGATCGAGTTCTTCGGGGACGAAATCGAGAACATCCAGACGCTGCATCCCGTTACCGGGGAGATCATCCGCGAAGAGACTGAAATGTACGTCTTCCCGGCATCGCATTATGTGGCCGGTGAGGACCGGATGAGCCGGGCGATCAGGGACATCGAGGACGAACTGCGCGACCGGCTGCAGGTCCTGGAGTCGCAGAACAAGCTGGTGGAGGCGCAGCGGCTGCGGATGCGCACCACCTATGACCTCGAAATGATGCAGCAGATGGGGTTCTGCAACGGCATCGAGAACTACTCGCGGCATATCGACGGCCGCGGTCCGGGCACCGCGCCGCACTGCCTGCTGGATTACTTCCCGGACGATTTCCTGCTGGTGATCGACGAATCGCACGTTACTGTGCCGCAGATCGGCGCGATGTACGAGGGCGACATGTCCCGCAAGCGCAATCTGGTGGACTACGGTTTCCGCCTGCCGTCCGCGATGGACAACCGGCCGCTGAAGTGGGACGAGTTCCTGGAACGGATCGGCCAGACCGTCTACCTCTCCGCCACGCCGGGCAAGTACGAGCTGTCCAAGTCCGACGGCTATGTCCAGCAGATCATCCGGCCCACGGGCCTGGTGGACCCCGAGGTCATCGTCAAGCCGACCAAGGGCCAGATCGACGACCTGCTGGGCGAGATCAATGCGCGCGTGGAGCGTAACGAACGCGTCCTGGTCACCACGTTGACCAAGCGGATGGCCGAGGACCTCACCGACTACCTGAACGAGCACGGCGTGAAGGTCCAGTACCTGCACTCCGACGTGGACACCCTTCGCCGGGTCGAACTGCTCCGCGAGCTGCGGATGGGCACATTCGACGTGCTGGTGGGCATCAACCTGCTGCGCGAGGGCCTGGACCTGCCGGAGGTCTCGCTGGTCGCCATCCTGGACGCAGACAAGGAAGGCTTCCTGCGCAGCAGCACCTCGCTGATCCAGACCATCGGCCGTGCCGCCCGCAACGTGTCGGGGCAGGTGCACATGTACGCGGACAAGATCACCGACTCGATGGCCAAGGCGATCGAGGAGACGAACCGCCGCCGGGAGATCCAGGTCGCGCACAACAAGAAACACGGGGTGGACCCGCAGCCCCTGCGGAAGCGGATCGCCGACATCACCGACCAGCTGGCCCGCGAGGACGCCGACACCGAGCAACTTCTCAAGGAGTTCGACTACGGCAAGGGCAAGCGGGGGTTGTCCGCCGCCGTGCCCAAGGACAAGATCCGCCGCGACGGCCTGGCTGCGGCACCGGCCGAGGATTTGGGCGAGCTGATCGCCCAGATGACGGAGCAGATGCACGCCGCCGCGGCGGAGCTGCAGTTTGAGCTGGCTGCCCGGCTGCGCGACGAGGTCTCCGACCTGAAGAAGGACCTCCGGCAGATGCGCGCCGCGGGCCACGCCTAGGCCCTCAACAGCCTGCCGCCCGCACTTCCGGCGGTGAAACGACGACGGCGGTGCGCACCCGCCGTCGTCACGCGCACCTGCGCTACACTTGACCGAGCGTAGGGGAGTATCCCGAACACTGTGGACGTCAACACGCGGGGCATCGACGCCCCGCCGGGCGCAGTGGCCTGGCCGCAGAGCGGCAGGCGGAGAGACTTGCGGCGAACACTCGCACCCGCGCACCGCACCCGCGCGGCATCTTCTGTGAAAGGCAAGGTTCCGTGTCGGACCAATTATCGCTGTCCTTTGAGATCACGTCCTTCGTGGTCCTGGGCGCCATCCTGCTGTTCGACCTGCTGTACGTGGTCAAGCGGCCGCACGAGCCGTCCATGAAGGAAGCCGGCCTCTGGGTCGGTTTCTACGTCACCCTGGCGCTGATCTTCGCGGGCATGCTGTTTTGGCAGGCCGGACCCGACTACGGCCAGGAATTCGTGGCGGGCTGGATCACCGAGTACAGCCTCAGCGTGGACAACCTGTTTGTCTTCATCATCATCATGGCCAGGTTCTCCGTGCCGAGGAAGTACCAGCAGGAAGTGCTGATGTTCGGCATCATCATCGCGCTGATCCTGCGGGGCATCTTCATCTTGCTGGGCGCGACGCTGATCGCCCAGTTCAGCTGGGTCTTCTACATCTTCGGGGCGTTCCTGCTCTGGACCGCCTGGAAGCAGGCAACAGACTCGGGCGAGGACGAGGAAGAGGGCTCCGAGTCCGGGCTGATCTCCCGGCTGACCAAGAAGCTGCCGGTCAGCGAGCACTACGACGGCAACAAGCTGCGCACCACGGTCGACGGCAAGCGCCTGTTCACCCCCATGGTCATGGTCTTCATTACCATCGGTATGACCGACCTGCTGTTCGCTGTAGACTCCATCCCGGCGATCTTCGGCCTCACCCAGAGCGCGTTCATCGTCTTCACGGCGAACATCTTCGCGCTGATGGGTCTGCGCCAGCTTTACTTCCTGTTGGGCGGCCTGATGGACCGCCTGGTCTACCTCAAGCACGGGCTGTCGGTCATCCTGGCCTTCATCGGCGTGAAGCTGATCTTCCACGCGCTGCACGAGAACGAGTTGCCGTTCATCAACGGCGGCCAGCACGTCGAGTGGGTCCCGGAGATCAGCACCCAGCTGTCGCTCGGAGTGATCATCGGCACCCTGGTGGTCGCCACGGTGGCCAGCCTGCTCAGCCCGGCCGGCCGTCAGGCAGCCATCGATGCGCGGCTGGCGAAGGACGCCGAGCGCGCAAGGGCCGACAGCGAGGCCGCAAGGGCCGACAGCGAGGCCGCCCGGGCCGACGCCGAGCCGGCCCGGTCCAACGCTGAGCGCGTCCAGTCGGAGGCCGAGCGCGCCAAGTCCGACACCGAGTAACGGCGGTTTAATCGGTTGCAGGTCGACTAGGATCGGCGTGTGACCCAGCAACCAGACGCGGCGCTGAACGCAGACCCTCGCACGAGGGCCGTTCAGCGCCGCGTCGTTGTTTCCCTGTCCCTGGCCCAGCTGTTCAGCGGCTTGGGCCACGGCGCCGGGCTGGCCATCGGCTCGCTGCTGGCCGTGGAGCTCACCGGCAGCGAGGCCCTGGCGGGAACGTCCACGATGGCGATAGCACTGGCGGGCGCGCTGGCGGCGCTGCCGTTGGCCGGTGTCGCCGCCCGTTCCGGACGCCGGCGGGCGCTGGTCACCGGTCTGCTGCTGGCCCTGCTGGGTTCGGCGTTGATGGCGCTGGCACCGGTCACCGGATCCTTTGCGGTGCTGCTGGCCGGCTCCGCCCTCTTGGGGGTCGGCAACGCGGCCAACCTGCAGGCCCGTTTCGCGGCGGTGGACCTGGCCGTGCCACAGCATCGCGGCCGGGACCTGGCCTTCGTGGTCTGGTCCATCACGGTCGGTGCCGTGGCCGGCCCCAACCTGATCCGCCCGGGCGCCGAATTGGGCGCTGCGCTCGGGTTGCCCGAATCCTCCGGACCATTCCTGTTCTCGATGGCGGGCATGGCCATCGGCGCGGCGCTGCTGCTGGTGGGCCTGCGGCCGGACCCGTTGGGCTATGCGCGCGCACGCGGCGGCGGGGAAGCCCTACCGGTCAACCGCCGCGGAACCCTGCGGACGGGCGTGGCGGCGATCCGGCACCATCCCATGGCCGCGCTCGGATTGGCGTGCGTGGTGGGCGCCCAGCTGGTGATGGTAGCGGTGATGTCCATGACGCCCGTGCACCTGCAGGCGCTGGACCATGCCGGCGGGCACCAGCACAGCCAGACAGACACGTTCGCCATCATCGGCTTCACGATCTCGCTGCACCTGGCCGGCATGTACGCACTCTCGCCGCTGATGGGCTGGCTGACCGACCGGCTGGGACGAACCCGCACCATAGCGGCCGGGCAACTGGTCCTCCTGGCCGCGACGGCGCTGGCCGGGTTGGGACAGCAGGACACGTGGCTGGTGGGTGCCGGTCTGGTGTTGCTGGGCCTGGGGTGGTCGGCCTCGGTGATTGCCGGCTCCACGCTGTTGGCCGAGTCGGTGCCGGAGTCCGGCCGCGTGCCGGCCCAAGGCCTGTCCGACACGCTGATGGGCGCCGCCGGGGCCATGGGGGCAGCCCTGTCCGGCCCGCTGCTGGCCGCCCTGGGGTTCGGCGGCCTGAACGCGGCGGCCGCCGTCGTTGCCTGCGTCTTGCTGGCGATGGCTTTCGCCGCCCGCAGCCGGGGCATCCCGGCAGGCGTGGGTGTCGGCGACAGGAGCCCATCGTGAGCCATCGGGTAAAAGCGCATTCGGGCACGTTTGCCGGGCCGTGAGGGACGGCAGTCAGCCCCGGACCATGCCGAGCAGGCGCCGGAAGACGGCCTCGCCGTCGTCCGCAATGCCGTCGTGATGGAACTCACCGGTTTCCCAGACCTGCAGCCCCTTCACCCGCGCGGCCGTTTCCAGGGACAGGCCGCGCTCCACGTAAATGTCGTCGCGATAGACGGCCGCGGCGGCGGGGACGTCGTTCCCGGCCAGCCGGTCGGCGTCGTAGAGCGCCGGCCAGTCCGACTTCGCCGCCAGCAGCTCGGCCACCTCCCGCAGCGGCACCAGGGCCGGGTCCTGCTCGAAGTACCAGGGATAGACCATCTCGCCGGTGAGCAGCGGCTCGTCCGCCTCCGGGGCGAACTGCGGGAACTCCCGGAGCACGCGCCACGCCGCCCACCCGGTCGCTTCGCCCTGAGCATAGATGGATTCGTGCATCAGGGCATAGAGGGGGTTGGAAGCACGGCCCGCCAGCGCGGAGACCTGCTCAAGGAAGGTATCCGAGAGCCGCCGGCCGGACGGCGTCGGGACAAAGGCGTCCTCCAGCAGGTAGTGCAGGGCGTCGATCCGGGTGTTGCCGCCCAAAAACGACCCGGCCATCTGAAACCGGCCGGTGGTCAGTCGCTCGCCGGACGGCAGGTACTCGGGCACCGATTCCAGGTGTCGTGCGACGGCGGTGACCCGGGCCCGGTCTTCCGGGTAGCGGGCGAAGTATTCCCGGTTGCGTGCTTCCACCCGGGGAAACGTGGCCCGGTAGACCTGCTCGGCTCCTCCCGCCAGCGGGGCCAGGCCGCCGGTGATCAGCACTTCCCGCAGCCCCTCGGGTGCGAGGGAGAGGTAGGTCAGCGCACAGAAGCCGCCGTAGCTCTGCCCGAAGATGCTCCACGGTCCGCTGCCGAGCTCCTGCCGGATCAGCTCGGCGTCACGCACGATCGAGTCCGCACGGAAATGGCACAGGAAGGCCGCCTGCGCCGCCGCGTCGCCGCGCAACGGCAGCGTCTGCCGGTTCACGGGGGAGGAGAGGCCGGTGCCGCGCTGGTCCAGCATGAGGATGCGGAAGGTCTTGGCCGCCTCCTTCATCCAGCCGGACAACGACGTCACCCGGTTGCCTCGGCCGCCGGGCCCGCCCTGCAGGAACAGCAGCCACGGCAGACGCGCCGCGGCGCCGTCGTCGTGTTCCAGGGATGAATACTCGCGGGCGAAGATCTCGAGGGTTTCGCCGTCCGGATCCGCATGGTCGAGCGGCACGTCAAAGAAATACCCGGCCGTCCGCATGCCGCGGATGCGGTGCGTTCCGGTCACTCGGTGTCCGGTCACGGGTGCACCCGGCCGGCGCCCGAGCCGAACGAGGCGAGGGCGTCGCCGGCCAGCCGGAACGTCGACCATTCCTCCTGCATCCGGGCGCCGAGGCTGCGGTAGAAGTCGATGGACGGGCGGTTCCAGTTCAGTACCGCCCACTCCACCCGGGCGTACCCCGACGCCACCGCGTGGCTGGCCAACGTCTGCAGCAGGGCCTTGCCGTAGCCGCGTCCGCGGGCCTCGGGCCGTACATACAGGTCCTCCAAATAGATGCCGTGCACACCCTCCCACGTGGAAAAGTTCCGGAACCAGAGGGCGAAACCCTGCACACCGCCGTCGTCTTCCGCCACGTGCGCGAAGACCGACGGCCGGGCCGAAAACAGGGCGTGCCGCAGCTGTTCGGGCGTGGTTTTGACCGCGTCCGGTTCCTTCTCGTACACGGCCAGGTCGCGGATCAGGTCGAGGATAACGGGGACATCGGCTTCGTCGGCCGGGCGGATCACAGACATGACAAAAGCCTAGCGTCCCGGAGCGGGCGCTACGGCTTGAGCACCACCTTGATGCAGCCGTCGTCCTTCTTCTGGAATTTCTCGTACATTTCCGGGGCCTGAGCCAGCGGGGCCGTGTGCGTGACCAGGTCGCCGACGCCGAGCGGATCCGCCGGATCAGCCGCCAGCGGCAGCACATCGTCGATCCAGCGCCGGACGTTGCACTGGCCCATCCGCAGCGTGACCTGCTTGTCGAAGAGCGTCAGCATCGGCATGGGGTCGGCCTGGCCGGCGTAGACGCCGGACAGCGAGATGGTGCCGCCGCGGGCCACGGCGTCGATCGCGGCGTGCAGGACGGAGAGGCGGTCCAGCCCTGCCGTCGACATCAGCTTCCTGGCCACGGGGTCGGGGAGGAGTCCGACGGCGAATTGCGCGGTGGCCGCCGCGGTCGCGCCGTGCGCCTCCATGCCGACGGCGTCGACCACCGACTCCGGACCGCGGCCCCGGGTCGCGTCGCGCAGTTCGTCGGCGATCTTTGGTCCCCACATCAGGGTCTCGATGCCGTGCCTGCGGGCCATTTCCAGCCGCTCCGGAACAAGGTCGATCCCGATCACGCGGTGGCCCAGATGGCGGCCGATGCGGGCGGCGAACTGGCCGACCGGCCCGAGCCCGAAAACCGCCAGCGTGCCGCCGTCGGGAACCTGGGCGTAGGCCACCGCCTGCCACGCGGTCGGGAGGATGTCGGAGAGGAACAGGTATTGCTCGTCCGGCGCCTGGCTGTCCTCGATCTTGATGGGGCCGTAGTCCGCGTGCGGGACGCGCAGGAACTCGGCCTGCCCGCCCGGAACCGAGCCGTAGAGCTCGGTGTAGCCGAACAGTGCGGCACCTGAACCCTTGTCCTTGACCTGCGTGGTTTCGCACTGCGACTGCAACCCCCGGCTGCACATGTGGCAGCGCCCGCACGCGATGTTGAAGGGAACCACCACCCGGTCGCCGGGCTTGAGCCCCGGCACGGCGCTTCCGGTCTCCTCGACGATCCCCATGGGTTCATGGCCCAGGACGTCGCCGGGCGACAGGAACGGGCCAAACAGCTCGTAGAGGTGCAGATCGGATCCGCAGATGGCGGTGGAGGTCACCCTGATGATGGCGTCCGTGGGTTCCCGCAGCACCGGGTCCGGAACCTGCTCGACGCTCAGCTTCCGTTTGCCTTGCCAGGTCAGTGCTTTCACGCTTGTCCCCCTGTCGCGCCGCCCGGGGGAGCGCAGGCCGCGCCCCCCGGAAGGTAAGTGTGCTTACCACCCTAGGGTCGCCGCCAACCGCCTGCAAGCGGAAGCCGCCGGCCGGCCCGGGCCGACCCGCCGACCTCAGCCGCCGGCCGGTCCGACGTCGAGAATCCGGATCGCGGCCGCTCCCGTCTCGTTGCTGGCGGCAAGGTCCACCTCGGCGCTGATGCCCCAGTCCCGGTTGCCGGCCGGGTCATCAAAGATCTGCCGCACCTTCCAGACGGCCGGCTGCTCCTCGATGATCAGCAGCGCCGGTCCGCGCGCATCCGGCCCGATGCCGAGGTCGTCGTACTCCTCGTAGTAGGCGTCCATCGCGTCCGCCCAGCGGTCGGCGTCCCAGCCCGCATCGGCATCCAGGGCACCGAGCTCCTCTTCCTGCTCCTCGGCGAACAGTTCCACCCGGCGGAACAACTCGTTGCGCACCATCACGCGGAAGGCCCGGATGTTATCCGTCAGCTTCGGCGGCTCCTGCGTGAACACCGACTCGGCGGCGTGCTCGGCCGCCAGATCTGCGGCGCCCTTGCCCGCGGCGAGTTCTTCCCACTCGTCCAGCAGGCTGGAGTCGACCTGCCGCACCAGCTCGCCCAGCCAGGCGATGATGTCGGCCAGGTCCTCGCGCAGGGCCTCGGCCGGCACGGTCTGCCGCAGTGCCTTGTAGCCGTCGGTCAGGTAGCGGAGCACTATGCCCTCGCTGCGGGCCAGCCCGTAGAACTGCACGAACTCGCCGAAATTCATCGCCCGTTCGTACATGTCACGGATCACCGACTTCGGCGCCAGTTCAAAATCGCCCAGCCAGGGCGCACCGTGGCGGTAGGTCTCGAAGGCGGCCTCGAGCAGCTCGGCCAGCGGCTGCGGGTAGGTGACCTCGTCCAGCAGGGCCATCCGCTGGTCGTATTCGATGCCGTCGGCCTTCATCGCAGCCACGGCTTCGCCGCGTGCCTTCTTCTCCTGCGCGGACAGGATCTGGCGGGGCTTCTCCAGCGTGGCCTCGATGATGGAGACCACGTCCAGTGCATAGCCGCCGTCCTCGGGGTCCAGCAGGTCCAGGCTGGCCACGGCGAACGGGGAAAGCGGTTGGTTCAGCGCGAAATTCGGCTGCAGCTCCACCTTCAGCCGGACGAGGTGCCCGTGCTCGTCCGGCGCGTCGAGGCGTTCCACCAGGCCGGAAACCACCAGCTCCCGGTAAATGCCCAGTGCCTTCTTGATCAGCTTCAGCTGGGACGCGCGTGTTTCGTGGTTGCGTGTCAGCAGCCGTTTGGCGGCGGCGAACGGGTCCCCGGGGCGCTCGAGAATGTTCAGCAGCATCGCGTGGCTGATGGAAAAGCTGGACGTCAGCGGTTCGGGGTCGCTCTCCACCAGCTTGTGGAAGGTCGGTTCGCCCCAGCTCACGAAGCCGGTCGGCGGCTTCTTCTTCACCACCTGGCGAAGTTTTTTCTGGTCGTCGCCGAACTTGGCCACCGCCTTGGCCATCGCCTTGGTGTTCTCCACCACGTGTTCCGGGGCCTGCACGACGACGGTGCCCGCCGTGTCATAGCCGGCCCGGCCCGCCCGCCCGGCGATCTGATGGAATTCGCGCGCGTTGAGCAGGCGGGTGCGCACGCCGTCGTACTTGCTCAAGGCGGTCAGCAGCACGGTGCGGATGGGCACGTTGATGCCCACCCCCAGGGTGTCGGTGCCGCAGATGACCTTCAGCAGCCCGGCCTGCGCCAACTGCTCCACGAGCCGGCGGTACTTGGGCAGCATGCCCGCGTGATGGACGCCAATGCCGTGCCGGACCAGGCGGTTGAGGGTCTTGCCGAAGCCGGCCGCGAACCGGAAACCGGAGATCAGTTCCGCGATGCGGTCCTTCTCCTCCCGGGTGCAGACGTTGATGCTCATGAGGTTCTGTGCGCGCTCAATGGCTTCCAGCTGGCTGAAGTGCACCACGTAGACGGGTACCTGCCTGGTGGAGAGCAGTTCCTCCAGCGACTCCTGCACGCTGGTCTGCACATAGTAGTAATGCAGCGGAATGGGGCGTTCGGCCGAACTGACGGTGACCGTCGCCCTGCCGGTGAGGTCGGTGAGTTCCTTCTCGAATCGGGTCACGTCGCCCAGCGTCGCGGACATCAGCAGGAACTGCGCCTGCGGCAGTTCCAGCAGCGGCACCTGCCAGGCCCAGCCGCGCTGCGGGTCGGAGTAGTAGTGGAACTCGTCCATGACCACCGTGCCAAGGTCCGCGGCGGAGCCCTCACGCAACGCGATGTTGGCCAGTATCTCGGCGGTGCAGCAGATGATCGGGGCGTCCTGGTTGACCGACGAGTCGCCGGTGACCATGCCGACGTTCTCCGGGCCGAAGATGTCGCACAGGGCGAAGAACTTCTCCGACACGAGCGCCTTGATGGGTGCCGTGTAATAGCTGACGGTCCCGGCGGACATGGCGTGGAAGTGGGCCGCGATCGCGACCAACGACTTCCCCGACCCGGTGGGGGTAGCCAGGATGACGTTGTTGCCGGTGACCAGCTCCATGACGGCCTCGTCCTGGGCAGGGTAGAGCGACATTCCACGGGATTCGACCCACTCGGTGAACCAGGTGTAGACGTCGTCGGGATCTGAGGCAGTGCCGGTACCCGGCAGGAGCTGGAGAAGATTCATGTTGTTTCCAGCTTATGCGGTGGTCGCGCCGCGCCATGCGGGCACCCGGCGGTGCGCCGCCCCGGCGGGGGCGTGGCGTAACGTACTGCCCATGCACTGGGACCCGCAGAAGTATGTGGAATTCGCCGGCCACCGCGACCGGCCGTTTTTTGACCTGACCGGAAGGATCGCCGCCGACGACCCCGCAGTGGTGGTGGATCTGGGCTGCGGCCCGGGCGGCCTGACGGCGGCGCTCGCCGACCGCTGGCCCGCCGCCAGCATCACCGGAGTGGATTCCTCGCCCGAGATGATCCGGCAGGCGCAGCAGCGGCACACCTCGGCCAGGTTATCGTTCGCGGCCGGGGATATCCGGACCTGGACCCCTCCGGCGGAGCTGGACGTGCTGGTGTCCAACGCCGCGCTGCAGTGGGTGCCCGGGCACCAGGACCTCATGCGTTCCTGGCTGCGCGCCATGAAGCCCGGCAGTTGGCTCGCCGTGCAGGTACCCGGCAACTTCGCCGCGCCGTCGCACGCGCTCATGCGGGCGCTCGCCGGCTCGCCGCGGTGGCATCGCCGGCTGGACGGGGTGCTTCGCCACGAGGACGCGGTCTCCGAACCCGAGGACTACCTCATGCTGCTACGGGACGAAGGCTGTGACGCCGACGTCTGGGAAACGACCTACCAGCAGTTGCTCCAGGGGCCGGATCCGGTGCTGGAGTGGGTCAGGGGGACCGGCTTGCGCCCCGTCCTGGCCGCCCTGCCGGCGGCAGAAGCGGCCAAGTTCGAATCAGAGTACGCCACGCTGCTGCGCGACGCCTACCCGGCCGGCGAGCACGGAACCGTGTTCGGATTCCGCCGGATCTTCGCGGTGGGGCGCAAGCTCGGCTGAGTCTTCTGTTCTCCGCTTTCCTCCGGACGACCGCCCCGCGACCCGGTGTGCGGCGCAGGGGCGGTCCTCGAAGGCCGGGCGTTTCGCTTCTACGGCGTGGGCGTTCCGCCGTTGACGTTCAGCGTCTCGCCGGAAACGTAGCTCGACTCCGGCGAGGCCAGATAGACGTAGGCCGGCGCCAGTTCGGTGGGCTGCCCGGCACGGCCGAGGGGAACGTTTTTGCCAAACTCCGGCAGCTTTTCCTTCGGCTGTCCCGCGCTGACCTGCAACGGGGTCCAGAAGGGGCCGGGGGCCACGGCGTTGACCCGGATCCCGCGGCTTGCCAGCTGCTGCGCAAGACCCTTGGTGAAGTTGTTGATGGCCGCCTTGGTGGAGGCGTAGTCCAGCAGGACCGGCGAGGGATTGTAGGCCTGGACCGAGGTCGTGTTGATGATCGTCGAGCCCGGCGGCATGTGCGGCACGGCGGCCTTGGTGATCCAAAACATGGCAAAAACATTTGTGCGGAACGTGTCCTCGAACTGTTCGTCGCTGATGTCTTCGATTTTCTCGACGGCGATTTGGCGCCCTGCGTTGTTGACCAGGATGTCCAGCCCGCCCAACTGTTCCACCGCCTTGGCGACCAGCTCGCGGGACGCCTCGGCATCGGAAATATCGCCCGGAAGCAGCACCGCCTTCCGGCCATCCTGCTCGATGACCGAAGCGACGTGCCGGGCATCGGATTCCTCCGCCGGAAGGTAGGAGAGGGCGACGTCGGCTCCCTCGCGGGCGAACCCGATGGCGACGGCGGCGCCGATGCCGGAGTCAGCTCCCGTGATCAGGGCCTTGCGGCCGGTCAGCCGGCCGGTGCCGCGGTACGACTCTTCGCCGCGGTCGGTCTCGGGCTCCAGCTCTTTGTCCAGCCCGGGCTCCGGCTGGCTCTGTTTGGGCGGCGAGATGCTGGGAAAACGGTCTACCGGATTCTGGAAGGTGTACTGATCCGTCATGTCTGGCTCCCTTCTAACGGCCGCTGCGAAGGCTCCGCCGGCACCGTTGGTGCTCCACTGGAGTGGAAGGCGTGGCCGGGGAGCGGCCGGTATGGTCAGTATGCTGATCGTGATGCCACCCTACGCTGTCGTGCATCGGGTCGTACAGCCGGGTAGCGGCCTGCCCTCCCGTAAGGATCCGGAAGCGCGAAGGGTCGGCCCCGGGCGAACCGGCCCGAAGGTCAGCAAGCTTTCTACTTGGCCCGCGGCGCGATACTCTGGCTAAACCTGTAGGAAAACCTGAACCGAAAGAGGTGCTGATATGGGTATGGGCGACAAGTTCGATGCTGCGAAGGACAAGGTGACCGGCAAGGTCAACGAAGCCGTCGGCGAGGCGAGGGATGACAAGTCCCAGCAGCTGAAGGGCAAGGGCCAGCAGGTCGAGGGCGAGGCCAAGGACAAGATCGCCGACGCCAAGGCCCACCTGAACGAGGACGCCGACCGTGTTGCCGACGACACCGAAGGCGGCGCCAGGCGCTGATCCGGTTCCTTTGTCACTGAGCCCCCGTGAGCCGCTGGTTCACGGGGGCTCCGTGGCTTAAGGCGCGGGCCGCCCTTCAATTCCCCCGCGCCCTGTGGTAATTGTAAGTAACCTTATAAATCAGCTTGGCGTGCTCGTCCCCGCTGGCCGGACGGTGCGCGAAGCGGCTCGAACTACCTGAAGGGACTGATATCCGTGACAACCGCAAGGGAAATCATGACCGGTGGTGTTGAATGCATTGGCGAGAACGAGACGCTGGAGCTGGCCGCGCAAAAAATGCGGGACCTCGACGTGGGGTCGTTGCCCATTTGCGGTGAGGACAACAGGCTCAAGGGCATGGTCACCGACCGCGACATTGTGGTCAAGTGCCTGGCCGACGGGCGGGACCCGCGCGAGGTGAAAGCGGGCGAACTGGGCCAAGGCAAGCCGGTGACCATCGGCGCGGACGACAGCATCGAAGAGGCCATCAGAACCATGCAGGACCATCAGGTGCGCCGGCTGCCGGTCATCGATGGACACGACCTGGTCGGAATACTCAGCCAGGCTGACGTCGCCCGCAACTATCCGGAGGACCGGGTGGGTGAACTGGTCGAGTTCATCTCCTACTGATCCCGGCGGCCATGATGTCGGAGCAGTTGCCGGAGGCGTATGCCAGGTACCTGGCCGGATGTGAGCCGACCCAGGCCGACGCGATCCTGCCGGTGCTGAAGCAATCGGCCGCCGAAGGCGATCGCGGCGTGCTGGTCCGCTTCCTCCCCAACGAAGTGCAAGCCATGGCGGCCGAGGAGGTCCCGTTCGGAACCATCCGGGAAGAACGCTACGACGAATGATCATCCCGCCGTCCCCGGCGGACGGGTGCCCGGGATGCCCACGGCATCCCGGGCTGCCGCCTGTCAAGACCAAGGCGTAAAATTAACCGCGCCGGCGCGATAATACAGTCATTCGTTGCCGGAGGGGGGAAGCGCTTGTAAGCTCGCAGCAGTTGGAGCCGAATCGGCTCCCGGGCTATCTGGAGGCTGCGCATGGACAGGTCCGATGCCGGTCGGTATGCAGGGGGTTTCATCGGTTTGGGGCGGGACTGATGCGGCACCGCCATCTGTCACCCGCCGACGAATTTCCCATGGATCTGGCCCCCCTCGGGGACCCCGAACTGCTGGCACTGTACGGCAGGGCCATGCGCCAGCTCGAGCGGGAAAGCATCCAGTTCGGCGCGGCCGACCCCGAGACCGAGTTTCGCTTGGAGGAACTGCGCGTTGAACTGGACCGGCGCGACAGCAGGGACGCGCTGCAGGCCAGCAAGCGGCGGGTCCGTGGCCTGTACGGCAAACCAGGGGGCGAACCGCCGGACTCGCTGTATGACGGCACCAGCTAGGTCCGCCCGGGGCTGCTTTCGTGGCGGCTGATCCAAGCGGCCCGTGCCGCGGGCGGCCGTACACCCTTTCGGGGGCGCCGCCGCGGCGCCTATGCTGCTTTTCCAACCTCAGTATGATGGGTTACAAACAGTATACTTATCATTAGTTGGATTGCAGATTGGAAGGGCAGAAGATCATGATTGCCAATGACAGTTCAAGTGCCCATGCCGGCCAGGACCGGGAACCGGGAAGCGCGTTGCCCGATCCCTCGTGCTCTGCCTGCAGCACCGACGAGTACCTGGTCTTCGATGCCGTAACGCTGCTGCCGCCGCAGGCCGGGGCGCCCGCACTGCCGCGATGGGACGTCAGCTATTGGTGCAGCCGCTGCGACGCTTACTACGGGCACGAAACCTTCAAGGTGCCGGCCACGGAATCCGAGAGCGTCGGTATCGATTTCGGCGCCGAGGGCTACATGCACTGCGGGGAGCCCATGCAGCCGGTGGAACGCATCGACCACTCCATCGTTGATCCCGTGGATGCAGGCTCCCCGGAAACCGGGCCGCTACCTACCGTGCGGGTCGACGTCGAAATCCTTCGCTGCAGCTGCGGATTTAAGATGGAGGTGCCCGTCTGAGGCTAAGGCGCAGCAACGTCCGTGCACCCGGCATCACCCGCCGGCGCCACGGGACGGGGTTCTCCTACCGCAACCCCGACGGTTCGAGGCCTGCCGGGGACGAGCTCCGAAGGATCAAGGCGTTGGCGGTCCCGCCGGCGTGGTCGGATGTGTGGATCTGCCCGGCACCCAACGGGCACATCCAGGCCGCGGGAACCGACGATGCCGGGCGGCGGCAATACATCTACCATGCCCGTTGGCGGGAACTGAGGGATCGCGAAAAGTTTGACCGCTCCCTGGCGTTCGGAGCCACCCTGACCACCGCGCGCCGCAAGGTGACGAGGCTGCTGAGGTCCGGCGAACGAACCCGCCCGGTGGCCTGTGCCGTTGCCTTCCGCCTGCTGGACAGCGCGTCGTTGCGGATCGGTTCGGAAGTCTACGCCGAAGACAACGGATCCTACGGGGTTACGACGTTGTTGGTTCGCCACGTGCAGGTGCGGGAAGATACCGTCCGGCTGCATTTTCCCGGGAAGAGCGGACTGCAGTGGGACGTGGAACTGAAGGATCCGGATATCGCCGTCCAGCTGGCGGCGGTGCGGACCCTGAAGGCCGACGATCCGGCCATCGGTTACCGCAACGGCACCGGAGACTGGTCGGGGCTCGCCGCGTCGGAGTTGAACGAGTTTATCCACGAACTCTGCGGGCCGGAGTTCAGTGCCAAGGATTTCCGGACGTGGCAGGGAACGGTAACGGCCGCCGTGGCACTGGCCGGCTACACCGGCAAGCCGAATCTCACCGGACGGCGCAAGGCCGTGGTCGCAGCCATGCACGCCGTCTCGGAGCGGCTGGGCAATACGCCCGCCGTCGCCCGCAAGTCGTACGTGGATCCGCGGCTCGTGGACCGCTTTATGGCGGGACAGATCCCGGACGCCGCCACGTACTCCGCGGCGGAACGCAGCCTGCCGTCCTTCCTGGCCTGACAGGGGCAGCCTGCCATCCTTCCTCGGGTGGCAAGGGAGCGAAAGCAGCCCGCGGCGCTAGAATTAGAGAGCCCCGGCAGGCGGGATTCCCCCCAACGTCCACGTCTGTCGGGGTTGAATGCGCCCTACCAGCCGCGCGATTTCCACTCGTCCAGATGAGGCCGTTCTGCCCCGAGGGTGGTGCCGGCGCCATGGCCCGGATGGACCACCGTGTCGTCGGGCAGGTAGTTGAACACCCGTTCGGCCACATCGTTGAAGAGGGTTGAAAACCGTTCCGGGTCCTGCTGCGTGTTGCCCAGCCCGCCCGGAAACAGGGAATCTCCGGTGAACAGGTGCGGCGGACCCTCGGGTGCGCGGTAGAGCAGCGCCACGGAACCCGGCGTGTGCCCGCGCAGCTTGATGGCTTCCAACGAGAATCCGTCGAAGCGGCCGACGTCCTGATGCTCGAGCGCAACATCGGTCCGCACCTCGATCTGCGGAATATCCTCCACCCCGGCCGCCGTTTTGGCGCCGGTAGCGGCCACCGCCTCCGGCAGGGCCCGGACATGGTCCCAGTGGCTGTGCGTGGTCACGATCAGGGCAACCTCGGCCGGCCGCCCGGCATCCGCGGCGCCCTCGCGCAGCAGTTGCTGGATGGCCGGAAAGTCATCGGCGGCGTCGATCAACACCTGGGTGCCGGAAGCCTTGGCCGTCAGCAGATAGACGTTGTTGTCCATCTCGGAAACGGAAATACCGCGGATGGTGACTGCAGGATCTTCGTGAAGCAACATGCTTCCCAGCCTACCGACAGTCGACCCGGACGGCTCAGGATGTCATTCTGGTTGTAGCAGCGGACAGGCAGCGCGATGCTGGGGACACGACGAGGAGCGGGCGCAGACGATGGAAGCGAGCGAGTTTGACTGGCGGATGAACCGCGACAGCGCCGTGCCGCTCTTCGAGCAGTTGAGGCTGCGGATCATCGAAGCGGCCGATGCCGGCGAACTCCCGGTAGGCACGAAGCTGCCGCCCGTCAGGCGGTTGGCCGACCATCTGGGTGTGGTCCCGAATACCGTGGCACGCGCCTACCGGGAGCTTGAAACTGCCGGGCGGGTGGAAACCCACGGCCGGGCCGGCACCGTGGTCAGCGCCGGAGCCGGCAAGGCCCGGCAACAACTGGGCGATGCCGCCGAAGCATTCGCCCGCGCCGTTCACGGCCAAGGGATCGGCGGCAAGGAAGCACTCGCCGCCGCCAAGGCCGCGTTGGAGCGCCACGGCATCAAGTAGGCGGCATCAGGCGTCGTCTGGCGCCGGCCGGGGAGCCGACGATTGCGGACGCTCTCTGTCCGCAGGTGCCGTCCGCCGTGACCGATGTAATACAAGTTCGAACGAATTTTCGATTAGAGTAGATACCGTGCTAAAAGCAAGCGAAGCGTCCGTCCCGGCGACCGATTCCGAGTCTGCCACCTCCGTTTCCCGCTCCGCGGATATGTCCCGGCTGGTCGTCAAGGGCGCCCGCGAGCATAATCTGCAGAACGTCAGCGTGGACCTGCCCCGCGACGCCATGATCGTCTTCACGGGCCTGTCCGGCTCGGGCAAGTCGTCGTTGGCCTTCGATACGATCTTCGCCGAGGGCCAGCGCCGGTACGTGGAATCGCTCTCTTCCTATGCGCGGATGTTCTTGGGGCAGGTGGACAAGCCGGATGTGGACTTCATCGAGGGCCTGTCGCCGGCGGTCTCGATCGACCAGAAATCGACCAGCCGCAACCCGCGCTCCACCGTGGGAACAATCACCGAGATCTACGACTACCTGCGCCTGCTGTGGGCCCGCGTCGGCCGCCCCTTTTGCCCGCAGTGCGGTGAACCGGTGGAAAAGCAGACCCCGCAGCAAATCGTGGACCAGCTGCAAGAGCTTCCCGAAGGGACCCGGTTCCAGATCCTGGCCCCGGTAGTGCGCGGGCGCAAGGGCGAGTTCGTCGACCTGTTCAAGGAACTGAGCACCAAGGGCTTTTCCCGCGCAAAGGTGGACGGCAAGCAGGTGCAGCTAAGCGAACCGCCGAAGCTGGGGAAGCAGTACAAGCACACCATTGAGGTGGTGGTGGACCGGCTGGTGGCCAAGGAAGGCATCCACCAGCGCCTGACCGACTCGGTGGAAACCGCCCTGGCCCTCGCGGAGGGCCGCGTGCTGGCCGATTTCGTCGACATTGACGAGGACGACCCGGGCCGTACGCGTAGCTTCTCCGAGCACCTGGCCTGCCCGAACGAACACCCGCTCGCCATCGACGAGATCGAGCCGCGCTCGTTCTCGTTCAACAATCCGTTCGGCGCCTGTCCGGCCTGTACCGGTATCGGCAGCAAGCTCGAAGTAGATGTGGACCTGGTGGTCCCGGATCCCGACCGGAGCCTGTCCGAGGGCGCCATTGCCCCGTGGTCCTTGGGCAAAGCCACCCAGGAGTACTGGACGCGGTTGCTCGAAGGGCTCTCGCATGAGCTGGGGTTCTCCATGGACGAGCCATGGAAGAACCTGCCGAAGAAGGTCCGGGAGGCCGTACTGCACGGCAAGGACTTCAAGGTCGTGGTGCAGTACCGCAACCGCTTCGGCCGGGAACGGAAATACAGCACCGGATTCGAGGGCGCGTTCCAGTACATCCACCGAAAGCACGAGGAAACCGAGTCCGAGTGGGCGAGGGACCGTTACAAGGAGTACATGCGCGAGGTCCCGTGCCCGGAGTGCAACGGCGCGCGGCTGAACCCCGCGTCGCTGTCCGTGCTGATCAACGGCAAGTCCATCGCGGATGTGTCTGCCCTGCCGCTGCGCGAGGCGAGTTCGTTCCTCGCGGGCCTGGAGCTCTCGGCCCGCGAAACCCAGATCGCCCACCAGGTACTCATCGAGATCCAGGCGCGGCTGCGGTTCCTCCTGGACGTGGGCCTGGAATACCTGAACCTGGAGCGCGCCGCCGGCACGTTGTCCGGCGGGGAGGCCCAGCGCATCCGGCTGGCCACGCAGATCGGCTCCGGCCTGGTCGGCGTGCTCTACGTGCTCGACGAGCCCTCCATCGGCCTGCACCAGCGGGACAACCGCCGTTTGATCGAGACCCTCACACGGCTGCGCGACCTCGGCAACACCCTGATAGTGGTGGAACACGACGAGGACACCATCGCCGAGGCCGACTGGATAGTGGACATCGGACCGGGCGCCGGCGAGCACGGCGGCGAAGTGGTGCACTCCGGCTCGCTGCAGGAACTGCTGGACAACACGCGTTCCATCACCGGTGACTACCTGTCCGGCCGGCGCCGCATCGAACTGCCGGCCAAGCGCCGGAAGATGGACAAGAAGCGCCAGATCAAGGTGGTGGGTGCCCGGGAAAACAATCTCCGCGGCATCGATGCCTCGTTCCCGCTGGGAATCTTCACCGCGGTCACCGGCGTCAGCGGCTCCGGAAAATCGACCCTGGTCAACGACATTCTCTACAAGGTGCTGGCGAACAAGCTCAACGGAGCCAAGCATGTCGCCGGCCGGCACACCAGGGTGGAAGGCGTGGACCAGCTGGACAAGGTCATCCACGTCGACCAGAGCCCGATCGGCCGCACGCCACGCTCCAACCCCGCCACCTACACCGGAGTCTTCGACAACATCCGCAAACTGTTCGCCGAGACCAACGAGGCGAAGCTCCGGGGCTACCTGCCCGGCCGGTTCTCGTTCAACGTCAAGGGCGGGCGCTGCGAGGCCTGCTCCGGCGACGGCACGCTGAAGATCGAGATGAACTTCCTGCCGGACGTCTACGTTCCGTGCGAGGTCTGCCACGGCGCGCGGTACAACCGCGAGACGCTGGAAGTCCACTACAAGGGCAAGACGATTGCCGAAGTCCTGGACATGCCGATCGAGGAAGCAGCGGAATTCTTTGCCGCGTTCACCCCGATCGCCCGCCACTTGCGGACCCTGGTGGACGTCGGGCTGGGGTACGTCCGGCTCGGACAGCCCGCCACCACGCTGTCGGGCGGGGAAGCCCAGCGCGTCAAGCTCGCCAGCGAACTGCAGCGCCGCTCGAACGGGCGAAGCATCTACGTGCTGGATGAGCCGACCACCGGCCTGCACTTTGAAGACATCCGCAAGCTCCTGCAGGTGCTGCAGGGGCTGGTGGACAAGGGCAACACGGTGATCACCATCGAGCACAACCTCGACGTGATCAAGAGCGCCGACTGGGTTGTGGACATGGGGCCCGAGGGCGGTTCCGGCGGCGGCCAGATCATCGCCAGCGGCACTCCCGAGCAGGTGGCGGCAGTCGAGGGCAGCCACACCGGGCGCTTCCTGGCGGAGGCGCTCGGCCAGCAGTGAGCCTGCCGGAGGGAAGAAGGTATTCCCGAGCAGGAATGGATTCCGGCGGATCCGCGGATCTGTGGGAAAATGCCCGGGTGACTCAATTGCCTGCGCTGGTACTTTTCGACCTCGACGGAACCCTGGTTGACCCCGCAGGTGCCATCACCACCGGAATAGCCGGCGCCCTCGCGGCGGCCGGCCTGCCGGTCCCGCCGCAGGAAGAACTCGAATCCCTGGTCGGGCCGCCGCTGGGTGAATCTCTGCGCGGCGCCGGCGTCCCGGAGCACCGGCTCGGCGAGGTGATCGCCTTGTACAGGGCGGGCTACCGCCGGTCCGGCATGGCGGCCAGCCGCGTGTACCCGGGCATCACCGGCCTGCTGGAGCGGCTCCTCTCCACCGGCGCTATCCTCGCCGTCGCCACGCAGAAGCCGACCGGGTTGGCGCGGGAGCTGCTGCGGCTGCAGGGCCTGGAGCAGTACTTTGCGGGAATTTACGGAGCCGAGGGTGACGATCCCGCCCCGGCGGAACCCGGGCTGGGCAAGGTGCCGATCCTGCAGGCCGCGCTGGACGCTTTCAGCGACGCGTGCGGCCCGGTGGTCATGGTGGGCGACCGGCTCTACGACGCGGCCGCTGCGCTCCGGCTCGGCATCCCCGCCGTCGGGGTCGGCTGGGGCTTCGCAGCCCCCGGGGAGCTGGAAGCCGCCGGCGCCGTCGTCGTCGTGGATACCGCCGAAGAACTTGAGGCCGCTATTGGGCGGCTGACCGCCGCCGAGCCCGAGGGCGCCCTGGCCGGACGCCCCGGACCGGCCGCATGAGGACGTTCGAAGCGACCCGCGCCTCGTTCCGGGCCGGGTTGCGGCTCAGCTGCCGGCCGACGATTGAAGGCATCGCGAACTTTCCCGCGACCGGCCCGGTGATTGTGGCACCGAACCACCTGTCCTTCCTCGACAGCGTCATCATCCAGGCGATGATGCCGCGGAAGGTGGCCTTTTTCGCCAAAGCCGAATACTTCACCACCCGCGGTCCCAAGGGTGCTGCGATGCGGTGGTTTTTTCACAGCGTCGGCTCGATACCGGTGGAGCGGGGCGAACAGGCCGCCAGCGTGGCCGCGCTGCAGAGCGCCCTGGACGTACTGGACCGCAACGAGGCTTTCGGGATTTATCCTGAAGGAACACGGTCCCGTGACGGCAAGCTCTACCGGGGCCGCACCGGCGTGGGGTGGCTGGCCCTCACGACCGGGGCGCCGGTGCTGCCGGTCGGGCTGATCGGCACCGAACAGCTGCAGCCCGCCGGGAGGATGATGATCCGGCCGAGCCATTTCACGGTCCGGATCGGCAAGCCGCTGTACTTCAAGCGGACCGGGCCGGAGCACTCGTTGCCGGCGCGCCGGTCGGCCACCGACCAGATCATGGACGCGATCGCCGACCTGACCGGCCAGGAACGCTCGAACAGCTACAACAAGACGCCGTCGGCTTGACCGGCCGGACGGCACCCAGGGCCCAGGCGAGGAAGGGAGTGACCGGCCATGGCTAATCCTGCTTCCTACCGTCCGCGGACGGGGGAGATCCCGACCAATCCCGGCGTCTACCGCTTCCGGGACGAGCACCGGCGGGTGATCTACGTCGGCAAGGCGAAGAACCTGCGGTCCCGGCTCAACAGTTACTTCGCCAGCCCCAAGAACCTGCCGCCCAAGACCCATGCGATGGTGCACACGGCGGCTTCGGTGGAGTGGACGATCGTGGGCAGCGAACTGGAGGCCATCCAGCTCGAGTACACGTGGATCAAAGAGTTCACACCGCGCTTCAACATCATGTTCCGGGACGACAAGTCCTATCCCTACCTGGCCGTGACCATGGGGGAGAAGTTCCCGCGCGTGCAGGTGATGCGCGGCGAGCGGCGCAAGGGCGTGAAGTACTTCGGTCCGTACTACCCGGCCAAAGCGATCCGCGAGACCGTGGACACCCTGCTGCGGGTTTTCCCGGTCCGCACCTGCAGCACCGGCGTCTTCAACCGGGCCCAGCGCACCGGCCGGCCGTGCCTGCTGGGCTACATCGACAAGTGCTCGGCGCCTTGTGTGGGACGGATTTCGCCCGAGGACCACAAGGCCCTGGCCGCCGAGTTTTGCGCGTTCATGGGCGGGGAAGCCGACCGGTTTATCCGGGACCTCGAAAAGAAGATGGCCGCGGCGGTGGCCGAACTCGACTACGAGACGGCGGCGCGTCACCGGGACGACATCGCCGCGCTGCGCCGGGTCTTCGAACGCAATGCCGTGGTGCTCACTGAAGACACCGACGCCGACGTGTTCGCCCTGGCCCAGGACGAACTGGAGGCGGCCGTCCAGGTGTTCCACGTCCGCGGCGGCAGGATCCGCGGCCAGCGCGGCTGGGTGGTGGAAAAGGTCGAGGACCAGAGCGACGCCGACCTGGCCGAACACCTGTTGCAGCAGGTTTACGGGGACGCCGACGGGCCGGACCGGATCCCGCGCCAGGTCATGCTGCCGCAGGAACCGGAGAATGCCGCCGAACTGCAGGCCTGGCTCAGCGCACTCCGCGGCAGCAGGGTGCAGATCCACGTGCCGAAACGCGGTGACAAGGCTGCCCTGCTGGCCACCGTGAGGGAGAACGCCGAGCAGGCCCTGGCCCTGCACAAGAGCCGGCGCGCCGGCGACATTACCACGCGCTCGGCCGGCCTCCAGCAGTTGCAGGAGGCACTGGATCTGCCCGTGGCGCTGCTGCGGATCGAATGCTACGACATCTCCCACGTGCAGGGCACCAACGTGGTGGCCTCCATGGTGGTGGTGGAAGACGGGCTGCCCAAGAAGTCCGACTACCGCCGCTTCGCGATCACCGGCGAGGCCGCCCGGGACGACACCTCGGCGATGTATGACGTGATCAGCCGGCGCTTCCGGAACTATCTGGCGGAACAAGGCCACCAGGGCATCCCGGCGGCCGCCGATGCAGGCGAAACCCCTGCCGGGGACGGCGCGGACACCGCCGTCGTGCTTGAAGAGACGCTCACGCCGGCGCCCAAAACCAAGTTCGCCTATCCGCCCAACCTGGTGGTGGTGGACGGCGGGCCGCCCCAGGTGGCCGCCGCTTCCCGCGCGCTGTCGGACCTGGGTATTACCGACGTGTTCGTGGTCGGCCTGGCCAAGCGGCTGGAGGAAGTTTGGCTGCCCGACGACGATTTCCCCGTGATCCTGCCGCGTTCGTCCGAGGGCCTGTTCCTGCTGCAGCGGATCCGCGACGAGGCCCACCGTTTCGCGATTGCCTACCACCGGCAGAAGCGCGGCAAGGCCATGACCGTCTCGGTGCTGGACGGCATCCAGGGCCTCGGGCCGGCGAAACGCAAGGCGCTGCTGAAACATTTCGGCTCGGCCAAGAAACTCAAGGCGGCCAGCGCCGAAGAGCTGCAGCAGGTTCCGGGCATCGGCCCGGCGCTGGCGGCTTCCTTGAAGCGCCAGCTGGCTGCCGGTGCCGCGGAGGAGCCCGCGCCGGCGGTAAATATGGCGACCGGCGAAATCATCGAATCTTAGTTAGGCTAGAGCTTGAATCGAGGAGCGGGGGTCGGGATGGATGGAATGACGATGACGGTGGATGAGGACTTGACGCCGGAAAAGCCGGTGGAATCCGAACTCCTGGTGGTCACCGGCATGTCCGGGGCCGGCCGGACCACGGCGGCGCATGCCCTCGAAGACCACGGCTGGTACGTGGTGGACAACCTGCCGCCGCAGATGCTGGGCACGTTGGCCGAACTGGTTTCGCGGATGCCGCAGTCGCTGCCCAAGCTTGCCGTGGTCGTAGACGTGCGCAGCCAGAGCCTCTTCCGCGACATCCGTGAGGCGCTGCATGCCCTGGCGGCCAGCGGCATCCACTACCGGGTGCTGTTCCTGGACGCCTCCGGGGACGTCCTGGTCCGCCGCTTCGAACAGGGCCGCCGGCCGCACCCGCTGCAGGGTGACGGCCGCATATCCGACGGCATCACCGCCGAACGGGAACTGTTGAGCAGCCTCAAGGACTCGGCCGACCTGGTGGTGGATACCACCGAGATGAACGTCCACGCCCTGGCCACTGCCATCACGGAACTCTTCACCGAATCCGGTCCGATCGTGCTGCGCATCAACGTGGTCAGCTTCGGCTTCAAATACGGGCTGCCGGTGGACGCCAACTTCGTCGCCGACGCCCGCTTCATTCCCAACCCGCACTGGGTCCCCGCGCTGCGCCCGCACACCGGGCTGGACGAGAAGGTCCGCGACTACGTGCTGGTGGACTCCGGGGCTGATGAATTCGTCAACCGCTATGTGGACGCGCTGGAGCCGGTGCTGGAGGGCTACCGCCGCGAGAACAAGCACTACGGCACCATCGCCATCGGGTGTACCGGCGGCAAGCACCGCTCCGTGGCGGTCGCCGAGGAAATCGGGAAGCGGCTGGCCCAGCTGCCGAGCGTCAAAGTCACCGTCCAGCACCGGGACCTGGGGCGCGAATAGTGGCGATCCTGACCGGACCGATGCCGCTGGTTCCCGCCCCGGGGACCTCCCGCAGCCGGACCGGGAAGAGCGGTGCGCCTCCCTCCGTGGTGGCTTTGGGCGGCGGGCACGGGCTCTCTGCCTCGCTGGGCGCGCTGCGGCTGCTCACTACGGAACTGACGGCCATCGTCACGGTGGCTGACGACGGCGGATCCTCCGGCCGCCTGCGCAAGGAGTTCGGCGTCCTCCCGCCGGGAGATTTGCGGATGGCCCTCGCGGCGCTGTGCGATGACACCGACTGGGGGCGGACCTGGCGCGATGTGATGCAGCATCGCTTCAAGTCATCCCCGGGCGCCGAGCCGTCGCTGGACAACCACGCCCTCGGAAACCTGCTGATTGTGACCCTGTGGGAGCTGCTCGGCGACCCCGTTGCCGGCCTGAAGTGGGCCGGCGCCCTGCTGGGGGCCCGCGGGGAGGTGCTGCCGATGGCCACCGTGCCGCTGACCATCGAGGGCGACGTGCTGGTGGAGGGCGAGGACGGGCGGCTGCGCACCGCGCTGATCTCCGGCCAGTCGCGGTTGGCGGCGGCCGGACGCAACAGCCACGTCCACGACGTGCGCCTGCTGCCCGACGACGCCCCGGCCTGCGTCGAGGCACTGAACGCCGTCGAATATGCCGACTGGGTGATCCTCGGGCCCGGCTCCTGGTACACCTCGGTGTTGCCGCACCTGATGCTGAAGGAGATGCGCGAGGCGCTCTGTGACACCCCGGCGCGCCGCTGCCTGACCATGAACCTGTCGGTGGACACCAAGGAAACGTCCGGGATGACGGCCTCGGACCACCTGGCCGCGGTGAGGCGCTGCGCCCCCGGGATGCGTTTCGACGTGGTCTTGGCCGATCCGGCCGTGATTGACGACAAGGGGCGTTTCGAGGATGCCGCGGCCGCGCTGGGAGCACGCGTGGTCTTCGGTAGAGTAGGAAGTTCAGGCGGACGCCCCGTACACGATCCGTTGAGACTGGCGAGTGCCTACCACGACATTTTCGAAGGCCACAAGGATTAGGTAAGGACAAGGTGCATGGCGCTGACCGCAGCAGTCAAGGATGAGCTCGCTCGCCTTGACATCAAGAAGTCCCAGGTCCGGAAGGCGGAGGTCTCGTCGACGCTCCGTTTCGCCGGCGGACTCCACATCATTTCCGGCCGCATCGTCATCGAGGCCGAAGTTGATCTGGCTGCGACCGCCCGGCGGCTGCGCACCGCCATCTCGGAAGTGTACGGCCACAGCGGCGACATCATCGTGGTCTCCGGCGGTGCGCTGCGCCGCGGGAACCGCTACGTCGTGCGCGTGGTGAAGGACGGGGAGTCCCTCGCCCGGCAGACCGGCCTGCTGGACGGCCGCGGCCGGCCGGTCCGCGGCCTGCCCTCCGTGGTCGTCAACGGTTCGGCGGCCGATGCCGAGGCGGTCTGGCGCGGAGCCTTCCTGGCGCACGGTTCGCTGACCGAACCCGGCCGCTCTTCCGCCCTGGAGGTCACCTGTCCCGGCCCGGAAGCGGCGCTGGCGCTGGTGGGCGCAGCCCGCCGGCTCGGGATCGCGGCCAAGGCCCGGGAGGTGCGTGGCGTGGACCGGGTTGTCATCCGCGACGGCGACAGCATCGCGGCGCTCTTGACCCGGATGGGCGCCCATGATGCGCTGATGGTGTGGGAAGAACGCCGGATGCGCAAGGAAGTGCGCGCTACCGCAAACCGGCTGGCCAATTTCGACGACGCCAACCTGCGGCGCTCGGCCCAGGCCGCCGTCGCTGCGGGCGCGCGCGTGGAGCGTGCCCTCGAGATCCTCGACGACGAGGTGCCGGAGCACCTGCGTTACGCCGGTGAACTCCGGGTGGCGCACAAGCAGGCCTCCCTGGACGAGCTCGGGCGCTTGGCGGACCCGCCGATGACCAAGGACGCCATCGCCGGCCGGATCCGCCGGCTGCTGGCGATGGCGGACAAGCGGGCGCTGGAGCTGCGCATCCCGGGGACCGAAGCCAACGTGACGCCGGAGATGCTGGACGACTAGGCACGGCACGTCAGTTTGGAGGGAACCATGGGCACGCACGAACTGCACCCCGGCCACGGTTGCGCGGCCTTGGAACGGCGCGTCCGGGCGAGGATCATGGAACTGAACGACTTCATGCATGCCAGCCACGGGGCCGGGGCGGCGGACACCGCGCCGGTACCGTCCACCGGGCCGACGTCGCCGCCCGCTTCGCCGCCGCCCGCACCGGCGCTTCCGCGCTGACCACCCGGCCAGCAGGCCAACAACAAGGGCACGGACCGGGGGAGCCCTTCCGGTCACGGCCCATCCACGAGGTAGAGGCTCATGACTACTCGAGTTGGAATCAACGGATTCGGCCGGATCGGCCGCAGCTACTTCCGCGCCGTCCTGGCGCAAGACACGGACCTGGAGGTCGTGGCGGTCAACGACCTGACCGATGCGCATACCCTGGCCCACCTGCTCAAATACGACAGTGTGCTCGGCGTGCTGGCAGAAACGGTCGAGGTGGATGCCGGCAACCTGATCGTCGGCGGCCGGAAGGTCAGCGTCCTGTCCGAAAAGGAACCCGCCGCGCTGCCGTGGAGCGACCTCGGCGTCGACATCGTGATCGAATCCACCGGCAGGTTCAACAAGGGCGGCGGGGCCCGGAAGCACCTTGACGCCGGGGCGAAGAAAGTCCTGATCTCGGCTCCGGCCAAGGACGAGGACATCACCATCGTGATGGGCGTCAATGACAGCGAGTACGACGCCGGTTCCCACCACCTGATTTCGAACGCCTCCTGCACCACGAACTGCCTCGCGCCCATGGCGAAGGTGCTGCACGAGAAGTTCGGCATCGAGCACGGCCTCATGACCACCATCCACGCCTACACCGCCGACCAGAACCTGCAGGACGGGCCGCACCGGGACTTGCGGCGCGCCCGGGCGGCGGCCATCAACCTGGTGCCGACATCAACCGGCGCGGCGAAGGCCATCGGGCAGGTCCTGCCGGAACTGCAGGGCAAGTTGGACGGTTTCGCGGTCCGTGTGCCGGTGCCGACGGGCTCGATGACCGACCTGACCGTCACCGTGTCCCGCGAAACCGACGTGGAAGAGGTCAACGCGGCGTTCAAGGAGGCCGCCGGCGACCCGCACTGGGCCGGGATCATCACGTACACGGAGGACCCCATCGTGTCCTCCGATATCGTCACAGACCCGGCGTCTTCGATCTTCGACTCGGGACTGACTAAGGTAATGGGTAATCAGGTGAAAGTTGTTGGCTGGTACGACAACGAGTGGGGCTACTCCAACCGCCTGGTGGACCTGACGGCTCTGATCGCCTCGAAGCTGTCCTAGGTCCCGCCCGTCCCGTCCTCCGCACGAAGGAAGAAATGACTGCACATTCTCTTGATGCCCTGCTGGCCGCCGGGGTCCGCGGACGCCACGTGTTGGTCCGCTCGGACCTGAATGTCCCCCTGGAGGGCGAACTCCCGGACCTGGCGGTCTCCGACGACGGGCGGATCCGGGCGTCCCTGCCGGTCATCGTCAAGCTCGCGGAAGCCGGGGCGCGGGTGGTCGTGACGGCCCATCTCGGCCGCCCCAAGGGCGCACCCGAGGAGAAGTTCTCGCTGCGCCCCGCCGTCGCACGGCTGAAGGAACTGGCACCGGTCACGGTCAAGTTCGCCGCGGACACGGTGGGCCCGGCCGCCCGGGAGGCGGCCGCGGGGCTGCAGGACGGGGAAGTGCTGGTGGTGGAGAACGTGCGGTTCGATCCCCGGGAAACCAGCAAGGACGACGCCGACCGGGAGGCCTTCGCCGCCGAACTCGCCGCCCTGACCGGCGCCGACGGAGCCTACGTGGACGACGCCTTCGGTGCTGTCCACCGCAAGCATGCTTCGGTCTTCGACATTGCCCGCCGGCTTCCGGCCTACCAGGGCGACCTGGTGCGGACGGAGCTCCAGGTCCTGAACAAGCTCACCGAGGCGCCGCAGCGGCCGTATGTGGTGGTCCTGGGCGGTTCCAAGGTCTCGGACAAGCTGGCCGTGATCGAGAACCTGCTGGGCAAGGCCGACTACCTGCTGGTCGGCGGCGGCATGGTTTTCACCTTCTTGGCGGCCCAGGGCTACAAGGTCGGCTCCAGCCTGCTGGAGCAGGACCAACTGGACACCGTGCGCGGCTATCTGGCACGCGCCAAGGAACTGGGTTGCACGTTCATCCTGCCGACCGACATCGTGGTCGCCGAGAAGTTTGCCGCCGATGCGGCCTGGGAAGTAGTTCCAGCGGACAGCATCGAGTCGGCATCCTTTGGCTCCGCCGGCATCGGCCTGGACATCGGCCCGGAGTCGGCCGAGGCCTTCGCCCACCAGATCCACTCGGCGAACACCGTTTTCTGGAACGGACCGATGGGCGTGTTCGAGTTCGCCGCCTTCGCCAACGGCACCCGCACGGTCGCCAAGGCCCTCACCGGCAGCGACGGCTTCACCGTCGTCGGCGGAGGCGATTCCGCCGCCGCTGTGCGTGCCCTCGGCTTCGACGACGGCGCCTTCGGACACATTTCCACCGGCGGCGGCGCCAGCCTCGAATACCTCGAGGGCAAGACCCTGCCCGGCCTGGCGGCACTGGAGAACTGATCGAGCGGCATCTCCTGCCCCCGGCGGCAGGAGATGCCGGCATCGCCCAGGCCCGCGGCGCGCGCGGCGCCTCCGGATTGCCCCGCCACACCGCTCAGCACGGCGTCCACCGCGGCGCCCCCGACAGATGGAGACCTCAGTGACCAGCTCGACCAACGGAAAGTTCGACCGCACCCCGCTGATCGCCGGCAACTGGAAGATGAACATGGACCATGTCCAGGGCATCACCCTCTTGCAGAAACTGGCGTGGACGCTCAGCGATGCCCGGCACGACTATGCCCGGGTCGAGGTCGCCGTGTTCCCGCCGTTCACCGATCTGCGCGGCGTGCAGACGCTGGTCAATGGCGACGACCTGAAGCTGGTTTACGGCGCCCAGGACCTCTCGCCGCACGATGCCGGCGCCTACACCGGTGACATCTCCGGGCAGTTCCTGGCCAAGCTGGGCTGCCGGTACGTGCTGGTCGGGCATTCCGAGCGGCGCGAGATCCACGGCGAGGACGACACGTTGCTGAACGGGAAGCTGAAGGCGGCCTACCGGCACAAGCTGACCCCGGTGCTGTGCGTCGGGGAAGGCCTCGCGGTGCGCCAGGCCGGGAACCATGTGGAGCACACGCTGGGTCAGTTGCGGGCGGATGTGGCAGGCCTGGACGCCGGTCAGGCCGCCCGGTTGGTCATCGCCTACGAACCGGTGTGGGCGATCGGCACCGGGGAAGTGGCCGGTCCGGAGGACGCCCAGGAGATGTGCGCCGCCATCCGCGCGGAGATGGCCGTCCTCTTCGATGACAGCGTGGCGGCGGGGGTGCGGTTGCTCTACGGCGGCTCCGTGAAGGCGGCGAACGCGGCCGCGATCCTGAACGAGCGCGACGTGGACGGCGTGTTGGTCGGTGGCGCCAGCCTGGATGCAGGCGAATTTGCTAATATTGTCAGGTTCGAACAACACCTGCTGACAAAGTGATGTCTGCCCGCCACTGGGATATCCCGACAGCTGACGAAAGGCCACTGTGGAAGCTCTGAAGATCACGCTGCAAATCCTGCTCGGCATCACGAGCCTGCTGCTGACCCTGCTCATCCTGCTCCACAAGGGGCGCGGCGGCGGCATGTCCGACATGTTCGGCGGCGGCATGACCACCAGCCTGGGATCGTCCGGCGTCGCGGAGCGCAACCTCAACCGGTTCACGGTGGTCCTGGGGCTGGTCTGGGGCACGGTCATCGTGGCCCTGGGCCTCATGATGCGTTTCAGCGCGGAATCCTGACCGACGCTTCCGGGGCCCGGCTCCGCTGTCCGGGACCGGCGGGCCGACGACTTGGCCCAACCCCTTAACCCTTCGCTGTTCGACCCGTAGACTGGTGCCCGATGCAGGGGGCATCGATTCTTCTCAGCGGGGGAGCAAACATGGTTGATCCGTCGAATTCTTTCCGCGCGGTCCGGGTGGGCTCCGAATCGGGTGCCGGGCTCGCAGGCTGGCAGGCCGTGACCGGGCGGACGGTAGTTCCGGTGACCAAGGTTCCCGTCACGTATTGGTGTCCGAAGGGACACGAGACCACTCCGGTCTTCGCCAATCTGAGCGAAGCCGACATCCCGCCGTCCTGGGACTGCCCGCACTGCGGCCAGACGGCGGCCAGGGAACCGGGCGCGTACGTCACCGACGCCCGCAGCAGCGACGAGCCCTACAAGAGCCATCTGGAATACGCGAAGGAACGGCGCAGCCCTGACGAGGCGGAGGCCGTGGTGGAACAGGCGCTCGAGAAGTTGCGGCGCCGGCGTCGGGAGGCGCGCTAGCGGTCGAACCCGCCGGCCCGGCCGCCGCCCGGAGCAACTGCTGTCAGCCGTCGCCTCTCTCGGCCGCGGACAGCAGTGCGTCGGGCAGCTTGGACGCGGCGTCCCGGTCCAGCAGCCACGCGGTGCGTTTGCGCCCGCGGGCACCGGCGGCGGGAACCTGCACCGGGTTGGCGCCGGCGAGGGCGAGTCCCACGGCGCCGGCCTTGTCCTGGCCGCCCACCACCAGCCAGACCTCGTCCGCGGAGTTGATCGTCGGGAGCGTCAGGGACACGCGCTCCGGAGGTGGTTTCGGCGCATCGGTCTCGCCGATCACGGACCGCTCTTCCTCGCGGATGCCGCCCATCTCGGGGAACAACGAGGCGATGTGCGCATCCGGCCCGACGCCCAGCAGCAGCACGTCGAACCTCGGCACCGGGCCGCTGGTGCCCTCCTCGGCCGCGGCCTGGCGCAGCGCCGCGGAATAGGCCACGGCGGCCGCGTGGGGGTCGGCGTGTTCTCCGGCGGCCCCGAAGGGGTGCACCCGGGCCGGGTCCAGGGGGAGCGCGTCCAGCAGCGCTTCGCGTGCCTGCCGTTCGTTGCGGTCGCGGCTGTCCTTGGGGACGAACCGCTCGTCGCCCCACCAGATGTTCACCTTGGACCAATCGAAGCCGGCGGGGGTATCGACGGCGGCTACCGCCTTCAAGGTGTTGATGCCCAGGCTGCCGCCGGTGAGCACCACCGTGGCGTCGCCGCGGGCGGCTTGGGCCGCCGCCAGGCGCTCCACCAGCCTCCGGGCCACCGAGCCGGCGACGGCGGCGGTGTCGGGGTGGACGATGACGTGTGGTTCAGCGGTCACTGCGGCGCACGCTCCTCAAATTGGTTCGGGGCAATCCGTGTATCAGCACCTCGCCGAACACTTCGTCCGGGTCCAGCCGGCGCAGTTCCTCGGCCAGGCATTCCTCCAGCGGGCGGCGCGGCAGCGTAATACGCTGCACCGGCAGGCCGGGCATGATCAGTTCGGCCACGGACGGGCCGGGACGCAGGATCCGGATGTCGCCGGTCGTCCGTGAAATGCGCACGCCCCTGATGCCGGTCCCCGCCGTGTCCTCCACGATGGTCACCGGCGCGTTCAGTGCCAGCGTCAGCCACGCCGCCAAGAGGACGGTGCTGGGGGAGTCCGAGGCGCCCTCCACGGCAACCGAGGTGACCGGGGCAGGTTCCAGCTGGTCAAAGACGGCGGCCAGCTGCACGCGCCAACTGGTCAGCCGCGTCCAGGCCAGGTCCGTGTCGCCGGCGGTATAAGTCTCGCGCAGGCTGAACAGCGCCTGCTGCGGGTCCGGCTCCTTGTCTGAATCCGTGATGCGGCGGTGCGCAATCCGGCCAATCGACGTGCGCGAAGCATCCTTCGGCATGCCGTGCGGCCACCAGGCGACGATCGGGGCGTCGGGCAGCAGCAGCGCGGCCACGAGGGACTCGCTCTCGGCTGCCAGCTGGCCGTAGCCGTACAGCACCACCACCTCGGCCGCTCCGGCGTCGCCGCCGACCCGGATCTGGGCATCCAGCTTGGTCTCCGCCTCCGACCCGGCGTCGACCAGGGCGATGATCCGGCAGGGATGTTCCCGGCTCGCGGCGTTGGCGGCGAAGATGGCCTCTTCTTCGTACCCGAGCGAGGTCACGACCACCAGGGTCAGCACGCGCCCCAGGGCCACAACGCCGCCTTGTTCCCGCATGGCCACGATTTCCTTGGAGACCTTCGATGTGGTGGTGTCCTTGAGCTCTTTGATCACGGCCTTCTCCAAGTGCGTCCGTCGCGGGCCAGCAGCTCATCGGCCGACGCCGGTCCCCAGCTGCCAGGGGAGTAGGGTTCCGGCCGGGTACGGCTGTTGGCCCAGTACTCCTCGAACGGGTCCAGGATCTTCCAGGACAGCTCGACCTCCTGGTGGCGGGGGAACAGCGGCGGCTCGCCGAGCAGTACGTCCAGGATCAGCCGTTCGTAGGCCTCGGGACTGGACTCGGTGAACGCGTGCCCGTAGCCGAAGTCCATGGTGACGTCCCGGACCTCCATTTGCGTGCCGGGCACCTTGGACCCGAAGCGCATGGTGACTCCTTCATCGGGCTGGACACGGATCACCACCGCGTTCTGGCCGAAGTCGTCCTCGTGGTGGTTGGGGAACAGCAGATTCGGCGCGCGTTTGAACACCACCGCAATCTCCGTGACCCGGCGGCCAAGGCGCTTGCCGGCACGCAGGTAGAACGGCACACCGGCCCAGCGCCGGGTGTGGATGTCCAGCCGCAGCGCGGCATAGGTCTCGGTGACCGAATCCGGGTTGAAACCTTCTTCCTCCAGGTAGCCGGCCACCCTCTCACCGCCCTGCCACCCGCCGGTGTACTGGCCGCGGGCCGAATGGGCCGACAGGTCCTCGGGGAGCTTGACGGCGGCCAGCACCTTTTCCTTTTCCGTCCGCAGGTCCTCGGCGTTGAAGGAAATGGGTTCCTCCATGGCGGTCAGGGCGAGCAACTGCAGCAGGTGGTTCTGGATGACGTCGCGCGCCGCCCCGACGCCGTCGTAATAGCCTGCGCGGCCACCGATGCCGATGTCTTCCGCCATGGTGATCTGCACGTGGTCCACGTAGTTCGCGTTCCAGAGCGGCTCGAACAGCTGGTTGGCGAAGCGCAGGGCCAGGATGTTCTGGACCGTCTCCTTGCCCAGATAGTGGTCGATCCTGAACACCGCGTCCGGCGGGAAGACCGATTCGACGATGTTGTTCAGTTCGCGTGCGGACTGAAGGTCATGCCCGAAGGGCTTCTCGATGACAACCCGCCGCCAGGGCATGCCGTCAACTTCCTCGGGCGCCTGGGCCAGGCCGTGCGAGGAGAGCATCTTGCACACCTGCTCGAAGGCCTTGGGCGGAATCGAGAGGTAGAACGCGTGGTTGCCCTGCGTCCCGCGCTGCTCGTCCAGCTCTTCCAAGGTGCCGCGGAGCTGCTCAAAGGCATCCTCGTCGTCGAAGGCGCCCTGGACGAACCGGATGCCCGCCGCCAGGTGCGTCCAGATGTCCTCGCGGAACGGGGTGCGGGCATGCCGCTGCACGGATTCCTTCACCTGGGCCGCGAACTCGTCGTCGTCCCACGGCCTGCGGGCAAAACCGACCAGCGCGAAGCTCGGCGGCAGCAGCCCGCGGTTGGCCAGGTCGTACACCGCCGGCATGAGCTTCTTGCGGGCAAGGTCTCCGGTGACCCCGAACAGCACCAGGGAACAGGGGCCGGCAATGCGGTCGAGCCGGCGGTCGCGCGGGTCCCGGAGCGGGTTGACCTGACGCCGCCGTCGTTCGGAAGGGGCCATTACTGCTTTCCACCCAGTCGGGACACCGCGTCCATCACCTGGCGCACACCGGCGGCCCGGTCGGCCAAATGCAGGCGCAGGACGGGGCGGCCGCCCTCTCGCAGCACGTTGGCGTCGCCGGCGGCCTGGGCATCGATCAGTTCGCCGAAGCTGAACTCGCGTCCCGGAATGGGGATGTCCGTCGCGGCCTCGCCGGTCAGCTGCAGGTAGACCCCGATGCCCGGCCCGCCCTTGTGGAACTGCCCGGTGGAGTGCAGGAACCGCGGGCCCCAGCCGAAGGTGACGGGCCGTCCGGTCGCCTCGGCCAGCAGGGGCCGGATGCGTTCCAACTCGGCCTGGCCGAAGCGGTCAAGGTAGGCCTGCACGCTCACGTAGCCGTCCGGCCCCAGTTGGCTCAGCAGGCCGCGCAGCGCGTCGTCCAGCGACGCACCCATGGCCAGGCCGCTGCCGCGCACCTGGACGGAGCCGTCGGTGAAGTCGGGCAGCGCCGCGGCCGGGCGTTCGTCCAGCAGTCCGCGTGCCGCGGCCTTCGCCGCCTCGACGTCCGGCTGGTCGAAGGGGTTGATGCCCAGCAGGCGGCCGGCCACCGCCGTGGCGTATTCCCACAGCAGCAGTTGGCTGCCCAGGCTCCCGCCGACGGCAACCTCGTCGGCTCCGACCGTCACCTCGTGATCGGGGGAGACCAGCCGGACCACCAGCACATCCTTGGCTCCCGAGACGGTCTCCGGGTCGCCGGCGTTGACCACCACCGGCAGCAGTCCGGTTCCCAGCTTGCCGGTGGACTCGGCGATCAACTGCTCGGCCCAGTCCGCGAAGCCGACGATTCCGGAACCGTCGTCGGCGATGGCTACCTTGTTGCGCAGCGGCTCCGTGCCGGCCAGCGCGGCGCCCAGGGCCAGGGCCATGTTGTCGGCGGAATCCTCGGAGAGCACCTCGGCGGCCTCTTCGGCGTCGTCGAGCAGCCTCTCGATGTCCACGCCGGCCAGTCCGGCAGGGACCAGCCCGAACGCGGTCAGTGCGGAGTACCGTCCGCCGACGTTGGGGTCGGCGTTGAACACCGCACGGTACCCGGCTTCCCGCGCCGCCTCATCCAGCGGGGAGCCGGGATCGGTGACCACGATGATGCGTGAGGCGGCGTCCAGCCCGGCGTCGGCGAAAGCCTGCTCGAAGACACGGCGCTGGGAATCGGTTTCCAGCGTGGAACCGGACTTGGAGGACACGATGATGGCGCTGTCGGCCAGCCGTTCGGCCAGCGCGGCACCCACCTGCTGGGGATCCGTGCTGTCGAGCACGGTGAGCTCCACGCCGGCGGTATTGGCGATCACTTCGGGCGCCAGCGAGGAGCCGCCCATCCCGGCCAGCACAAAGCGCGTCACGCCCTCGGCCGCAAGCTCCTTGCGCAGCTCCAGGATCTCCGGAACCAGCGGCCGGGACAGCGCCGCTGCATCGACCCAGCCGAGGCGGACGGCCGCCTCGGCTTCTGCCTCCGGGCCCCACAGGGTGTTGTCCTGCGTCGCGATGCGGGACGCGACGCGGTCCTCCACCAGGGTGCCGATATGACGGCGGACGGCGGCCAGTGCGGCTCCCGACGCTTCGAAAGCCAGCGAACTCATGACTGCCGGGCTCCGTGCACCGAGTCGAGGGCGTTCTGGACGGTCTCCCGCAACTGCTGCCAGCTGGCCACAAACTTCTCCAGGCCCTCCTCCTCGAGCAGTTCCACCACCTCGTTGTAGGAAATTCCGGCCTGCGCGATGTCGTCGAGCACCTTGTTCGCTTCCGCGTAGGTGCCGGTGACCCGGTCTCCCTCGACCTTCCCGTGGTCGGCGAGGGCTTCCAGCGTCGGCTCCGGCATGGTGTTGACCACGTTCGGGGCCACCAGTTCGGTGACGTACAGGGTGTCCGGGTACTCCGGGTTCTTCACGCCGGTGGAGGCCCACAGCGGCCGCTGCGGCCGGCCGCCGGCGGCGGCCAGCACCTGCCAGCGCTCGGTCGCGAATTGCTCCTCGTAGATCTGGTACGCCAGGCGGGCGTTGGCGACGCCGGCCTTGCCCTTCAACGCGGCCGCCTCCGCGGACCCGGCGGCGTCCAGGCGCTTGTCGATCTCGGTATCGACGCGGGAGACGAAGAACGAAGCCACCGAGTGGATGGTCGACAGGTCCTTGCCGTTTTCCTTGGCCTGCTCCAGACCCAGCATGAAGGCGTTAATCACTTCGCGGTAGCGCTGCAGCGAGAAGATCAGCGTCACGTTGACGCTGATGCCGAGCGCGAGGGTCTCGGTGATGGCCTCCAGGCCTTCGCTGGTCGCCGGGATCTTAATGAAGGCATTGGTGCGGCCCACGGCCTTGTGCAGATGCTGCGCCTCGGCGGCCGTGCCGTGCGCGTCACGGGCCAGCCGCGGATCCACCTCAATCGACACGCGGCCGTCCACGCCTTCCGTATCGGCGGCGAGCGGGGAGAACAGGTCGCAGGCCTCGGCCACGTCTGACGTGGTGATGGCGAAGACCGCCGTATCCACGTCCGCGCCGTCGGCGGCCAGTTGCTGGACCTGCGCCTCGTAGCTGCGGCCGTCCTGCAGGGCGGCGGCGAAGATGGAGGGGTTGGTGGTGACGCCCACCACGTTCCGTTCGTCGATCAGGGCCTTCAGGGTCCCGGAGTTGATCCGCTCCCGCGAAAGGTCGTCGAGCCAGATGGAAACGCCCGCGTCGGAGAGTGCCTGGGTGTTCGGGTTGGACATTGCGTCCTCCTTAGGAATCGGTGGTCTGGGAGAGCGAGTCGCGGGCGGCCTCGACAACAGCCTCGGCCGTGAGTCCGAACTCGCGGAACAGGGTCTTGTAGTCGGCCGAGGCGCCGTAGTGCTCCAGGGACACGCTGCGGCCGGCATCGCCGACCAGGCCGTCCCAGCACTGCGCGATGCCGGCTTCCACCGACACACGGGCCTTGATGCCGGCCGGGAGCACGGACTCGCGGTAGGCGGGGTCCTGCCGGTTGAACCACTCGAGGCAGGGAACGGAGACCACGCGGGTGGCGATGCCGTCGGCCTGCAGCGTTTCGCGGGCCTGGACGGCCAGTTGCACCTCGGAACCGGTGGCGAGCAGGATCACCTGCGGCGTCGTGTCCGTGCCGTCGGACTGCGCCTCGGCCAGCACGTAGGCGCCCTTCGCCACGTTCTCGGCGGAGGCGAAGCCGTTCCCGCCGCGCTCGTAGACGGGCAGGTTCTGCCGCGTGAGCACGATGCCGGCCGGGTTGCTGTGGTTCTCCAGCACCGCCTTCCAGGCCTGGGCCACCTCGTTGGCATCGGCCGGACGGACGACGTCGAGGCCCGGAATGGCACGCAGGCTCGCCAGCTGCTCCACCGGCTGGTGGGTCGGTCCGTCTTCACCGAGCCCGATGGAATCGTGCGTCCACACGTAGATGGAGGGAACGCCCATCAGGGCGCCCAGCCGGATGGCCGGCCGCTGGTAGTCGCTGAAGATCAGGAACGTGCCCGAGAAGGCGCGGGTGTTGGAGCTGAGCACAATGCCGTTCACGATGGAGGCGGCCGCATGCTCGCGGATGCCGAAGTGCAGCACCCTGCCGTACGGCCCGCCGGACCACATGTCGGTCTGCCGCGACTCGGGAACGAACGACGGGGAGCCTTCGATCGTGGTGTTGTTGGACTCGGCCAGGTCCGCCGAACCGCCCCACAGCTCCGGCAGCACCGGGCCGATGGCGTTGAGCACCTTGCCGGAGGCGGCCCGGGTCGAGACGTCCTTGCCGGCCGGGAATTCGGGCAGCGCCGCCTCCCAGCCTTCCGGCAACTCGGACGCCTGCACACGGTCCAGCAGCGCGGCGTTCTCCGGGTTGGCCTCGCGCCAGGCCTGGTAGCCGGTCTCCCAGTCCGCGCGGGCCTGCTTGCCGCGCGCGGCCACCTGCCGGGCGTGATCCAAGACCTCCGGCTCGACCGCGAAATGCTGCTCCGGATCGAAGCCGAGCACCTCCTTGACGGCGGCGACCTCCTCGGCACCCAGGGCGGAGCCGTGGATCTTGCCGGTGTTCTGCTTCTTGGGGGCGGGCCAGCCGATGATGGTGCGCAGCGAGATGATCGAGGGCCGGGACGTCTCGGCCTTCGCGGCCTTCAAAGCCTCGGACAGGGCCGGGACGTCTTCGACGTATTCGCCGGTCTCGGTCCAGTCGACCCGCTGGGTGTGCCAGCCGTACGCCTCGTACCGCTTGAGCACGTCTTCGCTGAAGGCGATGTCGGTGTCGTCTTCGATCGAGATCTTGTTGTCGTCGTAGAGCACCACCAGGTTGCCCAGCTCCTGGTGGCCGGCCAGGGAGGATGCCTCCGACGTGACGCCCTCCTGCAGGTCGCCGTCGGACGCGATCACCCAGACCGTGTGGTCGAACGGGCTCTCGCCGGCGGCAGCATCGGCGTCGTACAAGCCGCGGGTGCGGCGCTGCGCATAGGCGAAGCCGACGGCGGAGGCGAGCCCCTGGCCCAGCGGGCCGGTGGTGATTTCGACACCTGGGGTGTGCTTGTACTCCGGGTGGCCCGGCGTGAGCGATCCCCAGGTCCGCAGCGCCTTCAGGTCCTCCAGTTCCAGGCCGTAGCCGGAGAGGAACAGCTGGATGTACAGCGTCAGCGAGGTGTGGCCGGGGGAGAGGACGAACCGGTCGCGGCCCACCCAGTGCGGATCGGTGGGGTCGTGGCGCATGAACTTCTGGAAGATCAGGTACGCGGCCGGGGCCAGGCTCATGGCGGTGCCGGGGTGGCCGTTGCCGACCTTCTCGACTGCATCCGCAGCGAGGACACGCACCGTGTCCACCGCCCGCTGGTCCAGCGATGTCCAGGACAATTCCTGATCTTCCATGTGTGGCACCGGGTGGGCCCCTTTCTGATCTACGTCTAAGCGGCAGCCGACGGTCCGGAAAACAGCCGTGGCCGCGGACCGATTGGGCCATTCGCCGTTGTTGCTGCCTCAAGCTTGTTGCGCCCATAACCGCGGATTGGCGCTCCTTCCCCACTCTATCCGTTGCATCTGCAATGCGCAGGACGTGGTGCAGTGCCAGCAGTCACAGCGGTCACTGTTTGACGCCGGCGGCCGCCCCCGGCCCGCGCGGGTTTCGGCGAGGGCAGGCGACACCGGTTTCCACGGGCAGGAAACCGGTTTCTACGAGACATAGAAGGAGTATGATGTAGGTGCACCTTGGCCCGTCCTTAACGGCTGGGCGCTTTCGTGTGTCAGACGAACTCCAGCAGAACTGAGTGGTTTTTCCTTGAATATCCAGACCGTTCCGGACCAGGCGTTGGCCGTTCCGGCCAAGCCCGGCTTCTCGCGCAAGGCCAAGGCCTACCTGTCGCTCACGAAGCCCCGCGTGATGGAACTTCTGCTGGTGACCACCCTGCCCACCATGATCTTCGCCCAGGGGGGTTTCCCCGACCTCTGGCTGATGGCTGCCACGATGGTCGGCGGTGCCCTCGCCGCCGGTGCGGCCGGGTCCTTTAACTGCTACATCGACCGGGACATGGATAAGCTCATGCACCGGACCGAAAACCGCCCGCTCGTGACCGGGGAACTGACTCCGCGCGAGGCGCTGGTGTTCTCCTGGGCGCTCGCCGTCGTGGCCGTGGCGCTCCTCTGGTTCGGGGCTAATCCGCTGGCCGGCATGCTGGGCGTCGGCGCGATCTTCTTCTACGTCGTGATCTACACGCTGATCCTCAAGCGCCGCACCTCGCAGAACATCGTCTGGGGCGGCGCCGCCGGGTGTTTCCCCGTGCTCATCGCCTGGGCCGCGGTGACCAACACGGTGGCGTGGCCGGCGGTGATCCTGTTCATGGTCATCTTCCTGTGGACGCCTCCGCACTACTGGCCGCTGTCCATGAAATACAGCGACGACTACAACGCGGCCAACGTGCCGATGCTCGGCGCGATCGCCAGCGCACGGCAGGTCTCCGTGCAGGTTGTCCTCTACGCCTGGGCCACCCTGGTCTGCTCGCTGCTGCTGGCTCCGGTCGGCGGCGCCGGCTGGGTCTACACCATCGTGGCACTGGTCAGCGGTTCCTGGTTCGTCTACGAATCGCACCGGCTCTACGCGCTGACCAAGCGCGGAACCGAAAGCACCGCCGTCACGAACAAGAGCGCCATGCGTGTGTTCCATGGTTCCATCAGCTACCTCACGGTGCTGTTCCTGGCCCTGGCCCTGGATCCCTTTATCGGCGGTCCCGTCTTCGGCTAGGCGCAACCCGCCCGACGCCAGCCTGCTGCCTCCCGGCGGTGCGCCGGGGGCCCTGCTGCCCGTGCCGGGCCCTGCGGGGGCGGCCCTGCTGCCCGTGCCGGGCCCTGCGGGGGCGGCCCTGCTGCCCTAAGATTGCGGCATGAATCCCTTCCGCGGCCTGATTGCCTATCCGGTGACCCCCTTCCATCACGACGGCGGCGTCAACCTTCCGGAGCTGATCCGCCATATCGCGGCCGTGAGCGAGGCGCCCGTCGACGCGATCACGGTGCTGGGCAGTTCGGGCAACTTCGCGTATCTGGACCGCGCGGAACGACGGGATGTCGTCACGGCGGCGGTGGAGGCGGTTAAGGCGGTCCGGCCTGGGCTGCCGGTGTGCGTCGGCGTGAGCGCGGTGGGCACCCGTGAACTCCTGCAGAACATCGACGACGCCAACGCGGCCGGTGCCGACGGCCTCCTGGTCTCCACAGTGTCCTACTATCCCCTGACGGACGAGGAAGTGGCGGCCCAGTGTGTTGCGGCTGCCCGCCGGTCCGGTCTCCCCGTTTGCCTGTACAGCAATCCCCGCACCACGCAGTTCAGCTTCAGCCTGGAGCTCGTGGCCGAGCTGGCCGCGGAACCCAACATCGTGGCCGTGAAAGAATCGGCACCCTCCGCCGAAGTATTCCGCGGCCGATATGAAGAACTCCGCGGCCTGCTGCCGGTCGGGGCCGGCGACTTCAGCCACGGCATGAGCGGCGACGCGCTGATCGCCGACGCCGGCTTCGCGGCCGACGCCTGGCACGGCGGGCCGATCGCCGTGTTGCCGGCGCATTACCGGGTGTTGCGCGACGCCGTGGTGGCCGGCGATAAGGAAACCGCCGCCGCGGCACGGGCCGCGTTGGCTCCCCTCATGGCCTATTTCGCGTCGTTGCGCCCGCTCAGCAATCTCTACTCGCTGGCGAGGGCCGCCGGGATCGATGCGGGCGATCCGCGGCTGCCGCTGCACCCATTGCCCGGGAGCAGCCGCCGCGAACTCGCGCGCCTCCTGGAGGATATCGAGGCGTTCCGCCCGGCTGACCGGGCGCCGGCAGGACAGTAGCGCCGGCCCCGCCGAACCGGGCGGATTGGGGCGGTAACTTGCCCGCCGGAACGGCCGGACTAGAGCGGGAACTTGCCCGTCGAACGGTCCCAGACGTTCGTGGCCGCGACGGTCAGCAGGGCCGACCCGAGCATGTGCAGCAGCACGAGGCCGACGGGCAGGCCGGTGAAGTGCTGGAGGTAACCGATGCCGCCTTGCAGCACGACCACGGCGGCCAGCCACCAAAGGGCGGTGCGCAGTTGCGGGGAGGTGGCGCGGCGGTAGGCGAGCACCAGCGCCAGCACTATCGCCGCGACCAGCAGGTAGACCGGCACCACGTGGATCCGCGTGACCAGGTCGGCGCTGAAGTCGTGCCGCGGGGCACTGGCGTCGCCGGCATGCGGGCCGGTGCCGGTCACGATCGTGCCCAGCACGATGGAGGCAGCGGAGGTAGCGGCGATGGTCCAGCCCAGGGTTGCCTGGATGCGCGGGACCGGAGCGACGGCCACGGCGGAGCGGCCGCGCAGGTACATGCCGGTGCGGTTCACCAGCAGCGTGGCCACGGCCACGAGTGCCGCCGAGGCCAGGAAGTGCAGGCTCACCACCCACGGGTTAAGGTCGGTCCACACGGTGATGCCGCCGATCAGGGCCTGCACCGGAATGACGCACAGCAGGGCCACCGCCAGGCCGAACAGGGTGCGGTGCGAACGGCGCATCCGCCACAGCGACACGAGCATGGCCACGGCGATAATGACCAGGATGAACGTCAGCGTGCGGTTGCCGAATTCGATCAGCCCGTGGATGCCCATCTCCGGCGTCGGCGTCATCGAACCGGGCACGCAGTTGGGCCACTCGGAGCAGCCCAGGCCGGACTTGGTCAGCCGCACGGCGCCGCCGGTGATGATGATGCCCATCTGCGATGCCAGCGAGGCGATGGCCAGCCCGTGCACGGTTCGAGTGACCGAGACGGGCAGCCGATCCTTGAGGTCGCGGTACTTCGGGGTGGCGGTGGTCATTGACTTAGCTCCATTTGAACCAGCGGATGGCGGCAAGGCTGGCCACTACGGTCCAGGCCAGCAGCACGATTGAGGCGGTGAGATTGAACTGCGCGTCGATCAGGGCGCTGCGCAGGGCGTCGCCCAAGGCCGTCGAGGGCAGCACGTGGGCGGCCGGCTCGAAAACGTCGGGCCAACTGGCCACCGGAAAGAGGATACCCCCGGCCGCCGCCAACAGCACCCACAGCAGGTTGGTGATCGCCAGCGTGGCTTCCGGCCGGACAGTACCGGCGATCAAAAGGCCCAGCGAGGTGAAAGCCGCGGCACCGAGCACCAGTTGCGCGGCCGCCGGCAGGAGGCCGCCGAGCGCGGGCTGCCATCCGAGGAAGACGAGGGCTGTCCCGCCCACCACCACCACCTGGATGACCATGATGGCCAGCACGGCGAGGATCTTTCCCAGGATCAGGCCGCTCTGTCCCAACGGCGTGGTGGACAGAAAGCGGAGAACCCCGTAGCGGCGGTCGAAGCCGGTGGCGATTCCCTGGCCGGTCAGGGCCGTGGATACCGTGCACAAGGCCAGGACGCCCGGGGCGGCCATGGCGATCCTGTCGTCCGTAAAGGTGTCCAGCAGCGGCGTGACGGTCAGGCCGATGAGCGCCAGGAGCGGCAGGATGATGGCGATCAGCAACTGCTCGCCGTTGCGCAGCATGCCCAACGTCTCGTAGCGGCCCTGCAGGGCGATCCGGCGGATCAAGGCGGCGGGCGCGCTCATCGCAGGTCCTTCCCGGAAATATCGAGGAAGACATCTTCCAGTGAGCGCGGTGCCATGTGGATGGAGGCCGGCATGACATTGTGGGCCGCCCACTCCGCCGCCAGGGCGGCCAGCAGCGCGGGGGTTATGTGGCCGGCCACCATGTAACGGCCGGGAACGTTTTCGACGGCGGCGAACGGCTCGGGCAGGGCGAAGGACAGGCCCGGGGCGGCATCGAACGTCAGCAGGCGTTCGACGCCGGCGCTCTCGTCCGTGGCCGCCGTGAGTTCGGCCACCGTGCCGTGCACCACGGTCCTGCCGGCATCGATGATGAAGACGTAGTCGGCCAGCCGCTGGGCGTCGTCCATGAGGTGCGTGGTGAGGATGATGCCCAGCCCCTCGGCCCGCAGTTCCTGGATCAGGTCGAACACCACGGCCCGGGACTGCGGATCCAGGCCCGCGCTCGGTTCGTCCAGGAAGAGGACCTCCGGATCGCCGACCAGGGCGGCGGCCAGCGCGACCCGCTGCTTTTGACCGCCGGAGAGCCTGCGGATGGGTGTGTTGGCGAAGCCGTTGATGCCCAGCCGCTCCGCCAGCTCGTCCACGCTGCGGGGGTCCCGGTACATCCCGGCAACATGCTGAAGCAGGGCCAGCGGCCGGATGGCCTGCGGCAGGCCGCCTTCCTGCAGCATGACGCCCACCCGGCTGCGCAGCTCCGCTCCCGCCTGGTAGGGATCCTGGCCGAGCAGCCGAACGGTGCCGCCGTTGGGGCGCATGAGGCCCTGCGCGCAGGCTAAGGTGGTGGTCTTGCCCGCGCCGTTGGGCCCGAGCAAGGCCGTGACCTGCCCGGGGTAGGCGCGCAGGTGGACCCCGTCGATCACGCGGATCATCTTGTTGTCCAGGGCCTCCACCGGTCCCAGATCTTTCACGAGTCCCTGGATATCCAGGCAGGGTTCGGAGGTAGGCACCCGAACATTCTACGGGACGTAGAGCGGTCGACGCAGAGCACGCTCCGCTAAGGCCTGCCTTACTGGTAGCGCGGAATAGAATACGTCATGATTGTGTTGTGTATTCCATGACCAGTAGTGCTTCTTTGCGTGCCCAGGCACCGGAGTCCGAGGAGCGGACCCGGGACCGGGTGTTGAATGCCGTTTTGGAACACGGACCCGTCAGTGCCGCCGGGCTCGGCGAGATACTGGGCTTCACCCCCGCGGCCGTGCGGCGCCATCTGGATGCCCTGTCCCGCAAGGGCCTGATCGAGGTCAAGCTCACCGCGAATTCTGCCACCGGTGCCGGTCGCCCGGCCCGCAAGTACGTGCTGAGCCGGCAGGGCCAGACGCGCCTCGGCAACGACTACCTGGATATTGCGCGAACCGCATTGGCGGCCCTGGGCGAGGCTGCCGGCCGCGAGGCGGTCGCCGAGTTCGCGCGGAACCGCTACCGGGACATGGAAGAACGCTACCGCCCGGTGGTGGAGGCGGCAGGGCCCGGAATTGAAGAGCGGGCCAAGGCGCTGGCGGAGGCGCTGAGCGCCGACGGCTTTGTCGGGTCCACCAACGTGGTGGGAACCCAGGCGCCGCACAGCACCATGCTGGCCGTTCAGCTGTGCCAGGGGCACTGCCCGGTGCAGCAGCTGGCAGCAGATTTCCCGGACTTCTGCGACAGCGAAACCGAAGTTTTCTCCCGGCTGCTCGGGGTGGATGTCAGGCGACTGTCCACGCTGGCCAGCGGGGGACATGTGTGTACGACCCACATCCCGGTGGGTCGAACAAGGTCTGCGGTTCGACCCGTCGAACCGGCGACAGGCACGAGACGAGTATCCATCAATCTGCAAGAGAGGCCGTGATGACGGACCAAGTGGATCAGAGCATGAGGAACGCGGTCGGGACGACCGATGTAGCCGACACCACCATTTCCGAAATCCTGGAAAAGAACCCCGAGCTGCATGGCATCGGGACCTACGAATACGGCTGGGCCGACGCCGACACCGCCGGCGCCAACGCCCGCCGCGGTCTGAATGAAGAAGTGGTCCGCGACATCTCCGCCAAGAAGGGCGAGCCGCAGTGGATGCTGGACCTGCGTTTGAAGGGCCTGAAGTACTTCGACCGCAAGCCGATGCCCACCTGGGGCGCCGACCTGTCCGGCATCGACTTCGACAACATCAAGTACTTTGTCCGGTCCACGGAGAAGCAGGCCAAGACGTGGGAGGACCTGCCCGAGGACATCCGGGTCACCTACGAAAAGCTGGGCATCCCCGAGGCCGAGCGTGAGCGCCTGGTTTCCGGCGTCGCGGCCCAGTACGAGTCCGAGGTCGTCTACCACCAGCTGCGCGAAGACCTGGAAGCCCAGGGCGTCATCTTCCTGGACACCGACACCGGCCTGAAGGAACACCCGGAGATCTTCCAGGAGTACTTCGGCTCGGTCATCCCGGTGGGCGACAACAAGTTCGCCTCGCTGAACACCGCCGTCTGGTCCGGCGGCTCCTTCGTCTACGTCCCCAAGGGCGTCCACGTCGATATCCCGCTGCAGGCCTACTTCCGGATCAACACCGAGAACATGGGCCAGTTCGAGCGCACGCTGATCATCGCCGACGAAGACTCCTACGTGCATTACATCGAGGGCTGCACGGCGCCGATCTACAGCTCGGACTCGCTGCACTCCGCCGTCGTCGAGATCATCGTGAAGAAGGGCGCGCGCGTCCGGTACACGACGATTCAGAACTGGTCGAACAACGTGTACAACCTGGTGACCAAGCGGGCCATCGCCCACGAGGGCGCCACCATGGAGTGGGTCGACGGCAACATCGGCTCCAAGGTCACCATGAAGTACCCGGCGGTCTACCTCACCGGTGAGCACGCCAAGGGCGAAACGCTGTCCATCGCCTTCGCCGGTGCGGGCCAGCACCAGGACACCGGCTCGAAAATGGTCCACATTGCGCCGAACACGTCCAGCGCGATCGTGGCCAAGTCCGTGGCCCGCGGCGGCGGCCGCTCGGCCTACCGCGGCCTGGTCCAGGTGCGCGAGGGCGCGAAGAACACCAAGAACAGCGTGGTCTGCGACGCCCTGCTGGTGGATACCATCTCGCGCTCGGACACGTACCCGTACATCGACGTCCGCGAGGACGACGTCACCATGGGCCACGAGGCGACCGTGTCCCGGGTCAGCGAAGAGCAGCTGTTCTACCTGATGACGCGCGGCCTGGCCGAAGACGAAGCAATGGCCATGATCGTGCGCGGTTTCATCGAACCGATCGCCCGCGAGCTGCCGATGGAATACGCCCTCGAGCTGAACCGCTTGATTGAACTGCAGATGGAAGGATCCGTAGGTTAATGACTGAGATCACTGAGAAGGCACGCATCGGTGCTCCGGCCATCGACGGATTCACGGAGGAAGGCGAAAATCTCTCCCCGGCCAACGCTGCCGCAGGCCCGCTGGCCGGCGACAGCGCCAAGAGCCACAGCCACGGAGGCGGCGTCGGTGTTCCGGACAGCTCCCGCGCCGGCCGCCTGACCTCATACAAGGCGGAAGACTTCGGCCCGCTCACCGGACGCGAAGAAGACTGGCGGTTTACCCCGCTCAAGCGCCTGCGCGGCCTGCAGAGCGACGCGCTGACCGGTACCGGCCCGGCGGTCACCGTCACCGGCCCCGAAGGCGCCGAGCTGCCGGCCGGCGTCCTGGTCGAGACCGTGGGCCGCGCCGATGCCCGCATCGGCGTCGCCGGCATCCCCGAGGACCGCGTCTCGGCCGCCGCCTGGGAGGCCTTCCGCGAAGCGACAGTGGTGACCATCCCGGCCGAGGCCCAACTGGACTCCGGCGTCGCCGTGGTGGTGGAAGGCAACAGCACCGAGCTGTCCGCGCAGCACCTGGTCATCGTGGCCGAAAAGTTCTCCAAGGCCGTCGTCGTGCTGGATCACAAGGGCAGCGCCACGGTCTCGCAGAACGTGGAGATCGACGTGCAGGACGGCGCCGACCTCACCGTCGTCTCGGTGCAGGAATGGGCCGACGACGCCGTTCACGCCTCCTCGCAGCAGGCCCGCGTGGGCCGCGACGCGAAGTTCAAGCACGTGACCGTCAGCCTGGGCGGCGACCTCGTCCGCGTCACGCCGTCCACCCGGTTCACCGCCACCGGCGGCGATGTGGAAATGTACGGCCTCTACTTCGCCGACGCCGGACAGCACCTTGAACACCGCCTGTTCGTGGACCACGCGGTGCCGAACTGCAAGTCGCGGGTGCTGTACAAGGGCGCCCTGCAGGGCAAGAACGCGCACACCGTCTGGGTGGGCGACGTGCTGATCCGCAAGGAAGCCGAGGGCACCGACAGCTACGAGGCAAACCGGAACCTGGTGCTGACCGACGGCGCGCGCGCCGACTCGGTGCCGAACCTCGAAATCGAGACCGGCCTGATCGAAGGCGCCGGCCACGCCAGCACCACCGGCCGCTTCGACGACGAGCACCTGTTCTACCTGATGGCGCGCGGCATCCCGCAGGACGTCGCCCGCCGCCTGGTGGTCCGCGGGTTCCTCAACGAGGTCATTCAGCAGATCCGGGTGCCCGCCCTCGAAGAGCGCCTCAATGCGGCGCTCGAGCGGGAACTCGAGGCGGGCAACCTCTGATGAGCGGGACGCCGCGCGGCGAACTGGTGTGCCAGGCCTCCGACATACAGGTCAACCAGGCAGTGCGCATCCTGATCGATGACTACCCGGTAGCCATCGTCAGGGACTCCGAGGGCGAGCTCCACGCCATCGGGGACACCTGTTCGCACGCGGACGTCTCCCTCTCCGAAGGCGACGTCGAAGGCTGCGCGATCGAATGCTGGGGCCACGGTTCCCAGTTCGATTTGCGCACCGGCGAGCCGCTGAGCCTGCCGGCGTTCGAACCCGTCCCGGTGTTCGCGCTGGCGCTCGATGGCGACAGTGTCTACGTAGACGTCACGAACGTCCTCAACGGGGCGCCTGCCCCGGACCTCAACTAAAAACTTCCATCACGTGAACGGCGCCCGCCCGCACCGGGCGCAAAGGAGAAAGCAGACAGATGTCTACTCTTGAAATCAAGGACCTGCACGTCAGCATCGACACCGAGCAGGGCAGCAAGCAGATCCTCAAGGGCGTGTCCCTGACGATCAACACCGGCGAGATCCACGCCATCATGGGCCCGAACGGTTCCGGCAAGTCCACCCTGGCGGCCACCATCGCCGGACACCCGCGCTACAACGTCGACTCCGGCTCCATCACCATGGACGGCGAAGATGTGCTGGCCATGAGCGTTGACGAGCGCGCCCGCGCCGGCCTTTTCCTGGCCATGCAGTACCCGGTCGAGGTGCCCGGCGTGACCATGACCAACTTCCTGCGGACCGCCAAGACCGCCCTCGACGGCGAGGCCCCGAAGCTGCGTACCTGGACCAAGGACGTCAAGGAAGCGATGAGCCAGCTGCGCATCGACGCAGACTTCGCCCAGCGCAACGTGAACGAGGGCTTCTCCGGCGGCGAGAAGAAGCGCGTGGAGATCCTCCAGCTCGAACTGTTCAAGCCCAAGTTCGCCATCATGGACGAAACCGACTCCGGCCTGGACGTGGATGCGCTCAAGGTGGTCTCCGAAGGCCACAACCGCGTGCATGCCGGCGGCGCGATGGGCACCCTGCTCATCACCCACTACACGCGTATCCTGCGCTACATCAAGCCCGACTTCGTGCACGTCTTCGTGGATGGCCACATCGCTGAAGAGGGCGGCCCCGAACTGGCCGACCGTCTCGAAGAAGAGGGCTACGACCGCTACCTGACAGCAGCGAAGGCCTGATCATGACAGAAGCCAATGCCCCGCAGACGTCCCTGGAGGACGTCGAGGAAGCGCTCAAGGACGTCATCGACCCTGAGCTGGGCGTCAACATCGTGGACCTCGGCCTGCTGTACGGGCTGAAGTACGCCGACGACGGTGCCCTGCTCATCGACATGACGCTGACCACCGCCGCCTGCCCGCTCACCGACGTCCTCGAGGAGCAGACCGGCCAGGCGCTGGACGGCGTGGTGGACGAGTGGCGCCTCAACTGGGTATGGATGCCGCCGTGGGGTCCGGAGCGGATCACCGACGACGGCCGCGACCAGATGCGCGCCCTCGGCTTCAATATCTGATTCGACGAATCGACAGCGGGCCGGTCACCTTCGGGTGGCCGGTCCGCTCCTGTCTTGACGCCGTCCCGCGGGCTAGGATCGGGTCATGAGTGCGTCGAGTGCGGCAACGAAGCGGCGGCGGGGACGCTATGACGAGGTCCACGTCGCCGCCGCCTACCACGGCCTGACCGCCCTGCTGGCCGTCGTGGGCCTCGCCGTCGGCATCACAGCCGTGCCGGCGGCGCCCGGCTATGGCGCCGACGCCGCGCATGCCTGGTGGAACTACGCCAGCGCCCCGGGGGTGCAGGCCGCGCTGCTCGTTTTTGTGGTGAGCCTGACGCTGCTGATGGATTCGACCACGGCCGGGGGACGGCTCTGGCGGGCAGCCCGGGCCGCCACCCTGGCGGCCATGCTGCTGGTCTTCCTGGCCCAGTTCACCCCGTTCCGAGGCTTTCCCGAAGCCGCCGGGCTGACCGCTGCCTGGGTGATGGCGGACCGGCTCCTGCATTACGTGCTGCCCGTCGTCGTCGTGACCGGCTGGCTCATCTTTGGTCCGCGGCCCCGCATCGGCGCCGGCGCCGTGACGGTCGGGCTGGCCTTCCCCGGTTTCTGGCTGCTCTGGACGGGCATCAGGGGTGCCGCGACGGGTTGGCTGCCGTACAGCCCCGGGACGGCGGGGCCGGGGGAGTTGCTGATGACGGGCATCGGCCTGATCCTGGTCTGGCTGGGGGCGGGCATGGTGTTCCTGCTGCTGGACACGACGATGGGCCGCGAGCCCGACGGATATCTTCCGGGATTCGGGCCCGGGGATCCCGCCGAGGGCAGGGCCGGGACCTCCGGGGGCACCCCGCCGGCCGGGGTCTCCGGGGGTGCACCGCCGTTTGCCGCGGGCATCCGGGAGGCGGACCCCGTGGATCCACGGGACCTGTAGCCTTCGCGGGCTGCGTCCGGGACCTGCAGCCTTCGCACCTGCGTCAGGCGGGTCGGTCGAGGTCCGGGGCCGAGAACGTATCGCACCGGCCGGCGTCGCCGGTCCGGTAGCCGTGCAGGAACCAGCGCTGCCGCTGCTCGCTGGAGCCGTGCGTCCAGGTGTGGGGGTTGACCTGCCCCGCGGCGGCTTGCTGGATGCGGTCGTCGCCGACGGCGGCCGCGGCGGAGAGGGCGTCCTGCAGGTCCCGCTGGGTCAGCGGCTGCATGAAGGGTTCCCCGGTCCGTTCGTCGATCTGCTCGGTGGCGTTGCCGGCCCACACCCCGGCATAGCAGTCCGCCTGAAGTTCCACCCGGACTGCGCCGGATTCGGGTCCCTGGGGATCCTGTCGGGCGTAGTCGATGGCACCGGTGAGGTTCTGGATGTGGTGCCCGAACTCGTGCGCCACCACGTATTCCTCGGCCAGCGGCCCGCCGCTGGCGCCGAAGCGGGTGGTCAGTTCGGTGAAGAAGGAGGTGTCGAAATACGCGGTCTGGTCGGATGGACAGTAGAACGGGCCCACCGCGCTGCTGGCCCTGCCGCAGCCGGTGCTGACGCCGCCGTCGAACAGGACGGTCTGCGGGGCCGGGTACCGCATGTTGTAGCGGGGGAGATAGCCGGCCCAGAAATCGTTGAGGCTGTTGACGGCCCCCACGATGCGGCAGTCGGTGCGCTCGTTGGCGTCGGCGCCGGTGCGGCATTCTTCCTGCAGGGCCGAACCACCCGGCTGCTGCTGTTCCTGGCCGGCGCCCAGGCCGAAGCCTTCCAGCACTTCGGGCGAAACGCCCAGGAGGCTGGCAATGAGGACGAGGAGGCCGCCGCCGCCGATGGCGATCTTGCCGCCCAGGCCGCCGCGGCGGTCCTGAACCTGTGACGTATCCAACTGGGAGCCGCGGGAGAAACTCATTCGCCAAGGATAACCGTCCGATCAGAGCGGGGCGGAGGGGTGGGGACGGCTTGGGTTGCCGGTAGACTGGAAAGGTTGATTTCCGCCCGTCCCGTCTGGACGGCGCCCGGGCATCCCTCCCGCACCCCTTCGAAAGGCTTCCACTGTGATTACCGTCAACGATCTTGAGCTGCGTGCCGGGGCCCGTCTGCTCATGGAGGCGGTGTCCTTCCGTGTGGACAAGGGCGACAAGGTGGGGCTGGTGGGCCGCAACGGCGCCGGCAAGACCACGCTGACCCGCGTCCTCGCCGGAGAAGGCATGCCTGCCGCCGGGACCGTGGTGCGCACTGGTGAAATCGGTTACCTGCCCCAGGACCCGCGCACCCCCGACATGGAACAGCTGGCCCGCGACCGGATCCTCTCGGTGCGGGGCCTCGACGTGGTGACCCGCAAGCTGCGGGAAACGCAGTCGGACATGGCCAGCACCGACGCCGACGTCCAGGCCAAGGCGATGCGCCGCTACGACCGGCTGGAGGCCGAGTTCATCTCCGGCGGCGGTTACGCCGCCGAGGCCGAGGCGGCCGCCATCTCCTCCAACCTGGCCCTGCCGGAGCGGATCCTGAACCAGCCCCTGCGGACGCTGTCCGGCGGCCAGCGCCGCCGCGTCGAGCTGGCCCGGATTCTGTATTCGGGTGCCGACACCATGCTCCTCGACGAGCCGACCAACCACCTCGACGCCGACTCGATCAGCTGGCTGCGCGAGTTCCTGAAAAACCACCAGGGCGGCCTCATCGTGATCAGCCACGACACCGGGCTGCTGGAAGCGACCGTCAACAAGGTCTTCCACCTGGACGCCAACCGCGCCACCATCGACATCTACAACATGAACTGGAAGCGCTACCTGTCCCAGCGCGAGACCGACGAGCGGGCCCGCAAGCGTGAGCGCGCCAACGCCGAAAAAAAGGCCCAGGTCCTCATGGACCAGGCGAACAAGATGCGCGCCAAGGCCACCAAGGCGGTGGCGGCCCAAAACATGGCCAAGCGCGCCGAACGCCTGCTCAGCGGCCTGGACGAGGTGCGCGCACAGGACAAGGTGGCGGCGCTGCGCTTCCCCGATCCCGCACCCTGCGGCAAGACTCCGCTCACCGCCGAAGGCCTGAGCAAGTCCTACGGCTCGTTGGAGATCTTCACGGATGTGGACCTGGCCATCGACCGCGGCTCCCGCGTGGTGATTTTGGGCCTGAACGGCGCCGGCAAGACCACGCTGCTGCGCATGCTGGCCGGGGTGGACACCCCCGACACCGGCGATGTGCTGCCCGGCCACGGACTGAAGATCGGCTACTACGCCCAGGAACACGAAACCCTGGACGTGGACCGGACCGTGCTGGAGAACATGCGCTCGGCCGCCCCCGACCTGCAGGATGCCGAGGTGCGGAACATCCTCGGTTCCTTCTTGTTCTCCGGGGACGACGTGAACAAGCCCGCGGGCGTGTTGTCCGGCGGCGAAAAGACCAGGCTCGCCCTGGCCACCATCGTGGCGTCGTCGGCCAATGTGCTGCTGCTGGATGAGCCGACCAACAACCTGGACCCCGCCAGCCGGGCGGAAATCCTGGGCGCACTGCGCAACTACAGCGGCGCCGTCGTTATGGTGAGCCACGACGAAGGGGCGGTGGCGGCACTGAACCCGGAGCGCGTCGTGTTGCTGCCGGACGGCGTCGAGGACCTCTGGAATGAGGACTACCTGGACCTGGTGACGCTGGCCTGATGCCGGGCACAGCGCCGTCGCAATCGAAATTGCCTAGGCGCGCATCGCCGAGCGAGGAACGAGCGAGGTGTCTAAGCGCCGTGCAATTTCGGTTATAGACGGCGCTGCAGTTCAGTCGTCGCGGCTGAGCAGGGTGCCGTCGGTGCGGAACCCCTGGGCGTCCAGCAGGGCGTCTTCCTCTTCTTCGGCCGTCGGCCGCTTGCTCCGGCGTTTCGGGGCAGCGGCGCGCGGCGCCGGATTGGCCTGGTGGTATCCGCTCAGCGCCTCCTCTTCCTCCGCGTACCGGCTGTGGTGCGCCTGCTGGCGGGCGGCATAGCCGTAGCCGACAAACAAGAGCACACCGAAGGCGTACCACTGCATCGAGTACGACAGGTGCGGTCCTTCGTCGATGGCCGGTTTGGGGATCTGCACGGGCTGTACGGCCGCGGCGGGGGATTCCGCCGCCATCAGGCCGTAGCTGCCCGTATGCACCGGGTACCCCAGCTCGGCCGCATAGGCGTCCAGGTTAATGGACGCGAGCTGGCCGTCCGGGGCCCCGCGGCTGACCGGGCCTTCGCCTGGCTTGACCCGCGCGACGACGGTGACGTCGCCTTCCGGGGCGGCGGGAATGGTGTCCGGATGGCCGGCCTGGTGGTTGCCGATCGGGAGCCAGCCCCGGTTGATCACCACGGCGCTGCCGTCCTCGAGGCGCAGCGGGACAAGTACCTCGTAGCCAGGCCGGCCGTTCAGCGGGCGGTTGCGCACGATCCGCTGCCCGGCGTCGTCGTACTCGCCGGCGAGGACCACCGGCGTCCATTCCACCGCGTCATCGGCGCTGGCGAAGATGTCCGGCACCTCGCTGAACGGCACCGGATCGGCGTCGTAATTGTTCTCCACCGCTGCGATGACGTTGCGGGCCTGGTCCCGGCGGTCCATCTGCCAGTTGCCCAGCAGCACGCACACCGCGGCCAGCAGGGCAACGATCAGCAGCCAGCCCAGCCACTTGCCGCTGAGCAGGAATCGGTAGGACATTCAGGCACCTTCCAAGGGGAGCGTTTCGCGCCAGAGGCTGCGCTGGATGAGATAGTCCTGCAGCCACTCCCGGTGTCCGCCGCACGCCAGCCAGATCTTGCGGCGCTCGGGGGTATGGATTTTCGGGTTGTTCCACAGCAGCTGCCACTGCGCGGCCTGACGGCAGCCCTTGCGCGAGCAGACGGGGGAGTCGGCCGCCAGCCCGCCGCCGAGTTGGTCTAGGAGGTTCACGCGGCCGCCTTCCGCCGGCGCCGCTTGGTGACGGGGCTCAGGTTTCCGAGAAACGCGGATGGCTGGTCGTCAACCTGGTTGCCGTCGGGCGCAGGAACGTTCTCTGGGGCGGGAGCGTCGGCCGCCGTCGCGGCCGGGCCCTGCGGCTCCGACCAGTCGGAGGCGGGGCGGACGGGCGGGGAGGACGGGCCGGGGCTGCCATCCGCTCCCTGCCCGGCGTCGTCGATAAGTTCGCCGGTGAGGACTTCGTCCGGGCCTGCCCCTGCGTCTCCCGCCCGGGCGGAGGGGGCCTCCAACTCCGGCTGCGGCGCCTGGTCCAGCAGGGCGGTGCTGTGCTGCAGGTTCGACTTGTCGCTGCCGCCATTGGCGATGATCACGGCGATCCACGGCAGGAAAACGGCGCCGCCCACGAAGAACCAGCGGAACCAGCTGTCGATGAAGAAAAAGAGCAGCAAACAGGCCAGCCGGATACCCATGGCGAGCGTGTACTGGACCATGCGCCGGTGCATCTCATCGGTATGGCTTTCGGGGACGTCCGTAATGCTCAGGACTTCCGGCTTCTCGTCAGGCTGCTTGCTCATCACACTCCATCAGGGCTGTATCAATTCTCCCACGATGGCCGGAATGTCTAAAGCCGCGCGACGATGACCGGGCGGCGGATATCCCGGGCTAGGATTCCATAGGAAAACAGCAGCGTGATGGAGGTAAGAGTGAGCAACGAACAGCAGCCCGGCCGCAGCGTGATGGTCACCGGCGGCAACAGGGGAATCGGGCTGGCGATTGCCCGGGCCTTCGAAGCGAATGGGGACAAGGTGGCGATCACCTACCGCAGCGGCGAGGTTCCCGACGGACTCCTGGGCGTGAAGGCCGATGTGACCGATGCCGGGTCCGTGGACGCTGCCTTCAACGAGGTCGAGGCTGCACACGGCCCCGTGGAGGTCCTGGTCGCCAATGCCGGCGTCACGCGCGACATGCTGCTGCTGCGGATGAGCGAAGAAGACTTCACCAGCGTGGTGGATACCAACCTGTCCGGTGCGTTCAGGGTGATCAAGCGGGCCTCCAAGGGCATGATCCGGCTGCGGAAGGGCCGCGTGGTGCTGATCTCCTCGGTGGTGGGCCTCTACGGGTCGCCCGGCCAGATCAACTATGCCGCGTCCAAGGCCGGCCTGGTGGGCATCGCCCGTTCGCTGACCCGCGAGCTCGGATCGCGCAACATCACCGCCAACGTGGTGGCCCCGGGCTTCGTCAACACGGAAATGACGGCCGTGCTGCCGGAGGACACGCAGAAGAACTACCTGGCGTCCATCCCGGCCGGCCGCTTCGCCGAACCGGAAGAAGTCGCGAAGGTGGTCCGCTGGATTGCCAGCGACGAAGCCGCCTACATCTCCGGCGCGGTGATCCCGGTGGACGGCGGACTGGGAATGGGCCACTAGGCAGCTCGGGCAGGTGTTCGGCCTGCGTTTTGTCGGCTCCCGACAACGGATAAGGCTTCGGGGACTGGCAAGATGGAACCCGAAGCCTTTTCCGGTTGGGCGTTTCCTACAACGCGCCCGACCGGACCACTACTGAGAACCTCGAGGAGCAGCCATGGGCGCACTGGACGGCAAAGCAGCAATCGTAACGGGATCATCGCGCGGCATCGGCGCGGAGGTGGCCAAGCTCCTGGCCGCCGAGGGAGCGTCGGTGGTAGTCAACTACCGCCAGAAGGCACCCCGCGCCAACAAGGTAGTGGCGCAGATCGAGGAAGCCGGCGGCCGCGCCGTCGCCGTTGCCGCCGACCTCACCGCGGCAGAGGGCGCCGAGGCGCTGGTCGAGGCCGCCAGGCAGAACTTCGGCGGCGTCGATGTGCTGGTGCTCAACGCGTCGGGCGGCATGGAGTCCAGCATGGGCGAGGACTATGCCCTGCGCCTGAACCGCGACGCGCAGGTGAACATGCTCAAGGCCGCGGCCGAGGCGATGCCGGCCGGCTCCCGCGTTGTGTTCGTCACCAGCCATCAGGCCCACTTCATCCGTACCGTGCCGACCATGCCGGAGTATGAGCCGGTGGCCCTGAGCAAGCGCGCCGGCGAAGACGCGCTGCGCGAACTGCTGCCGGAGCTGGAGGCCAAGGGCATCTCGCTGGTGGTCGTGTCCGGCGACATGATCGAAGGCACCGTGACCGCGACGCTGCTGGACCGTGCCCGCCCCGGCGCGATCGAGGCCCGCCGGGCCGAGGCCGGCAAGCTCTACTCGGTGGAAGAGTTCGGCGCGGAAGTGGCCAAGATGGTTACCGCCGATGTCCCCTCCGGGCACACGGAATACGTGGGCGGGGCCGAGTCCTTCCTGCAGGCGCAGGATTAAGGGCCCGCAAGAGCCCGACTACTCCCGGACCAGTCGGCGCGCGGCCGCGGCTATATGCCGCGCCGAGATGCCCGCCGCGTCCAGCAGGTCCTGTGGCGCACCGGAGGTCGGCAAGCCTTCCACGGCCAGCCGGACCAGTTTGAGGTCCGGTACCCGCGCCTGGGTCAGGGAATCGGCAACGGCCGAACCGAGCCCGCCTTCGGGATAGTGGTCCTCCACCGTGATGATCCGGCCGCCCGTGACCCGGCACGCCGCCAGCAGCGTCTGGTGGTCGATGGGCTTGATCGAATAGAGATCGACCACCCGCGCGCCGATGCCGTCGTCGGCGAGCCTGGCGGCCGCGGCCAGGCATTCGTGCAGGGTGACGCCCGCTCCGACGAGGGTGACGTCGTCGTGGTCCGTAGCCCGGTGCACCTTCGCCCCGCCGATGGGGAATTCTTCGCCCTCCCCGTACAGCACGGGGTAATCGCCCCGCGTGGCCCGGAGGTAACAGATGCCGGAAGTGTCCGCCATGGCGCGGACCAAACCGGCGGTCGAGGGCGCGTCGGCGGGGTAGAGGACGGTCGAGGTGTGGATCGCCCGCATCGCGGCCAGGTCCTCCAGCGCCATCTGCGACGGCCCGTCCTGGCCGATTTCGACGCCGGCATGGGTGCCGACCAGGCGGATGTCCACCTCGGATACCCCGGCCATCCGGATGAAGTCGTAGCCGCGGGAGACGAGGAACGCTGCAAAACTGGCGGCAAACGGCACATACCCGCGCACGGAGAGTCCGGCCGCCGCCGCCACCATCTGCTGTTCGGAGATGAACATCTCGAAGAAACGCTCGGGCGCGGCCTTGCTGAACTCCCCGGCCTTGGTGGAGTTGCCCACCTCGCCGTCCAGGACCACCACCTCGGGTCGGGCGGCGAGAGCGGCCAGAGCCTCGCCGAAGGCGGTCCGGGTGGCGACGGAATCGCCCTCCGTGTAGGCGGGCAGCGCGACGGCGGCCGCGGGATTGGGCGTGATGGCCGGGTCGCCGGGTTCCGGTGCCAGCGGGGCGATCCGCAGCCGGGTCGGGCCGCCCAGCGCCTCGATGGCGGCCCCGGCGACGTCCTCCGGCAGTGCCTTGCCGTGCCAGCCGTCCCTGTCCTCCACCGCGGGAACGCCCTTGCCCTTGACCGTGCGGGCCAGGATGACGCTGGGCCGGTCGGTGGTCTCACGCGCCGTGGCGAAGGCTTCGTTGATGGCGGCCAGGTCATGGCCGTCGATCGGCAGCGGCTGGGCGCCGAAAGCCCTGATCCTTGCGGAGTACCGGTCCAGGTCCCAGCCCAGTGCGGTCGGCCCGTTCTGGCCCAGCCGGTTCACATCCACGATCGCCGTCAGGTTTCCCAGCCGGTAATAGGCGGCCTTGTCCAGCGCCTCCCACATGGATCCTTCGGTCATCTCGCTGTCCCCGCAGAGGACCCACGTCCGGTAGGGGAGCCGGTCCAGGTACTTGCCGGCCATGGCGATGCCGACGGCCACGGGCAGCCCCTGGCCGAGCGATCCGGTTGCCACATCCACCCAGGGCAGGGCCGGCGTGGGATGTCCCTGCAGCCGGCCGCCGAACTGCCGGTAGGTATCGAGCAGTTCCGTTTCGTCGATCACTCCGGCGGCACGGAACATGGCATAGAGCAGCGGCGAGGCATGCCCCTTGGAGAACACCAGATGGTCGTTCGCGGCGAGCTCCGGCCGCTGCCAGTCATAGCGCAGGTGGTTCGCCAGGAGCACCGCCATGAGGTCGGCCGCCGAGAGCGACGAGGTGGCGTGGCCGGAGCCGGCGCGGGTGGTGGCCCGGATGGAGTCGACCCGCAGCTGCGCCGCCAGGCGCCGGCACGTCTCGGCCACGTCCGGGTCCAGGACGGCGGTTGGTGTGGAGTGCGTGCCCATCGCTGGTTCTCCTTCACGGCAGGTTCCGGGAACCCCTGCCCGGAGTCCGGCAGTCGGGGCGCGGTCCGGGGAGGTTCAACCGACCCTACTCCGGCCCGTGGCCCTGCGGTAGGGGCCGCGTCCGGCGAAAATGAGCCGGCACGGGATTGCGGGTCCGGCAGTCGCGGGCGGGGTCAGACGCCGGCGAAGTAGCGGGCCACATCCAGGTAGGGGATGTTGATGGCGGCGTCGGCGGCGGCCCGGACGGCAGGCTTGGCGTTGAACGCCACGCCCAGGCCGGCGGCCGCGAGCATGTCCAGGTCGTTGGCGCCATCGCCGATGGCAATGGTTTGCGCCAGGTCGATGGCCTCCGCGGCGGCCCATTCGCGCAGCGCTGCCTCTTTCACCGCGCGGTCCACCACGTCGCCGTCCACCGTGCCGGTCAGCAGCTCCGCGTCGATGCCCAGCAGGTTGGCGCGGTGGTAGGTCAGCTTGAGCTCGGCGGCCAGCGGATCCAGGATTTGGCTGAAGCCGCCGGAGACCACGGCCACCGCGTGGCCGGCGGCCAGGAAAGCCTCCACGAGTTCCCGGGCGCCGTCCGTCAGCCGCACCGCGGCACGGACACGGTCGATCACGTCGAGCGGAAGGTCCTTCAGGGTGGCCACCCGGGCGTGCAGGCTCTGGGCGAAGTCCAGTTCACCGCGCATCGCCGCCTCGGTCACGGCGGCCACCTCCTCGCGCTTGCCCGCATGCTCGGCCAGCAGCTCGATGACCTCCTGCTGGATGAGCGTGGAGTCCACGTCCATGAGCAGCAGCTTGCGCTGCGGCCCGGCCAGCGACGCGTCCATCACGGCCGTGCCCAGGTCGTCGGTGAGGACGGGGGCCAGCGCCGCCCGCAAGGCCGCGACGCCGTCGGAGGCACCGCCGTCGTACTCCACCGTCAGGACGGTGACCTGGAAACGGTCGTTGGCCGCGTTCTCCAGCTCCCTGATGCTCCCGCCGGCTCCGGTGACCGCTGCCTGCACGGCAGCGAGGTAGGCGTCGGGGAGTTCCCGGCCGTAGGAGACGACACGGAGGAGCGAGGGCATGGTGAGTCCGTTCTACGCAAAGCTTGGGGGAGGGCCGGATCCATCATGGCAGGCTCCGGCGCCGCGTTTGGCGAATACTACGCGTTTTAGCCTACTGTCTACTGATATGAGCGATGTACTTGAATTTGCCGGGGTCACTGTTGTCCGCGGGCGGAAAACCCTGCTCGACGGCATTGACTGGCAGGTCAAGGAGGGGGAGCGCTGGGTAGTGCTCGGCCCCAACGGGGCGGGCAAGACCACGCTGCTGCAGATCGCCGGCGCACGCCTGCATCCCACCCGCGGGATCGCCGGGATCCTGGACGAGACCATGGGCAAGGTCGACGTGTTCGAGTTGCGGCCGCGGATCGGCCTGGCCTCCGCCGCGCTGGCAGGCCAGATCCCCGAGCACGAGCAGGTGCTCAATGTGGTGGTCACCGCCGCCTACGGGGTGACCGGCCGCTGGCGCGAACAGTACGACAAGATGGACGAGCGCCGGGCCTTCCGGCTGCTGGATGCCTGGGGCATGTCCACCTTCATGAACCGCACCTTCGCCACCCTGAGCGAGGGCGAACGCAAGCGCGTGCAAATTGCCCGGGCCCTGATGTCCGATCCCGAACTGCTGCTGCTGGACGAGCCGGGTGCCGGCCTGGACCTGGCCGGCCGCGAGGATCTGGTGCGGCGGCTGAGCGAACTGGCCCGGGACGAGGACGCGCCGGCGCTGGTGCTGGTCACCCACCACCTGGAGGAAGTGCCGCCGGGCTTCACCCACGCCATGCTGCTGCGCGAGGGCGGGGTGGTGGCCCAGGGGCCCATCGCGGAGGTGCTGACCGAAGAGAACCTGAGCACCGCCTTCGACATGCCGCTGAGCGTCAAGCACGACGGCGGCCGCTACACTGCCGTAGCCAAGCGCGCCTAGGCGGCGCCCGCCTCATGGATGTGCTGAACGCTGCCCTGATCGGGCTGGGCGGGCTGTGGGCCGGCACCATCAACAGCATTGTCGGCTCCGGCACGCTGGTCACGTTCCCCATTCTCGTGGCGCTGGGCTATGCGCCGGTGACCGCGACCATTTCGAACGCGATGGGCCTGATCGCCGGCAATGTGGGCGGCGTCTACGGCTACCGGAGGGAACTGGCCGGGCTGCGCCGCACCCTGGCCATCCTGCTTCCGGCCTCACTGCTGGGCGGGATCACCGGCGCTTGGCTGCTGCTGCACCTGCCGGAGGAAGTCTTCGGCGTGGCGGCCCCGTTCCTGATCGTGGTGGCGCTGCTGTTCGTGGTGTTCCAACCGAAGCTCCAGGCCTGGGTGCGGGACCGCCAGGCCGCGCAGGCCCGGACCCGGCCGCGGCCGTGGCTGCTGCTGGGGCTGGTCTATTTCGCCGGTGTCTACGGCGGCTACTTCGTGGCCGCGCAGGGCGTGCTGCTGGTGGGAATCCTCGGGGTCTTCCTGCACGGCACCCTGCAGCAGGCCAACGCGGTGAAGAACGTGCTGGTGCTGGGCGTGAACATCATCGCCGCCATCTCCTACATGCTCTTCGCGTTCGACCGGATCGACTGGCCGGTGGTGCTGGTCATCGCCATCAGTTCGCTGATCGGTGCGCTGATTGGCTCCGCCGTGGGACGCCGGCTGAAGCCGGTGGTGTTGCGCAGCATCATTGTCACCCTTGGCCTGGTGGCGCTGTTCGTGCTGGTCAGGAACCTCTTCGCATGAACCTGGTGCGCCTGGACTCCGCCGCCGATCCGCGGGTGGCCGACTACGCGCAGCTGACGGACACCGCGCTGCGCCGCCGCCGCGAGCCCGCCGAGGGGATGTACATCGCCGAAAGCTCCAAGGTGCTGCGCCGCGCCATCGCCGCCGGCCACACCCCGCGGTCTTTCTTCCTGACCGACAAGTGGCTGGACGACCTGCGCGATGTGATCGACCGGTTCCCCGAGGTGCCCGTGTTCGTCGGGACGCCCGAGGTGCTGGAGACGATCACCGGATTCCACCTGCACCGCGGCGCGATGGCCGCCATGCACCGGCCCGCGCCGCTGCCCGTCGAGGACGTGCTGGCCGGTGCCCGCCGGGTGGCAGTGCTGGAGGACATCGTGGACCACACCAACGTGGGCGCGATCTTCCGATCCGCCGCCGCCATGGGCATGGACGCGGTGCTGCTCAGTCCACAGTGCGCCGACCCGTTGTACCGGCGCAGCATCCGGGTCTCCATGGGCACGGTCTTCCAGATTCCGTGGGCCCGGCTGCCGGAGTGGCCGGAGGGTGTTGCCGCGCTCCGCGACGCCGGGTTCATTACGGCGGCGTTGGAGCTGACCGAGGACGCCATCGCCCTGGATGAGCTGGAACGGCGCGACTACGACAAGCTGGCGCTGGTGCTGGGCACCGAGGGTGCCGGCGTGAAGGAGCAAACGCTCGACCGGGTGGATCTGACCGTCATGATCCCCATGCGTGCGGGAGTGGACTCCCTGAACGTTGCGGCCGCCAGCGCGGTCGCGTTCTGGGCCTGCCGTGTCACTTCGACGTGAGCCCGCCGAATGCGGTAGAGTTGTGTGCTGGCCCTGATGGGGCTGCCATCTTTCCATCCTTCTAGCCGCTGGCAAAATCCAGGGGCGCGTAGAAAAGGTACAACTATGAAGTCTGATATCCATCCGGCATACGCCCCGGTTGTGTTCCGCGACCTGGCCTCCGGCGTTTCCTTCCTGACCAAGTCCACCGCGACGTCCAAGCGGACGGTGGAGTGGGAAGACGGCAACAGCTACCCGCTGATCGAGGTTGAAATCTCCTCGGAGTCCCACCCGTTCTACACCGGCAAGCAGCGCATCATGGACAGCGCCGGCCGCGTGGAGCGCTTCAACGCACGCTTCAAGGGCTTCGGCGGCAAGAAGTAACACTTCTCCCCGCAAGTCTTCAGCGAAGCCCGCACCGCCCGGTGCGGGCTTCGCCGTTTAATGCGGCGGCCTATTGGCTCGGGTTTGTGGCCCGGCGGCCTGGCGCGTCGTGCACCGGCTCCTGGCGTCCCCTGCCGGCCGCGACGTTAGGCTGCTGGCATGGCACCAACTCCACACCGTGAAGCGGTCCGCACTGGGCGGCACCGGGACCATCGCCGCCCGCGGGCGATCGGGGGCCCGGTCACGCTGGCCGTTTCCGCCCTTCTGCTCACGGCATGCGCAGCAGGGCAACAGCAACTGCCGGCTGAAATCACCTGCACCACGCAGTACCGTCCGGACTTTGGCGGCAGCGCCGGAGAAGAGGCCGGCCAGTTGGTCCTGCCCAGGGTCGACGGCACGACGGGGGACCGGCAGCAGTTGATCGCCGGCTCGTTCCGGCTGTCCGGAAGCTACACGGGGGAGGCCCCGGACGGCCGCGCCGTCTCGCTGGCCATTACCGACGAGTCCGGCAAAGCGCTGGCGACCATGCTGTACCAGCTGGAGGACGGCGCCTCCCTGCAGTCCCGCTTCGCCGGGGGACACGGGTTCACAGGGCTGCACTACATCCGTGACGGAGACGCTGAACTGCAGCTGTTCTGCGCCGCCGACGGGTAGGTTGCCGGGCGGGAGCTGATCGCGTGACCAAAGAGGCGCAGCTCAGTCCGTGCTGCGCCAGCTGGTTCATGGCTCGGTCTGCGGTGACCCCGGAGACCAGCAGCCGCCCTGCGGCGTACGATGCCACGTTTGCCGGGGCCCTTCCCATTCGCGTGCGACGTCGGTGAGCCAGATCGTGGTATCGGGGTTCCACCCGGCGACGACACTTGCCGTGGCTGAATCAATCCGGAGCGGGCGCGTGGCGCCGTTGAGATATGCGACAACAGTCAGGTGGACGGCATCCCATTCCTGCGCAACTTGTGCCCAGTCGGGAATCACCCATCGGCCGGTCCGTCCGGTAGTGCGGTACCAGTCGTGCCGGCGGGAGGCGGTAACCTCCAGGGGGAAGGCGCGGCACAGGCGGATCCAGTCATCCCCCGTGCGGATCTCATAGGTTCGCCCCACTCCACGGACCGGGATGGTGGTGGCATCTTCCCCGCCAAGGCTGTCTTCGACGAGGTCCAACCCTGACGGAATCTGCCCGACGGTCTGGAGCAACCCCTGCGGGATAGACCACCACGTGCCGGACCAAGGTGCCCCGGGGTCATCGGGCCGGTCTTTCGCAGCCCGAGCTTCTTCGGCTCGCTCTCCACGTCCCCACTCAGCCAAGGTTCGCTGGGGGTCTTTGGGCAGCGGCGACGGATCCTCCGCCGATCGCCAGTCAATTGCCCACTGCTCGATCCGGCGAGGCAGACCCCATTGCCGCCCCGTCGACGAATCCATGACCTGTTCGGCCACGGGGTAGAGGGCGCCGACGACGTCGGGCTGCCCGGCGAGCACGTCTTCACCCTCCGGCTCCTGCCAGTACCTGGCCGACGCCACGGCTAGTTGCAGCGCCGATTGAATGAGTACACCCTTCAGGGCACCCGGATCCAGGGAAGCAATCGCTGCCGCAAACTCTTTCGGTGATGCAGGAGGGAGAGCAACACCTTGACCGGCGGTCAGCAGGACTGTTGAGGAGCCCCTTCCAGAATCGAGTTCGTATGCCAGCCTGGATGCGGCCGTTCTGACGTCCGGGCTGAGCGCCTTCGCCAGCTCGAGGCATAGGCGTCGCCCGCGCGGTCCCTCAAGGAGCAAGTCGGCCCTGTTCTGCATTCGATCATCGTCGCACCTGGAGAGGCCGTGCGGGTTAATTTCAGACGGCGGCGCGGCTAGCCAGAGTCTCTGGATGCTCGCACCGGTGATAGGCCCTGGTCGCATGCTCGACATCGGAATCGACTCTTGCCCGGAGACATCGGAATCGACTCTTGCCCGGATAGGCCAACACCCAGACGGTGGCTCCAAAAGTTTGGTGTTTGCGCTGGGGCGGTCAGAGGGAGTTCGTCGGTCCTCTGCACTGGCCATACGTCGCGTGGGGGAACTTTCCTATGCTGGGGGCTATGACATCGATCGTGTTTGCCCCAGCCGACCTCGTCATTGCCACCAGCGACGGTATTGATGTGCGCTTTGGAGGCATCGAACTCGACACCGATGTGCCACCCGGCCCTCAGCACCCGGAGGGTGGCAAGGGTATACGGCTCAGGCTGGCGGGCGTCCGGGGCGAAGAGACACAGCGGCGTGATGTGCTCTTCCTAGACACACGGGACGCGTGGATCAGGCGAATGAAGGCTCAGGGCATGGAAGCTGCGGGCCCTTCTCCCACAATGCCTGGAGTACCGGTCTTGGAACGGGTGAATGCGCTCTTGGATGACGGCCGCGGCACCGAGTATCGGTGCGTACAGGGGCAGGTGGCCGGGGACGGAACCGAATGGGATGCCTCCTGGGTTTATCTCCCCAACCCCCCGGAAGCAGCACGAAGCCTCAGGATACGGTTCACCTTGGACGGAATACCGACGGGCAGGGAGTGCGAGCTACAGCTTCGCTAGGACAGGGCTTCAAGCTCGCGCCAGCCTCACAGCCGAAGGGTAGGAAGTTGTTCCGGGATACCGGTGCACGGGCTGGCCATCGAGCCTGACCCCGAACGGCTTCACTGACTGCGTCTGGCCGATTGGGAGGCCCTTCAGCACAGCCCACGCAGTGATGTTCATCGGCATCTCAGGAATTAGCAAGACCACTCGGGCGATGTCGTCCGTCGCGTTCCTTCCGAGTGTTCGCTCAACAGTGTCATTGGCATGAGGTGGTCCGGTCGGACGCACAGCATGCATGGTTTGGCCGCATAGCTCCAGCGGAGTGGCCATGGCTAAGCCATGTGATGCCTAGCGCAGCGCCCCCGAGTAGGGGCGACTTGTGCCACGCGGGTCGAGCCTGTGACGCCATCCTCCAACGGCTGCAGGCCCGGCAGCATAGGCTCTCGACCATGAGGACTACGACAACATCTTCACCGTGATGTACATCGGCTTGGGCGTCGTTATTGCCCTGGATCTTGCGGCGGTCATCATCGGGCCATGTGCTTGCGGCAGCGCAACGGGCCGGCACTGTCGGGTGCCGCTGTCGGCATCGGCGCCACCGGCTTCGTCGGCCTCCTGGTGAACCTTGTCCTACCCCTCTATGTCATGCCTCTCATCACCCCGCACATCAACTAAGCGGCTCCGCCGGGAACCCGCTTGTCCTCGGCCTCTAACTTCTGCTGGGGTTGCGCAGCGCCAGCGGAACAACCTTCCAAAATCATCTACGCATTTGCCAGCCCCTGCCGTCGTGGTCCCCTGTCTGGGGTACTGCCCGTAGGGTTTGTCTGTCTCTCCATGAGCGCCTGGGCTTAGGAACGTTTCTGGAGAATCGGACACCGCATTAGAAGGCTCGGGAGGTGGAGGGCAGAGCTGTGCCTGTAGGCCCCGAAACAGGTCGGGACGGTACAGGGACAGAGTCAATAACCGCACCCGTTAGGACGGTATGGGCGTATGGTTGGCAGCTTTCGCCGCAATGTGTGGGTGGTTCGTTAGCACCACCAACAGCGGCATGTGCACACGACTCTGGCGAGTGATCTGCTGTAGGCCGCGGCGTTCCTTCGAATCCGGGGATTGTAATGCCCCGAGAGGTGTCGCCATCTGCCGGCTGCAACATACGCTGGATGCATGGCCACGTCTGGGCGAGCTCTTCCGGGATGAACATGAAGGACACCATGGAACTCGAAGATCTCCTTGAAGCCCTGAACGCCCGCCAAACCATCACGGGGGGCTCGCCGTTCCATGCCGTCATGCACCGGGTCAGCCAGGATGCGCTGCGTATTACCGGCGAGCTTAATGGCGCCTACCAGGAACCTGCGCGGGTGAGGGAGCTGTTGACTCAGCTGACCGGCAAGCCGATTGACGAATCCGTGACGGTTTTCCCGCCTTTCTACGCCGACTTTGGGAAGAACATCACGCTCGGGAAGAGGATTTTCATCAACTCAGGCTGCAAATTTCAGGACCAGGGCGGCGTGGTGATTGGTGACGACTGTCTTATCGGGCACAACTCCGTTTTGGCCACACTCAACCACGACCTTGCGCCGAGCCGCCGCGGGGACATGCACCCGGCTCCCATCGTCATCAACCGCAATGTCTGGATCGGATCGAACGCCACCATCCTGCCCGGCGTGACCATTGGCGAAAATGCTGTCGTGGCGGCTGCCTCCGTAGTTACGAAGGACGTGCCCAAAAATTCCATCGTTGTAGGTTCACCCGCACGCGTCGTGCGCTTCCTTTCCTCCTGAACCCCGTTCAGGCCCGCCACCGGAGGCGGCTGTCCGTGGAGGACGCCTTGCAGGTGTAGGTCTTGCCATTGGTCTTGCCGATGCCCCGCTTGCCCTTCATAGACGAGGCGCAGAAAGCACCGGGGGAGACCTCCAATGCAGTGGAGGGCTTGGCGGCCTTCGTCGGCGTTGCCTTGCTGGCCGGCTTGATGGCGGTGACCTTCACCGTCTTCTGCCCGGGGCAGGAGGTGAGGACCCGCTTCATAGCGGCCTTCTCTGCGGGAGTGACCGACAGGGCGTACTTCTTCTTGACCGCGATTTGGGTGGCGACGAGGGGACAACGGAAGGACTTGTTCTTGGGCAGCCACGCACTGGCCTCGCGGTCGCCCTTGGCCCGATTCGCGGAGGAATCCACGGCCAGCAGGTTCAGCGGGTCGTTGGCCAGCGCGGTGCGCTGGGCGCTGGAGAGCTTCTGGGCACCGGACACCCAGGCCTGGCCCAGAGCCACGACGTGGTCGATGTCGACCTTGTTGCCGCCGCGGACGTAGCTGATGGTCTTGCCGGTGTAGGGATCCTTCAGGGTCCCGGAAGCGATGACGCAGTTATTCGTGCCGGGCTTAAACCTGTCCCTGGTGAGGTCGCGCTTGAGGATATCGTTCCGGGTATCACAGCCGTTGCGATCGGTGTCCTTCCATGAGGGTCCGAACTTGTCCCGGGAATAGCCGGTCTTGGCGGCCTTGCCCTTGACCGGCAGGGTGTTCAGCACCGAGGAGGCGTTCGGCCCCGTGGCTTTCGGCCCGAGGGCCTCAGCCGGGGCTGCGGACGTGAACCCGCCAAGCAGCAGGGCTCCGGCGGTAAGGATGGAGGCCAGCATTCGGCCCGGAGTCTTGCGCAAGTATTCCCCCAAATATGTCCGGCAACAGTCACGCACGGATTCAGTGCGATTGCCTGGGAATTATCCTGCCATACAAAAGGCCTGCCTTTGTGCGGCAGGCCTTCGTTTCCCACGTCGAAGATCCGGAGCTCATCGACTACGCAGACGGAATGGTGGAGTGATGCAGGCCCAAATCCAACTATCGATAAAACGAGGCAGGGCGAGTAGGAAAGTGGTTTCGCTTGGCTGAGCGCTGGTTATTGGAATTCCCGGGAACGCGCTGCGGGAAAGCCTAGGGGCGGTGCGGTTCCCCAGGGACGTCACGTGGTGAGCGTTCGTCTGCGTTCTTGACAGCCTCAAGGAACTGCAACCGCTCATCATCATCGATGACCAACTCTGCAGGCGTTCCTCGGGGAGGGGCGAGGAGTCTTGGGCCTGTGTAGGTGGCGCCCAGGTATAGATCGTTGAGCGTCTCTCCGGGCTCCGCCATCGGTTGAGACATGCTCTTTTTACCTCCAAGCGCAAGCCGGGCTACAAATACCACCACGGCGATGAGCATCAAACCCTCGATGGCATATCCTCCCCATTTCGGATATCCAATGAAGAATAACCCGGCGCTGACCAGGATCATGCCGATTACTAAGGCAACCGCGATCTTGAATGTTCTACGCATTGCCCTCTTCCAATTTCGGCCTTCCAGCGCCCAGGCTTTTCTGATCAGGGTATCCCCACAGGACGTATCATTCGATAGTTCGAGGAGTGGCCGTCCGTTCAATGTCCCAAGGAGTCCGCAGCATGCACCTAAAACGCAGCGAAAGGGGCGGGCAGTTCATGAAAAAAATCCCCGTTGCGGCAGCCTTCGCATCCGGCATCTCCATGGTGTTCCTTGGCCTCGTGTTGGCCTTGTTTACGTGGATTGGTTTCGGGGGAATCAGCGAGGCCGATCAAGGACTGGCTCCTGCCCCTCTCAGGATCGGTTTCGTTCTGGTTTTCCTCGGGCTAGGCGCGCTCGGCTTCGTGATGGCAGTTGTATCGGCCCTTCGAGCTGCGTGGCACCTGGCGAAACGCAGGAAAGCAACAAACGATTAGAGGGCCATCAACGACCGGGGCCAGGCCACAGGCTGGTGAGGTTGGCCACCAAAGCTGCGCACCGGCGTCGTACTTTGCTATTTTCAAGTCCAAGACCTGTTCCTTGGGTCTCCGGACGACGGTTCAGTACCCGGTGTGCGACAAGACTGGCCAAAGGAATCACACATGGAATGGCTGATACTTGTTCTGTCCGGCGTCCTGGAAGCCGTCTGGGCCACGGCGCTGGGCGCATCAAAGAATTTCCGCCGGCTCTGGCCCACCGTCATTTTCGTAGTATCCATGGCCCTGAGCATGGCCGGCCTGGCCTACGCCATGACTGCCATACCGGTGGGGACCGCCTATGCGGTCTGGGTCGGCATCGGTGCGGTGCTGACCGCGGCGGTTGCCATGGTCACCGGCGCCGAGAAGGCGACCTTGATACGCGTACTCCTGCTGCTGGGCATCATCGGCTGCGTCGTCGGCCTCAAGGCGATCGGTTAAGGGGGCTGGCATGCATTGGACTGTTTTGTTGATCAGTGCCGTCCTGGAAGCCGTGTGGGCAACAGCGCTGGGGATGTCGGACGGACTGAGCCGCACGGGGCCCGCCGTGGTGTTCTTCGTGGCCCTGACCCTGAGCATGGTGGGTCTGGGCTATGCCATGCGCGGCATCCCCATTGGTACGGCGTATGCAGTGTGGACCGGCGCCGGGGCAGCATTGACCGTCGGCTACGCCATGCTGTTCGGCGGAGAACCCGCGAGCGTGCTCAAACTGCTCTTCGTTGCCGGGATCATCGGCTGCGTGATCGGGCTGAAGCTTGCCGATACGGGCGACGGGAAGAAGGCATGAAAAAGCGCCGGCGGGTAGTGGAGAGGTTGGGGGAGTTACTCCAATACCCGCCGGCGCTTGGACCGGGCACGTCCGGCCCCTCTTTCACTCGCACCGTGATGAGGTGTCTATGACACTACGAGGGGGTTCTGGGCACAGCCCCGGCAGCAGCTGGGAGGAACCTGAGTCCCGCGCGGACGGGCTGTCCGCGGGCCTTGATTAGACTGGGAAAACCGTCGACCGCAGCCGCCTGGCTGCCGGTACCGTCCCCGCCACGATAGCCCGAAGACTGCCAAGGAGCGCACATGACCGACCACCGCCATGGAGAGTACAAGGTCCAGGGCGGCAAGCTCGTGGTCGTGGACTTCGAGGTGGCGGACGGACAGATCACCCGGCCGTCCGTCAGCGGCGACTTCTTTTTGGAACCGGATGAAGCACTGGCGGACATCAACGCAGCGCTTGACGGGATGAGCATCGAAAGCCCCCACGGCCACTATGCCAGCGCGATTAACGCCGCGCTGCGGCCGGACGCGCAAATGTTTGGCTTCTCGGCCGATGCGGTTGCCGTGGCCGTGCGCCGCGCGCTCAACAAGGCCACCGGTTGGCTTGACCATCACTGGCAGGTTATTCCACCCACCCCGCTGCCGACGCACCTGCACGTCGCGATGGACGAGGTCCTGACCCGCCAGGTGGGGGCCGGGAAGCGCCCGCCGACGCTGAGGTTCTGGGAATGGGAGGCGCCGTCGGTGGTGATCGGCAGCTTCCAATCGGTCCGCAACGAAGTGGACCCGGACGGGGTGGAACGCCACGGCATCACCGTGGTGCGCCGGATCAGCGGCGGCGGCGCCATGTTCATGGAACGCGGTAACGCGATTACCTACTCGCTGTACCTGCCGCAGACGCTGGTGGACGGGCAGAGCTTTGAAGCGTCCTACGCGTACCTCGACGCCTGGGTCATGGCGTCGCTGGAGAAGGTGGGCATCAAGGCGTTCTACCAGCCGCTCAACGACATCGCCACGCCGGAGGGCAAGATCGGCGGCGCGGCGCAGAAGCGGTTGGCCAATGGCGGGATGCTGCACCACGTGACCATGTCCTACGACATCGACGCGGACAAGATGACCGATGTCCTTCGGATCGGCAAGGAAAAAATTTCCGACAAGGGCATCGCCAGCGCCAAGAAGCGGGTGGATCCGCTGCGCCGGCAGACCGGCCTGACCCGCGAGGAAATCATCGACGTGATGATCCGAACCTTCAAGGACCGCTATGCCGCCGAGGACAGCGGTTTTTCCGAGGAAGAGCTGGCCATGGCCCGGGAACTCGTGGAGACCAAGTTCGGCACGGAAGAATGGCTGCACCGCGTACCGTAGCGTGAGCGGCGGTAGCCAAAGCGGCCGGGCTACCGGTCCCTGCTCCTGACCAGGCGGGCGTGAGCCGCGGCCGGCGAGGCGGCGAATTCGACGCATTCGTAGCCGAGAGCCGCGGCGTCCAGATCCTCGAACACGCGCTCGCCGGAGCCGAGCAGAACGGGCACCATGGCCAGGTGCAGTTCGTCCACGAGCCGCGCTCGCACGTATTGACGGACTGCAGATGCGCCGCCGCCGAGCCGGACGTCCTGCCCGGCGGCGGAGTCGAAGGCCTGGTGCAGGGCGGACTCGATCCCGTCGTCGACAAAGTGGAAGACGGTTCCGCCGGCCATGGTGATGGGCGGCCGCGGGTAGTTCGTCAGCACGAAGACCGGATGATGGAACGGCGGGTCTTCGCCCCACCAGCCCCGCCACTCCACGGAGGGCCACTCACCGCGCACCGGCCCGAACATGTTCCGGCCCATGATGGTGGCCCCGATGCCCTCCTGCCCGGCCTCGACAAAGTCGTTGTCCAGCCCGGTGGAACCCCCGCCCTCGCCGCCCATCCGCTTGCCGGCCGCGGTCCGGAACACCCACTCGTGCAGCTGTTCGCCGCCCACTCCCAACGGGTCCTCAACGCTCTGGTTCGGGCCGGCTGCGTAGCCGTCGAGCGATACGGAAAAATTGTGCACTCGCAGTCTCGGCACGAATCCTCCTGCTCCTGAACCCCGGCGTCCAAGGGGCCGGGTCCCTGGAAGACGACAGCCTATTCCACGGAGGCTGCGCAGGGAACCGTGCAGCGGCTACCGGCGCGCCAAAGGCCGCCGATACACCTGCAGCCGCTCGCCCGCCGTCCGCAGCCGTCGTCCGCTCGGCCGCCCTGCGCTCAGCCCCGGGCGCCGGCCTGCTGCGCGCGCAGTGCCCGGAGCAGATGGTCGCGCTGTTCAATGACGATGCGGCGCAGCGCGGCCGGCACCCCGGCGTGGCTGTCGAGCCAGACATCGGTGCGTACGACGACGGGGTGTTCAGCAGGTGCCTGTCCGGAGACCAGGTCCTGTGTGATGGGGTAGAGCCCCCGAACCAGCCTGCCCGCTATCTCGATGCTCTTCACCGACCAGATTCGATCGAGTTCCTCAAAGTACGGTTCCACATACCCGGCGTGAAGCCCGGGCGGGCCCTGGCAGAAACCATCGATGGTGGCGTCCAGCAGCTCGTTGGACAGCGAATCGGTATGCACCGCGGTGTGCCAGGCCTCGGCCTTCACCTCCGGAACGGGCCGTGCCGTCATCGCGGCCAGGTGGCCGGCACGAGCCGCCGCGTTGCGGTCGGCTTCCAGGGCCGCATCCAGCTCCGCCGCCGAGGCGTGGCCGGTGGCCGCCAGCGCCTGCCAGAAACGCCAGCGTAAATCGGTGTCCAGCTTCAGCCCCTCCAGCACCGTGGTCTTGTCCAGCAGGCCGCGCAGGAAAGGCGCCTGGCCGTCATCGGCGCGCGCGACCGCCGCCAGCGACCGCGCCCAGGTCAGCTGCCGGTCGCTGCCCGGCTCCGCCGCTTCCGCCTCCCGGCGGGCGGCGGCCAGAAAGGCTTCCCGCAGGCCTGTCCGGAGTTCCGCCGGCGCGTAGCGGTCCATCGCCGTCTTGGCGCAGTCCAGGACCACCTGCAGCACGCTGTTCTCGGTTTCTGCCGGCGCGAACCGCTGCACAGCCTCCACGTAGTCGGCGGCGGGGAGGCGCCCGTCGCGGGCCATGTCCCACAGGGTCGACCAGCACAGGGCGCGAGCCAGCGGATCGGTGACCTTGTCCAGGCCGGAAAGCACCGTCTCCAGGGAGCGGGCGTCGAAGACGACCTTGGCGTAGCTCAAGTCCTCGTCGTTGAGCAGCAGCAGGGCGGGAACCTCGCGGCCCGCCAGTTCCGGAACCTCGGTCCGCGGGCCCGCCACGTCCAGCTCCAGCTGGTCCGTGCGGACCAACCGGCCGGAGGCGTCCGGGTTGTACAGGCCCAGCCGCAACCGGTGCGGCCGGAAGGACGGCTCCTGCGTCACCGGATCCACCGCCTCCTGGACGACGGCCGCGGAGGCGATCGCACCGCCGTCGTACTCGAGGTCCACGCCCAGGGTGGAGATGCCGGCGGTCTGCAGCCACTGCCGCGCCCACTGCTCCATGTCCCGGCCGGAAGCCGCGCTGAGAGCGGTGAGGAAATCGGCCAGCGAGGTATTGCCGTAGGCATGTTCGCGGAAATACCGGCGCGAGGCGCCGACGAAGGAGTCGAAACCGGCATAGGCCACCAGCTGTTTGAGCACCGAGGCGCCCTTGGCATACGTGATGCCGTCGAAGTTCTGCTTGGCCGCTTCCAGGTCAGGGATGTCGGCGACGATGGGGTGGGTGGTGGGCAGCTGGTCCTGCACGTACGCCCACCCCTTGCGCCGGTTGGCGAAGGTGATCCAGGCGTTGGTCCATTGCGTAGCCTCGGCGGACGCCAGGGACCCCATGTAGTCGGCGAACGATTCCTTCAGCCAGAGGTCGTCCCACCACTTCATGGTGACCAGGTCGCCGAACCACATGTGCGCCATCTCGTGCAGGATGGTGTTGGCGCGGGCCTGGTACTGGGCGTCGGTGGCCCGGGAGGAGAACACGTAGGCCTCGGTGAAGGTGACCAGGCCGGGGTTCTCCATGGCGCCCAGGTTGTATTCGGGCACGAACGCCTGCTCGTACTTGCCGAACGGGTAGGGGTAGTCGAAGAGTTCGTGGAAAAAATCCAGGCCGGCCTTGGTGACGGCGAAGATCTGCTCCGGATCGAAGGAGTCGGCCAGCGAGGCCCGGCAGTAGGCGCCAAGCGGCACACTCAGTTGTCCGCCGTCGGGCAGGGTGCCCTGCCAGGTGTCCGTGGCCGCGTGGTAGGGCCCGGCCAGGACGGTGGTGATGTAGGTGGAGATGCGTGGCGTCGGCTCGAAGCGGCGCACGGAGTAGCCGGGCGTGGAGCCCATCGGCTCGGTCACGGCCACCGCGGCGTTCGAGGCCACCAGCCAGTGGGCGGGGGCGGCGACGTGGAAGCTGAAGCTGGCCTTCAGGTCCGGCTGCTCGAAATTGGCGAAGACGCGGCGCGCGTCGGCCGGTTCGTATTGGGTGTAGAGGTACGTTCGCGCGTCCACCGGATCAACGAACCGGTGGAGCCCTTCGCCGCTGCTGCTGTACAGAGCGGTGCCCGTGATCGTGGCCTGGTTCTCGGCCTCGAGGCCGGGCAGCGTGATCCGGGAACCGTCCACCACGTCGTCGAGGTCCAGGGGCCGGCCGTTGAGCGTGACGGAGTGGACGCCGCCGTGGATGAAGTCGGCAAACACCGTGGCGCCCGGTTCGCTGCAACTGAAGGTGATGACGGTGCTGGAGACGAAACCCGGCGCGTCGGGGTCCTCGGCGTTGCGCAGGTCCAGCGAGACCTCATAGCGCTCCACCTGCAGGATGCGTGACCGTGCGGCCGCTTCGTCGCGGCTGAGGTTCTGGTTCGTCATCCGGCCCATTTAACCATGTGCGGGCCCGGTCGCGGCCCCTTAGCGTCCGCCCATCGCCAGCCAGGCTGCGCCGATCCCCAGTCCGGCAATCAGCAGCCAGGAGAGCAGGGCCGTGGAGACGGCCGGCAGCGAGGAGCGGAGCAGTTCCCGCAGGCGGACGGCAGCGCCCAGCCCGAACAGTGCTGCGGCCAGCAATAGTTCCTGCACGGACGCCATGCTGTCCAGGACCGGCTGCGGCAACCACCCCGCGCTGCGCAGCATCATCAGGGCGAGGAAACCGAGCACGAAGAGCGGCACCAACGGCGGCTGCTTGCCGGGCCCGGCGGTCCCGTCCGCGTGGACGGCTCCGGCCTTGGCCCTCCGCCGGCTGTGCAAGGCCGCGGCGGCCGTGACGGGTGCCAGCATCACCACGCGGGCGAGCTTGACGACGACGGCGATGGTCAGGGCCGCCGTGCCGGCACTCTGGGCGGTGGCGACCACCTGTCCGACGTCGTGCACGGAGGCCCCGGCCCAGAAGCCGAACACTTCCGGGGTCATGCCGGTGACCGCCATGACGGCCGGCAGGACGCCGATGGCCAGCGTGCCGCACAGCGTCACCAGGGCGACGGGCATCAGCGTGTCCTGGCTCCGGCTGCCCCGGGCCGCGGCGACGGCGCCGATGGCCGAGGCCCCGCAGATGGAGAATCCGGCGGCCAGCAGCACGGGCTGGTCGCCGGGCAAACGATGCCAGCGCGCCAGCAGGTAGGTTCCGCCGAACGCCAGCAGCAGCACCAGAACCACCAGCACCAGGGCGAACCAGCCCAGCTCGGCCAGGTCCGAGAGCGCCAACCGGGCACCCAGCAGCACAATCCCTGCACGCATCAACATCCGCCCGCAGAAAGCCAGCCCGGGAAGCGCCGCTCCACGCGTCCACGAAGCAGTAAGCGGCAGGTTCGCCGCCAGGATCCCCAGGACCACGGCGAAGCTCATCACCGGGACGGCCGGCGCGAGCCAGTGCAGGCCGTGGGCGGCAACTACTGCGGCCGCTGCAAAGAGCAGCCCCGGACCGATGCGGAGCAGCCAAGGTGTGGCGCGCCGCCCCGGATCCTGCGGCCCGGCCGGCGGACCGGGCCGGGCAGGGCGGGACTGCGGTGACTGAGGTTGAGGCACTTCGCTACCGTACCGCCTGCGGTCCGCGGTCCGGGCGCAATCGGCACCCTCCCTTCAACAGAGAGGGTGGGCGGGGGGACAAGGCCATGAACTTGTCCCCGCTGCTACAAAGAAGCCGCCTTGTGCTCGGCGCTCGCCGTAGGGCCGAGGATGACCTTCTGGTCCTTGCTCAGGACGGTCAGCCCGGACTCGGTGACCGTGAAGCCCCGCGCGCGGTCCAGTTCCGGATCGACGCCGATGGTGGCGCCGGCCGGGATGCGGACGTTCTTGTCCACTATCGCCCTCCGGACCACGGCTCCCTCACCCACCGTCACCTTGTCCAACAGCACGCTCCCGTGGATCTGGGCGCCTTCGGCGACGAAGACGTCGGTGGAGAGCACCGACTCGGTGACTTCTGCTCCCGAAACCACCACGCCCTGGGACAGGAGGGAGTCGTGCGCCGTGCCGGCGGTGCCGCTGACTCCGCGCACCAGCTTGGCCGGGGGAGAAACCGACTGGCGCGTATAGATCGGCCACCGCAGGTTGTAGAGATTGAAGGCGGGCAGCGGGCTGATCAGGTCCATGTGGGCCTCGTAGTAGGAATCCAGCGTGCCGACGTCGCGCCAGTACTGCTGGTCGGCCCCGGTGGAGCCGGGAATGTCGTTCGCGGTGAAATCGTAGACGGCTGCTTCGCCGCGTTCCACGAAATAGGGGATGATGTCGCCGCCCATGTCGTGGTTGGTGTCCAGCCGCTCGGCGTCGGCTTCCAGGGCCTGCAGCAGTGCGTCAGTGTTGAAGACGTAGTTTCCCATGGACGCCAGGAAACTGTCCGGGTCATCCGCCAGGCCGGGAGTGGTCGCGGGCTTCTCCACGAAGGCGCGGATCTTGGTGGGCGCATCGGGCTCGGACTCGATCACGCCAAACTGATTGGCCAGCGAGAGCGGCTGGCGCACCGCGGCCACACTGGCGGCCGCGCCGGACGCTATGTGCTCCTCCACCATCTGGGAGAAGTCCATCCGGTAGACGTGGTCCGCGCCGACCACCACCACGATGTCCGGCCGGGCGTCATGGATCAGGTTCAGGGACTGGTAGATGGCATTGGCGCTGCCCAGGAACCAGCTCTTGCCCCGCCGTTGCTGCGCCGGTACCGAGGCAACATAGTTGCCCAACTGGGAGGCCATGCGCCAGGTTTCCGAAATGTGCCGGTCCAGGCTGTGCGATTTGTACTGCGTCAGCACCACGATCTCCCGGTATCCGGAATTGACCAGGTTGGACAACGCGAAATCGATCAGCCGGTAGCTGCCCGCAAAGGGCACGGCCGGTTTGGCCCGGTCGGCTGTGAGCGGCATCAGGCGCTTTCCCTCGCCGCCGGCTAGCACAACGGCCAAAACCTTCTTCTGTGGCATCGTCCATCCCATCGCATTCGCGGTCCAGTGCCGGACCGACACACGTCCCCCTTGTCAACACACAGTAGAGGAAGGGCCGGGCGTGCACTACGTTAGGTGTCGTGCGTGTAGACATTGTGACAAAAGAATTCCCGCCGGAAATCTACGGCGGAGCCGGCGTACACGTGGCCGAGCTCAGCCGGGTGCTGGCCGGCAGAGTGGATCTGCACGTGCATGCCTTCGGGGCCGACCGGCCGTCTGACTTCTATGGCGCAAGGGTGCGCAGCTACGGGGTCCCGGCCGGACTGCGGAAAGCCAATGCCGCGGTGCAGACCCTCGGCGTCGACCTTGAGATGCTGGACGGCTTCGCCGGTGCGGACCTGATTCATTCCCACACCTGGTATGCCAATATGGCCGGGCATTTGGGGTCGCTGCTGCACGATGTGCCGCACGTGCTCAGCGCGCATTCGCTGGAGCCGTTGCGCCCGTGGAAGGCGGAGCAGTTGGGTGGGGGCTATCGGCTCTCGTCCTGGGCGGAGCGCACCGCCTACGAGGCGGCCGCCGCCGTCGTGGCCGTTTCCGCGGGAATGCGCAGGGACATTCTGCGCAGCTACCCCGACGTGAATCCGGACCGGGTGCACGTGGTCCACAACGGCGTGGACGTGCAGGAATGGAAACCGGATTACGACGACGACGCGGTGCGCGCCTTGGGAATCGACCCGGACCGGCCCAGCGTGGTCTTCGTGGGACGGATTACCCGGCAGAAGGGCGTGCCGTACCTGCTGCGTGCAGCGTCGTTGCTGCCGCCGGAAGTGCAGCTGGTGCTGTGTGCCGGAGCCGCCGACACCCCTGAACTGGCGGCCGCGGTGAATGCCCTGGTGGCCGGGCTGCGCGGGACGCGCGACGGCGTCGTGGTGATCGAGCGGATGCTCCCGCGGCCGGAACTGATCCAGGTGCTCAGCCATGCCACCGTCTTCGCGTGCCCGTCGATCTACGAACCGCTGGGCATCGTGAACCTTGAAGCCATGGCCTGCGGTGCCCCGGTGGTGGCCAGCGCCACCGGCGGCATTCCGGAGGTGGTCGAGGACGGCGTCACCGGCACTTTGGTGCCGTTGGAGCAGGCGAGCGACGGGACGGGAACCCCGCTGGACGAGGAACAGTTCGTCCGCGACTTCGCCGCCGCGCTCAACAAGACGCTGGATGACCCCGCCGCCGCCCGCCGCCAGGGCGAGGCGGGCCGCCGGCGGGCCGAGGAGCACTTCTCCTGGGACTCCATCGCCGAGAAGACCCTGGGTCTTTACCGCAGCGTGCTCGCGTAGGAGGCGCAGCCCGCTACTGGCGTTGGGGGAACCGGCGCACAAACCGTCGCTGGCATGGGGTTTCGACGGCGCCGGGGCGGTAGCGCTCACGGACGTAGCGGGTGGCCTCGGCGGCGGGAACGCCGTCGAGAATCGCAATGCAGGCCAGCGCCGTGCCGGTCCGCCCGCGGCCTCCGTAGCAGGCGACCTCCACCCGTTCGTCCCCGGCGCGCAGCCAGGCTTCGCGGAAGGCCGCCTCGGCGTCCGACAGGTCTTCCGGCAGCCGGAGATCGCGCCAGCGCACCCACCGCTGCTCCCACAGGGTGGAGGCCGGAGCACGGTGCTTCAGGTACAGGGCGAATTCCGGCGCGGGACCCGGCGGCAGCGGAACACGCAGCGCACGGCCGCGCAGCAGCCTCCCGGACGGCAGCCGCAGCACCCCCGGCAGCCCGGGATCCCACGGTGATCCCATGCCAGAGAGGATAGCCCCGACGGCGCGCCACGTCTCACCGTATGGATGCCTAAGCGTTTGCGCAGCTGTGAGAAGAATGCAAGTAAGCCATATCCGTTGTAGGCGTGGCAGCGATGAGAGGCTGCTGGGTTCCGCCCTCAATCTCGCTGACCGGCTGCGCATAGCGTTCCGGCGTGTCGGTTACTCGATCCCCGCTGAATGCGGCATGAAAGGGGCTACACCTTGCCGTCTCGGCAGTACGTCCGCGGATGAACGTACGCTTCGCCACTCACCTTCGCCCGACGTCCCGCGTTGCAAACTGCTCCGGAGATGTCTCGTCCTGCGTTTTCGACAGACAAAAGTCGTCGTCGATTCTGATAACGAGCGCAATGATCAGTCTCAGTACCGTCAGAAGGTTTGAAAATAATCGTACTGGTTTTCACAGATTAATTGCGATCCGTGGAGGTGCTTCTAGGGCGTCACCGCGAACGACGTGGTCCGGCTTCATTTGTAAAGGCACTCTGGTCGTTTCCTCGGCTTCGCTGAGGTCGCGTATCCCATGGCGTTGTCATGACGCTGCCTCCACCTGTCTTACGTCCTTAAAGTGTAAAGGGACTGGAGATAACGGCTATCTCGCACTCATCCGGTGCATCCTTAAGAAAGCGGCTCCCGAGAGGCTCTGACTTTGGGTGCCAACAGAGCGGAAAGAGGACTCAGAACGTCCGCTTCCGGTGTCTAAAGCAGCGGGTGTGACCTCCCATCGGACGGACCTGCCTTCACGGTTACGTCACATCTCGATCACCTTTTCCACAGCTTCGGGCTGGGGGCGATAAGGTTTATTGGTCTTATGTAGTAATGGGGCTTGCCTTGAATTCTCTGGCTATCACCTCCAGAGCAGCAGGTCACATCAATAATCGCTACTTGGAGCGATCCAATCAGGGGGTTTTCATGAAAAGCAACACACCACTACCTAACGGTAAGCCGTCGGATCAGCGTCCCGGAGGAGAGCAGCCCGTGGGGACAGCCCAAGTTAAGACTGCCCGTCCCTGGTACAAGAAGAAGCGCGTAATCATCCCGGCCGGTGTACTGGCACTGATCATCGGCATCGGCAGCTGCGGCGGCGAAGATCCAGTCTCGTCCGACCAGAGCAGCCAGGTTCAGGAAACCCCGGTGGCGGCCGAGCCCAGTGTGGACGCTGAGGCCGAGGCCCAGGCCAGCGCTGAAGCTGCCGAGAAGGCCGAAGCGGAAGCCGAGGCAAGAGCAAAAGAAGAAGCGGAAGCAGAGGCTGCCAAACAGGCTGAGGACGAGGCTGCGGCCAAGGCTGAAGCAGAAGCCAAGGCGGCTGAGGGTACGGTCAGCCAGAAGAACGCCCTGCGGTCCGCTCAGAACTACATCGACTTCCAGGCTTTTTCGCGCACTGGATTAATCCAGCAGCTGGAGTTTGAAGAGTACTCCACTGAGGACGCGACGTGGGCGGTTGACCGTGTTGAGGTCGACTGGAACGAACAAGCAGCCAAGGCAGCCCAGAACTACCTCGACTTCCAAGCTTTCTCCCGCCAGGGGCTGATCGACCAGCTAATCTTCGAGGGCTTCACGCCGGAGCAGGCAGAGTATGGAGTGAGCCAAACGGGTCTCTAATTTTTAGTAGATGTGTTGCCCCGATAGGGCTTGTAGTCAACCGTCGAGCGGCTATGAGCCCTATCTGGTTGTCGTTGGGAAAGCCGTTCATACGGGATCACAACGGATAACAGGAGCGCGATCCTGCCCGGGAACTCCGTGGAAGTCGGCGGTCCAGATGGTTTAAGGTGTCGCCGAGGCTCGTAAACAGCCATCGACGGGCCAAGGGCCCGCTCACCGTGACCAAGACCCACGATAAGCCAGACCGTGACCTACGAGGTCACCAGTCTGAAGCGAACCGAGAAGCAATCGCCACGCGCAAGGTCCTCTGCAGCCAGAGTTGCGCCCAGACGGCAGCCAACATCGCTGTCACCAAGGCATCCAAGGATGCCTCCGTGAAGTTCGTCAAGGACTAAGCCGAAACGAAAGCCCAGGCAAAGGCCAAGGCGAAGATCACCAGCACGCTGAAGGCGTAGGCTAAAGGACGCGAAAGCCAAAGCACTCAAGGCCGGTAGCGCGCAGACGCAGACGTAGTCGATTCAACAGGAAGCCCCCTGGTGGTCATTCCGGCGGAAATTCACCCGCTCGACAACGCACGGCAGGCCTTCGACGCCACGTCCCGCGCCGAGCACTGCCGCTCATGTTGCCGTTTCATGATGAGCACGTGCCTGCATTCGCCAGCGACGCGGCAGAAGATTTCGCTCCCTAGTGGCAACCTGCGTTCTCGACGTCGCACTGGGCGACAACGCAATCCGCTGAACGTGGAGGTCATCGCCCTGCTCCACAGTGGCCACTTCGCCTCCGGCCCTTCCCGGTTCACCAAGGCCCTCGCTGCCGCCCCCAAACGCAGCGCCATGTCCCACCGCACTAGGCCATAGCCACGGGTGCCGACGTTTGCGCGGGCCCAAGGCCGGTATTCGGCGGGGAAACAGGCTACCCGGCAGCTTATGAATCAGGGGGCAGGATCGGCGTCGCGTCCCGGCGGGTGATGGCCGGCTGTGGCGGCCCGGACGTCGCCCTCTTCATGCCCGCCCTTGTTCTTGCCGAAGGGCAGCACTTTGAGCAACGGGTGCAGGATTGCCATGACGACCAGGCCCCAGGCGAGTCCGAGGACGGCCGAGCACAGGGTGTTCACGAGCCAGGCCAGGAAGCCGCCGGCCACCGGGATCCCGGCGAACGGGCCCTCGAGGACGTGGACCAGGTCATAGGGAGCGTGCCAGCCGAGGTCGTATGCCCCCTGGAGCATGATGTGGCCGCCGACCCAAAGCATCGCGATCGTGCCGACGAAAGTGATCGCGGCCAGCACCGCGGGCATGCCCTTGACGAGCAGCGCGCCGAAGCGCTGCGAGCCCGCGGAGTCCTTGGTGGTCAGGTGCAGGCCGATGTCGTCCATTTTGACGATGAGCCCGACGGCGCCGTACACGAGCACCGTGATCGCAATCGCCACGACGACCAGGATGAGCGCCCGGACCCACAGAGAGGCGTCGCCCACCTCGTTCATCGAGATCACCATGATCTCGCAGGACAGGATGAAGTCGGTGGTGATGGCGCCCTTGACGACCTTGGACTCCGCCTCCGGACCCCGCTCGACCGCCGGCGCCTTGTCGGCCTCGTGGTGGCCGCGAACCTTGTGCCAGACCTTTTCGGCGCCCTCGTAGCAGAGGTAGGTGCCGCCCAGCATGAGGATGAACGGGATCGCCCCCGGGATGAAGGCGCTGACCAGCAGCAGCGCCGGCAGGATGATCAGCAGCTTGTTCCGGAGCGAGCCCCAGAAGATGCGCTTGATCATCGGCAGTTCGCGGGAAGGGTCCGCCCCGGACACGTACTGCGGGGTGACGGCGGCGTCGTCGATCACCACGCCGGCGGCCTTGGCCCCGGCCTTGGCGGCGCCCGCCGCGACGTCGTCCACCGAGGCGGCCGCGATGCGGGCCAGGGCCGCGACGTCGTCGAGCAGGGCGACGAGACCGCCGCTCACAGATCGCCTCCGCGTTGCTCGATGGCTGACTGCTGGACGTAGAGGCCACGGTTGAGGTGCGTGATCGGCATGCTCAAAAGTATACGGCGGCGCGACGCCCGTCCGCCCGGGGGAGTGCGTTGATGGAGGCCAGACGGGAGGCGTTCATCGAGGTCGGCCAGGGACGAGCAATCAGCGCAACACGATGTCCACCGGCCGTGCCAGGGAGTGGCCGCGTTCCAGGATGCCCGACCGGTTGGCGGATTCGTCGCGCAGGACTTCGGTGACCGAACCGAGGAAGCGGGCCAGGTCCACCTTGTCCTCGGGGGCGGCCAACAGCAGCTGGAAACCGAATTCGTGCAGAGCGTTGATGCTGGCCTCGGCAAACGCCAGCGATGATTTCACGAAGGCCTCGTCCATCATCACCGTGCCGAAGGTGCTGAAGCCCTGCCCGGCGATGCCCAGTTGGTAGGCCAGCGCCGACGCCATGATGAACGCGGTGAAGCGCTGGCCCTCGCCGCCGGACATCAGGCTGGCCTGCAGGTTGGTGTAGGCGCGGCCGTCCGCCAGGAGATTGGTGCAGGTGATGTCCACGTGCGACCGCACGTCCAGGACCTCGGCGCGCCAGCGGCGCTCGTCCTCGGAGGCCAGCCTCTCCACAATCCGCTCCAGGGCGAGGTAGCGGGCGTCCATGTCCTCGGCGGTCTGCCGCCTGCCCATGACCGGCAGCGCGTTCTTCAGGTCGGTGCGGAACTTGTGCGACGCGTCCGGCACCGCGTTGGCGATCTCAATCTGCAGGTGGCTGTCCTCGTGGTACTTCACGCGCCGCAGGATTTGGTTCAGCGGCTGCAGGCGGGACGCAATGCTGCGGCGTTCTTCGTCCAGCAACTGGAGCAGGTCGCTGAAGCGTTCGTAGGTGCGGTTGTTGAAGTACTCGCGGAATTCAGCCTCCCGCTGCGGCAGCCCTTCGCCCACGATGTCGTGGTAGCGCGCCTCGTAGTCGGCGGCGGCCTCCAGCGACGTGCCGTGGTCTGAGCCCCACTGCCTGCCGTAGGACTCGAAGATCTTCACCAGCTGGTTGCCGGCCTCCAGCCGGGTCCGCGCCAGCAGGCCGCGGGATTCCAGCAGCGCGCGCTCGATCCGGGTGCAGACGTCCCCCAGGAAGGCCAGGTCGGTGATCTCCCCGTGCGGGGCAAAGAGGGCGTCCAGCTCGGAGGCCAGTTCGTCCGTCAGTTGCCCGGCGGCATCACCGGTGGCGGCCAGGGCGTCCCGGCGACTGCGCGCGGCGTCCAGGTCGGCGGTCAGCCGGGCGGCGTCGCCCTTGAGCACACCGATCTTCTCCGTGGCGGCCGTGAGGTCCAGTTCCGCCGTTTCCAGCTCGAACCGCAACTGCTCCAGGTCCGCGTTGGCATCCCGGGCCTGCTCCAGGCGTTCCGCCGCCGCGGCCACGGCGGCGGCGTGTGCTTCGGCGGAAACCTCCTCCCAGTCGCGTGTGTCGGCCGCCACGGCCTTGGCTGCGGCCAGCCGGCGGCCCAGATCCTGCTGCTCGCGGGCGCGTTCGGCGGATTCGGCATCCGCCGTGCCGTACGTCTCGCGCAGTTCCAACAACCGCGCGGCGAGGGCGGCAATCTTGTCCTGGTTGTCGAAGCCGAGCAAATAATCGGACGCCCCGGTGTGCCGGTCGTCCTTTTCCGTGGTGCTGCTGCTGCGCTTTACCGCGCCGCCCAGGGTGACGCCGCGGGCGACGTGTGCCAGTTCGTCCGGGTCGTCGACGCAGACGTAGTCGTAGTGCGCCGTGATCTTGCGCCGGACCCAGTGCCCCATGGCGGAATCCTTGGTGACCAGTTTGGTGACCAGGTCGTCGTCGCCGGCGTCGGCCTTTCCGTCCAGCGGGGCGCTGACGTCGATGATCCGCAGGAAGCCACGGATATTGTGCTCGTTCAGGTAGCGCGTGACGGCCTTCATCCGGTCGCCCGGGACCAGCATTGCGGCGGCCAACGACCGCAGTGCGCGTTCGGCAGCCGGGCGCCAGCGGGCCTCGGCGGCGGCCATGTCGATCAGCTCGCCGGCGAACGGAAGTTCCTCTTCCGCGATGCCGGTGGCGGCACAGATCTGCCGGCGGCGCTCCAGGCTGTCGGGACGGATGTTGCTGGTGCGGCGCCGGAAGGACTCGATTTCTTCCTCCAGCGCACGGATCCGGCCCTTGAGGGTCCAGGCCTCGCCCTGGGCATCGTTGCTCCGTTCGCGGGCCGACTCGGCCGCCTTGGCCAGGTCCTTGGCCAGCACGGCGGCACGGCTGCGCGCGGCAGCGAGGCCGGCGGGACTGAAATCTGCTTCAATCCCGGCGGCCGCCAGCTCGCCCCGGAGGGCATCTTCGACGGACTGGCGGGCCCGCAGCTCGGCCTGGGCCGCCGCCAGCTCCCGTTCCAGGGTGGCGACGGCGGAGCCTCCTTCGCTGCCGTAGCGCGCCCTGAGCGACGCCGCCTTCTCCCGGAGCCCGTCGCGTGCCGCTTCGGCGGTTGCCAGCGCGGCCGTCGCCGCCGTTGCTTCCGCTTCCAGCCGGTCGATCTGCCGGCCATGGCAGTCCAGCGCCAAACGTCGCCGGTAGAGCGGCAGGGCCTCGTCCGCCAACACGCGGTTGCGCTCCAGCCCGGCCTGCGCCTGCTGCAGCTCCCGATGCAGTCGGGGCACGGGGGCCAGCAGGTCCCGCTGCTGCCGGGCGCGTTCCAGCTGCCGCCTGATGCTGCTGAGGTGGCTGAAGTCTTCCACGGCCTCCTCCGCGGCGGCCAGCGTCCGGGGCGTGTCCAGCACATGGTTGCGGAAGAAGTCGTTCACGGTGCCGCCCAGGCCCCTGCCCGTCTGCAGCGTCCGCAGCAGGCCGAAGGCCTTTTCCTGGTCGATGCCCAGCGCTTGCCGGAATCGCTCGGCAAACGCCTTGTGCGAATCGAAGACCTGGCTGCCCGGCAACAGGGCCTCCAGCGAGGTCTTGCTGAACCGGCCCAGCATGCGGGCCTCCAAAGCGGGAATGTCCAGGGCCTTGTTATGCAGCACATAGAAACGGCCCACATTGTGTTCGGTCCCGTTGGCCGGCAGGTCCAGCAGCACGGACAGGCTGGTGGTCTGCCCCAGGGCGTTGTCGAAGGTCAGGCAGACCGCCGACCAGGTGGCACCGGGACGCTGGTAGAACGTGGCGTTCCGGGACCCGTCGCCGTCCGCCGGGGTGGCGCCCAGCCGTCCGCGCATGTAGCTGAACGCGGTGCGCCGTTCCTCGGCGGCGCTGCCGGCGCTGGTTTGGGCGGCCTCGTTCATCTTCGGCCGCGCGTCCAGCACCTGCAGCATGCCGTCGAAGATGGTGGACTTGCCCACCCCGGAGCCGCCGGTCAGCAACGTTCCGGCGCGGTCCACGCGGATGGAGTGGGAGCCGTCGAAGGTGCCCCAATTGACCAGCTGCACGCGGCTGAGGCGGTGCTGGCCGGGATTGAGCAGCCCGTCCAGGGGCAGGATCGTCTCGATGCTCATGTCAGGCCTCCTCGCCCTCGACAGCCAACTGGTCCGTCTCCGGCGCCTCGCCGGCCGGCGGGAGAGTACCGGCCAGCGAGCCGATCACCGCCGGAATGTCGCCGATGTTCTCGAAGGGCAAGGCCAGCGGCAGGGCCGGGGAAATGACCCACACGTCCGAAAGTTCGGTGGCTTCCAGCAGCCGGCGCTCGTTGGACAGCTTGCGGATGGAGGCATCGGCCAGGTCCTCGACGTGTTTGGCGTCGTGCTGTTCGGGGTCCACGTAGTCCTGCAGCACGTCGATCACGTCGGCCCGGCTGATCAGCGGCTCCGTCCCGGTGCCGGCGTGGCGATCCTGGACGAGCCGCATGCGCAGGAGCAGCAGCGTCTCCTCGCGCGTCATCTCCCGCTGCCGCTGCAGGGCGTTGGTGTGCGGTTCGGCCATGGGGACAGGCCGCAGCATGGCGACCTTGCGGTCTTCGTCGATGACCAGTTGCAGGAACAGCTCGCTGAGCCGGGAGGCGAGGACGCGGCGGTGTTCCACCACGGTGTCGTAGACCCGGTCCGTGGAGCCGGCGTGCAGGTAGGGGCCGCGCAGCAGCCGGACCAGGGCCTGGCGCAGCTTCAGGGGCAGCTTGCCGGTATCGCCGTCGAAGAGTTCGGGCCCGTCCACCATCTCGTTGCGGGCGGTCGCCTCCTCAGCCTCGGCGGAATCCGCCTCCTCCGGCCCGGCAGCCTGGGCGGGATCCGCCTCCTCCGGCCCGGCAGCCTCGGCGGGATCCGCTTCCTCCGGTGCGGCCGCGTCCTCGGGCCCTGCGGGCGGATGGGCGGAAACCCCGGTCAACTCGTCCTCGGTCAACTCGTTCATTAGTCTGCAGCTTTCGTGAAAGTGACGGCGGGCAGCACCGCGGTTCGTTCGCTGCCGTCGATTTGGATCAGGGTCACGCTGTCGGTCGCGTCCGGATCGAGCACGCCGCCGGTATTCAAGGCCCGGTGCAGCAGCCAGCGCAGGCTGTTCAGGTGCCGGTGTTCCGGTTCCAGCTGGTCGTAGACCGCCGACAACGGCGCCGGCCCGCGTGCTTCGACGGCGGTGCGCACCGCACGGGAGAGCACCTCGGCGTCAGCCTGCGGCGTGCGTACCGCGCGGCGGATGTCCGCTTCGGTGAACTCGGGCGGCGGCGGCAACTTCGCCGGCGCCTGGTGATCCTGCGGGTCGTAGAGCCGGATCATGCTCACCGATTCGAAGCCGGAGCCGTACAACTGCGGCGCCGGTACCACCGCACGCCGGCCCGGCAGGCTGTGCCGCGACTTGAAGATCGCGGCCTCGGCAGCCCGAATCGCCTGGCGCAGCTGGACCGATTCGCGGTAGTCGTCCGACTGCACGAAGGTGTGCATGCTCTCCGAGAGCCGCCCGTAGATGCGGTGGATCTCGGCCGCCTGCGCCCGCAACTGGGGCATGAGCTGCTGCAGGGCCCTCCGGTCCTCCGGCTCCAGGCCGTCGGCGAAGTCCCGCTCGAGCACGTCGGCGATCGCCTGCCGGAAGCGCTGCTGCTGGTCCTCGTCGTTCAGGAACGCCGTGAAGCTCTCGTACGTCCGGCCTTCGCTGGTGCCGCGCAGCCGTTTGTCGGCGTCGAGCACCTCGCCCATGGTGATGCCCTTGGTGGCATTCGACTCGACGATTTCGGCGCGCAGCGTGTGCAGCATGCGCTCCAAGCCGTCGCGCATCCGCTTGAAGTCGGCCGGCAGCCCGGCCGCCAGCGCCAGGATGTCGCGTGCCGCCTCCGCCGCCGCGGCTGCGGGCACCGCCGCCGGCGCGTCGCCTGCTTCCAGCGCGCGGATCTTTTCCTGCCGTTCGGCGATTTCGGCCCGGAGCACGGCAATGCGCGCCTCGGGGTCGGGATCGGTCTCATGGGCCAGGGCCTCGACCCGGGTGAGCAGCGTGGCCAGGCGGGAGCTGTTCAGGGAGGAGGAAGCCCCGGTCAAGCCGTCCAGATACTCCAAAAAGCGCACTGTCGCTTCGGTGGGCTCGTAAACGAACCGCCCGCCCTCGCGCAGGCGGGAGAGGAACCTGCGGGCCACCCAGTCGTCCGCGTACTGGCGGGCGGACCAATCCTCCCGCAGCGGCACCCCGGCGCGCCGCAGCTCGGCCAGGATCGCGTCGGTGTTGCGGTGGAACTCCTCCAGCGGCAGCTGCGGCCGGGAGCGGGTGAAAGCGGTCCGGAACAGCGCGGGCACCCACGGGCTGGCGGCGGCGAGCTTGAGGCCCGGCGTCGCGGACAAGGCCTGCAGCTCCTGCCAGCGGGCAAGGGCGTTCTGGGTGAAGGACATGCTGTGCTTTCCGCCCGCGGAAGGGAAAAGCGGGCCCAGAAAATCTTAGCCGCTCCAACTGCGCTGACGACGGCGGCGGCCGCCACGGGTGGGCCGTGTCGCCCGGGGATGCCTGCTGACGACGGCGGCGTGCCCGCCGTGGCGGCGCCGCGTCGCCCTGGGTTACCCCGCTGACGACGGCGGTGTGCCCGCCGTGGCGAAACGGATCGCCTCCGGCCTGGCCTCGCCGTCGTTCGCCTAGCTGCTAGCCGGCAGCTTTTGGCGTCGCGCGGCGAGCTTCTCGGCGGCCTTCCGGCGGGCGACGAGCACCTTCTCGTCCACCGGGGCGTCGCCGCTGGCCCGCCGCGAGCGGGCATAGGCCATGGCGTCGTCCTGGCGTTCCTGCTCGGCGCCGGTGGCAATCTTCGCGCGCAGATGCTCCGGCCCGTAGCCAAAGGCGTCCACGAGGTCGCGGGCATGCGGGCGGAGCCGGGACAGCAGACGGTTGACGTACCCCCCAAGGATGCGGGCGCGCTGGGCGGAGAGCCGCCCGTGCATGAGGTACCAGCCCAGGTTTTTCTCCACCAGCGACAGGCCGAACAGGTCCCGCAACCAGGTCAGCACCCGGCGGGTACCGTCGTCGTCGATCTGCCCGAGTGCGGCGGTAAAGGCCTCCCACTGCAGCAGTTCCGCGTGTGCGCGGGCGGCCTCGATCAGCTCATGCTGGTGTTCGTTGAACAGCGCCGCGGCCTCCGCCTGCGGCAGCCTCGTGGCATTGCGGAGCGCGCCGCCGATGCCGGCGACCATGGTGGAGACCCGGTCGGTGAGCAGCTGGCGCTGCGACTCCGGATCCTTCAGGTAGTTGGCGCTCTTGCGCTCCGAACCGCTGTCCGCGAACGTCTGGGCCACCTGGCGCAGGCCGGTGCGGTGGAAGGTGGCGTCGGCCGCCTGGTGGGCAACCCACCGGGCCATCACGCCGAAGTCTGCGTGGCGGAACTCCTTGGCGTAGTCCGCGAGCAGCCGCTTGGCGACCAGCTGCAGCAGCACCGTGTTGTCGCCCTCGAAGGTCGCGTAGATGTCCAGGTCGGCGCGCAGCGCCGCGAAGCGGTTTTCGGCCAGGAAACCTGCCCCGCCGGTGGCCTCCCGGCACTCCTGCAGGGTGTCCAGCGCGTGCCACGTGCTGAGCGACTTCAGGGCGGCGGCCAGGGTTTCCAGGTCCTGCCGGTCCTCGTCGGTGTCGTGGGCGCCGGAGAACACGTCGTCGAACTTCTCCAGCAATTGTTCGTGCGCGAAGGACGCCGCGTAGGTGGTGGCCAGCCGCGGCAGCAGGCGCCGCTGGTGGCGCTGGTAGTCCAGCAAGACCTCTTCGGAGGTGTCCGAGGACGCATTGAACTGCCGGCGCTCGGTGCCGTAGCGCACCGCGATGGCCAGGGCTACCTTGCTGGCGGCCACCGCGGCGCCGTCGAGCGACACGCGGCCCTGCACCAAGGTTCCCAGCATGGTGAAGAAGCGGCGGCCCGGGCTGGCGATGGGGGAGGTGTAGGTGCCGTCCTCGGCCACGTCGCCATACCTGTTCAACAGGTTGGCGCGCGGGATGCGGACATGGTCGAAGTGCAGGCGGCCGTTGTCGATGCCGTTGAGCCCGCCCTTGTAACCGTCGTCTTCGCCGCCGATGCCGGGCAGGAAGTTGTGCTGTTCGTCCCGGATGGGCACATAGAAGGCGTGGACGCCGTGGTCGACGCCCCGGGTGATGAGATGCGCGAACACCACCGCGGCCAGGCCGTCGTTGGCGGCGTTTCCCAGGTAGTCCTTCCACGCGGCCCGGAAGGGTGTGTGGATGACGAATTCCTGCGTGGCCGGTTCGTAGGTGGCGGTGGTGGCGATGCTTGCCACGTCGGATCCGTGGCCGGTTTCGGTCATGGCGAAGGCGCCCGGCGTCTTGAGGCTCATGATGTCCGGCAGCCACTGGTCATGGTGTTCCCGGGTGCCCAGGTGCAGCACCGCCGCGCCGAACAGGCCCCACTGCACACCGGCCTTGATCTGCAGCGAGGGGTCGGCGGTGACGAGTTCCTCGAAACCGGCCACGTTGCCGCCGTGATTGTCTTCGCCGCCGAGCCGTGCGGGGAAGGCACGATGCACGGCGCCGGTGTCCACCAGGTACTTCAACTGCCCGAAGACCCGCTGCCGGTGCTCCTCCATCGTCAGCCCGTCGATGCGGTGGAGTTCCGGGCGGCCGGCCAGGTCGCGTGCCGCCTGGCGGATGTCGGCCCAGCGGCCCAGCAGGAGCCGGCCGAGTTCGGCCACATCCACGGTGGCTCCGTTGTCTTCAACCGGTTCCGGGGTTTCCAGGGCGGGCGTATACGTCATCGGATGTTCCTTCGGTCGTCAGGTGTGTGTCGGTGGGGCCGGGGAAGGCGGCGGGGCGGGGCGGCCGGGTGCGGGCGGTCAGTCCATGCCCGGGGCGTTGCGGGAACGGCCGGGTGGCCCGGAGCCAGCTGCGGGAGCTCCGTTGTCCGGTGCGACGCCACCCAGCAGCCATTGGGTGAGCAGGCCCGTCATGACTTCCCGGCTCGGCTTGGTTTCATCGGCGGGAGCCGCCAGCCAGCATTCACCGGCCGCACGCACCATGCCGATGGCGGCCCGGGGCCAGTAGGATGCGGCCGCCAATTCCGCGGCATTCCCCGCTGCCGCGGCCAGGTGGCCGCGCAGCGGAGCCTCGATCATGGCGGTGACGTTGGCGAAAAAGTCCTGCAGGACGGCGGAACTGCCGTCCTCCGTGGCGGCGGCCGGTGCACCGGCCGGCCGAGTTTCCTCCGCGCCGGGTTGCGGTGCGGCCGGCGGCTCGGACGGCGCGGCCCGGGTGACGAACGCGTACACGTGCGGCGAGGATTCGGCCATTTGCAGGTAGACCGACACCATGGCGTGCAGGCCCTCCCGGGCCGTGGTCGCGGTGGCGGCGGCCTCCTGGAGCCGGGCCTGCATCCGGCCGATCACCACCTCGCCCATGGCCCGCTGCAGGCCGGCCTTGTCGCCGAAGTAGCGGTAGAAGACGGGCTTGGACGTCCCGGCCGCCGCCGCGATCTCCTCCATGGACGCATCGGGGCCAAGCCGGTGCACCGCGTGCCGCGCCGCCCGGATCAGCTCCCGGCGGCGTTCCGTCCGGTGACGGTCCCAACGGGCCGAGCGGCCGTCCGCGGGCGTCGCCGGATTCGAGGCGGCCTGGCGGCCTGTGGCGGTGTTCACGTAACTCAGCGTATCAGGTACGCTTGGTTACGGTAACTGTCGTTTGTTCCGCTCCGCACCCAATCGAGGAGAGCCCACATGGCCACTTCACCTGACGCCACCGGCACCCGCTCCGCCAACGGACTGCGCAGGGCAGTAGTCGTCGGCGGCAACCGCATCCCCTTCGCCCGCGCGAACGGAGCCTACACCCAGGCCAGCAACCAGGACATGCTCACCGCGGCCCTGGACGGGCTGGTGGCACGGTTCGGGCTGCAGGACGAACGCATCGGCGAGGTGGCCGCCGGCGCTGTCCTTAAACACTCGCGCGACTTCAACCTCACCCGCGAGGCGGTGCTCGGCTCGGCGCTTTCACCGCAAACACCTGCGTACGACCTGCAGCAGGCGTGCGCCACCGGGTTGGAAACCGTGATGGGCCTGGCGAACAAGATCAAACTGGGGCAGATCGACTCCGCCATCGCCGGCGGCGTGGACTCCGCCTCGGACGCACCGATCGCCGTCAGCGAGGGCCTCCGGGCCGTCCTCCTGGAACTGAACCGCGCCAAGAGCATGCAGCAGAAGCTGACCGCCATCGCCAAGTTGCGGCCCAAGGATCTGGCCCCCAACGCGCCGGGCACGGCCGAGCCGAGGACAGGGCTGTCGATGGGCGAGCACCAGGCGCTGACCACCGCGGCCTGGAACATCAGCCGCGACGCGCAGGACGAACTCGCCCTGGCCAGCCACCACAACCTGGCGGCAGCTTACGAGCGCGGGTTTTTCGATGACCTCATGACGCCCTACCGGGGCCTGGCCAAGGACTCCAACCTGCGCGCCGACACCACCTTGGAGAAGCTGGGCAAGCTGCAGCCGGTGTTCGGCAAGAACCTCGGCGCCGAGGCAACCATGACGGCCGGCAACTCCACGCCGCTGACCGACGGGGCCTCCACCGTGCTGCTCAGTTCGGAAGAGTACGCCCGGAGTAACGACCTGCCGGTGCTGGCGGAGGTGGTGGACTCCGAGGCCGCCGCCGTTGATTTTGTGCACGGCAAGGAAGGACTGCTGATGGCGCCGGCCTATGCCGTGCCCCGGCTGCTGGCCCGGCAGGCCCTGACGTTCGCCGACTTCGATTTCTTCGAGATCCACGAGGCCTTCGCCGGGACGGTGCTGTGCCACCTGGCCGCGTGGGAAAGCGAGGAGTTCTGCCGCAACAAGCTGGGCCTCGAGAAGCCCCTGGGCGCCATCGACCGGACCCGCCTCAACATCAATGGCTCCTCTCTGGCCACCGGCCATCCCTTCGCGGCCACCGGCGGACGCCTGGTGGCCAGCCTGGCCAAGATGCTGCGCGAGAAGGCCGACGCCGAGTCCCGCACCACGCGCGGCCTGATTTCCGTCTGCGCCGCAGGCGGCATGGGCGTCGTCGCCATCCTGGAGGCGAACTGATGACCGACCGGTACGTGGATTTGGTCAACGCCGGACCGGTGAAGAGCCTGGCCAAGAAGCTGGGGCTGCCGCAGCCGGCCGTGCTGCGGCGCTACCGGCCCGGCGCACCGCTGCTGCCCGGACCTGTCCTGGTGCTCGGCGCGGGCGCCGGCGCCGACACGGTGGCCAAGGAAATGCTCGGGTGGGACCTCGACGTTCGCCGGCATGCGGCACCAAAGGAACGCCTCGGCGGCATCGTGCTGGTGCTCGACGAGCTGGAAGCGCCCGAGGACCTGTCGGAGCCCATGCTCAGCGCCGGCGCCAGCCTCAGGGACCTGGCCCCCGGCGGCCGCGTGATCACCGTATCCCGGCCCGCCGACGGCGCCGCCCGGCCCGCGCAGGCCGCCGCGCGCCAGGCGGTGGACGGGTCGCTGCGGTCACTGGCCCATGAGCTGCGCGGCGGCGCCACCGCCAACGGCATCCTGCTCGGCGAAGGCGTGGACGCCGGAGCACCGGCCGTCCTGGGACCCCTGCGCTTCCTGCTCTCGGCCCGGAGCGCCTACGTCAGCGGGCAGTTCCTGCTGGTCGGCTCCGACGACGGCTCGCTCCCCGCGGATCCGGACCGTCCGCTGACCGGCAAGGTCGCCGTCGTCACCGGCGCCGCGCGCGGCATTGGCGCTGCCATCGCCGAGACCCTGCACCGCGACGGCGCACAACTCGTCGTCGTCGATGTCCCCGCGGCGGGGGAACAGCTGGCGCAGGTCGCGAACCGGGTGGGCGGCACCGCCCTGCAGTTGGACATCACCGCGGCCGATGCCGGCGCGAAGATCGCCGCCCATGCCGTGGAGCGGCACCACGGACTGGACATCGTGATCCACAACGCCGGCATCACCCGGGACAAACTGTTGGCCAACATGGACCAGGCCAAATGGGACTCCGTGATCGCCGTCAACCTCACCTCGCAGCTGACGATGAACGGGCAGCTGCTGGCCTCGGGCGCGTTCCGCGGGCGGCCGCGCGTGGTTTCGCTGGCCTCGACCAGCGGCATTGCGGGCAACCGCGGGCAAACCAATTACGCCGCGTCGAAGGCGGGAATCATCGGAATGGTCCGGGCCTCGGCCGCCGGGTTCGCCGACGCCGGCGGCAGCATCAACGCCGTGGCACCGGGCTTCATCGAGACGGACATGACCGCCCGGATGCCGTTCCTGACCCGGGAAGTGGCACGCCGGCTCTCCTCGCTGCAACAGGGCGGACAGCCGCGCGATGTCGCCGAGGCCGTCTCCTTCCTGGCCAGCGATGCTGCGGGCGGCATCAACGGCCAAACCCTGCGGGTCTGCGGGCAAAGCATGGTCGGCGCATGAACGAAGTCATCCTGGGGGAGATGCCCACGCTCTCGCGCCTCTACCTGACGGCGGCGTCGACGGCCGCGCGGCACAAGCTGGGCGTGGGACAGCACGCCGAGCAGGTCCCGGCGGCGCGGCATACCCTGCACGGAGTGCAGATCACCCCCGAGCGGATCAGCGGGTTCCAGCAGTTGGTCCACGGCACCGTGCGGGACACCCTGCCCTCCGTGTTCCTGCACTCGGTCGCGTTCCCCGTGGCGATGAGCGTGATGACGCGGCCGGACTTTCCGCTGCCGCTGCTCGGCATGGTCCATCTGGCCAATCGGGTGCGGCACTTGCGGCCGGTCCACTTCACCGAGCCCCTGGCCGTCACGGCCTGGGCCGAGGGCCTCCGCGGCCACCACGCGGGCACGCAGGTCGAACTGCACACCCGGATCGAGGCCGACGGCGAGGCCGTGTGGGAAGGTGTCTCGGACTACCTGGCCAAGGCGGTCTACCTGCCCGGCCTGGACAAGGCAGCCCGCCCGGAGCGCGCCGATTTCACGCCGCCGCAGCCGACGGCCCGCTGGCGGCTCGGGCCGGAGGCCGGGCGCGAGTACGCCGGGGTGTCCGGCGACTTCAACCCGATCCACCTGAGCGCGGTGTCCGCGAAGATGTTGGGGCTCAAGCGGTCCATCGCCCACGGGATGTACCTGGCCTCCCGGGTCCTGACCAGCGTGGAAGCCACGGCCAGCGAACCCTTCAGCTGGCGCATCGACTTTGCCGCTCCGGTCTTCCTGCCCGCCACCGTGGCCGTCAGGATCCATGACACGGAACGCGACGGGTCCTGGGAAGCTTCCGAGTTCACCGGCTGGGGGGAGCGCAGCCACCGGCTGCACTTCACGGGCAGCGTCCACACGCTCGCCGGCTGAGCGGCGTGGCCGGACCGGGTCAGCCGGTGACGGCCCGGCGTTCGAGGACCTCCCGTTCGCGATCATTCTTCGCCAGGGCGGCGGCGGCGGCGAACTCGGAGCGGGCCTCGTCCGCCCGGCCGAGCCGGGCCAGCAGCTCGCCGCGGACGCTCGGGAGCAGGTGGGAGCCGCGCAGGGCGCCTTCCGAGGCCAGCCGGTCCACGATCGCCAGGGCGGTGGCGGGGCCGGTGGCCATGGACACTGCCACAGCACGGTTGAGCTCCACCACCGGGCTCGGCGCCACCCGGCCAAGCGCTTCGTAGAGCAGCACGATCTGCGCCCAGTCGGTGCCGGCGACGCTGGGGGCGGCCGCATGGCATGCGGCGATGGCCGCCTGCAGGGCGTAGCTGCCCCGGCCGCGGCCCAGCGCGTCGGCCCTGGCCAGGGCGGCTCGGCCGCGTTCGATCTGGGCGCGGTCCCAACGCGTCCGGTCCTGGTCGGCGAGCAGGACCGGACTGCCGTCGGGCCGGGTGCGGGCGCCGAAACGCGACGCCTGGAACTCCATCAGGGCCACCAGTGCGTGCGCTTCGGGCTCCCGGGGCACCAGTGACACCAGGACGCGTCCGATCCGCAGGGCTTCGCCGGCCAGGTCCGACCGGATCCAACGGTTCCCGGAGGTCGCCGCGTACCCTTCCGTGAACAGGAGGTAGACCACCCGCAGGACGGCGCCCAGCCGCGGGCCCCAGTCGTTCGGTTCGGGGACTTCGAAGGGGACCTTCGCCACGGCCAGGGTTTTCTTGGCCCGGACGATGCGCTGCTGAACCGTGGCGACCGGAATCACGAAGAGCCGGCCGATCTCCTCGGCGGAGAGGCCGGCGACGACCCGCAGCGTCAGGCATACCTGCGCTTCCCGCGAGAGGACCGGGTGGCAGGCGGTAAAGACGAGCCGGAGCACGTCGTCGGGTACGGGGTCCCAACCCAGGTCTTCCTCGTCCCGCAGCCCGCGGGCCAGCACCTGGTAACGGTCCTCCAGGCGTTCGGCCCGGCGCCAGGAGTCGATGGCCCGGCGCTTGGCCACGGTGGTCAGCCACGCCGCCGGGTTGCTGGGGACGCCGGCGTGCGGCCACCGGGCCAGCGCATCGGCCACGGCTTCCTGCGCGACGTCCTCGGCGAAACCGACATCCCCGGTGGCACGGGCCAGGGCGGCGACAATCCGGGCGCCCTCGATCCGCCACAACGCATCGATCCGGCGCCGGATTGCCGCCTGGGCCTCAACCCCCGCCTCCCCGGGCGCCTGGGCCTCGGCTCCCGCCGCCCCGGGCTCCCGGGCCTCGGCTCCGGGGGTCAGGCGTTCTCCGAGCGGAGCCTCGCCTCTTCCTCGCGCCATCCTTCTTCCTTCCGGATGTACTCGTTGTCGGCGAAGTCCGCGAAATCGGCGGCCTCGGTCACGCGGCGGACCTCCAGCTTTGAGCCCGGTCCCAGCGGGCAGCGGCTGGCCCACTCCGCGGCTTCCTCCTTGGAGGCCACCTGGACGATCCAAAAACCGTTGAACAGTTCGTGCGTTTCGCCGTACGGGCCGTCGGTCACAATCGGCGGCTCCTCCGAGAAGTCCACGACGAATCCGCTGCCGTCGGAAAGATCCGCCAGGCCTTCTCCCGCCAGCATGACGCCGGCGTTGATCATCGCCTCGTTGTAGGCGCCCATCTTGTTGATCATTTCTTCGAACGGCATGGATTTGGACGCCTCAAGGGCTTCATCCGTGGACCGCATGATGAACATGTACTTCATGGCTTTTCTCCTTCTCGGAACGAGACGCAGGCATGCGCCTTCTACTATGCCGTCGAACGGGGGCCGTGGATATCGACAGGCCCGGAAACTATTTTCGGAATCTTCGCGCCGCGGTTCGGCGGCCCCGCGGCAGCCGCCTCTATGCTTGCCGTATGACCAACGACGATCAGTTGCGTGACCGCGCCCGGATGCTTGACGCCGCAGACCCGCTGGCCGGATACCGGACCCGGTTCGCGGGCCACGACGACGACGCCGTCGTGGCCTACCTCGACGGCAATTCGCTGGGCCGGCCGCTGGCCGCCAGCATCGAGCGCGTCCGGGACGTCATGGCGCAGCAGTGGGGCGGCCGGCTGATCCGGGCCTGGGACGAGGTCTGGCTCCAGCTGCCGGAGCAGATCGGCGACGAGCTGGGCCGGGTCGTGCTGGGAGCCGCGCCGGGACAATGCGTGGTGGCCGACTCCACCACGGTGCTGCTGTACAAGCTGGCCCGCGCCGCGATCGATGCGCGGCCAGGGCGCCGGCGCATCCTGGTGGACCGGGACAATTTTCCGTCCGACCGCTTTATCGTGGAAGGCATCGCCGTCGAGTGCGGCCTGGAGCTGGACTGGCTCGAGCCCCCGCACGCCGGGGGAGTGACGGCGGAAGCGGTCCGGGCCGCCGTGGGGCCCGACACAGCGCTCGTGCTGCTCAGCCACGTGGCCTACCGCTCCGGCTATGTTGCGGACATCCCGGCCATCACCGCCGCCGCGCACGACGCCGGTGCCCTGGTTTTGTGGGACCTGTGCCATTCCGCCGGGGTGCTGCCCGTGGAACTGGACGGCTGGGGCGTCGACCTGGCCGCAGGCTGCAGCTACAAGTACCTTAACGGCGGTCCGGGCGCCCCGGCCTGGGCCTACGTGCGGACCGAGCACCAGCACCTGAGCCAGCCGATCCAGGGCTGGTTAGGCAGCGCCAAACCCTTCGAGATGGGTCAGGGGTACCAGCCGGCCGGCGGGATCCGCCGGTTCACGTCCGGAACTCCGCCGATCATCGGCATGACCGCCCTCCAGGACATGGTCGCCCTCATCGACGAGGCCGGGCTGGCGGCGGTCCGGGAAAAGTCGATCGCCCTGACCGGGTTTGCCGTCGAGGCCGTGCAGGAGGCGCTGGCCGGTTTCGGCGTCGCCATCGCCTCGCCGCTTGATCCGGCGGAACGCGGCGGCCACGTCACCATCGACCACCCGGACTTCAAGCAAATCACCGGCAGGCTCTGGGAGCAGGGAGTGATACCGGACTTCCGCGAGCCCGACGGCCTCCGGCTGGGGCTCTCGCCGCTGTCCACCAGCTTCCAGGAGGTGTGGCGCGGCATCGCCGCCATTCGCGCCGAGCTCGAACGGGTTTAGCCGCCCCGCCGGACCATCCGGATCTCGTGCAGGCCTTCCCACAGGCCGGTCAGGGGCTCGCGGCGTCCGTCCGGGCCGAATCCGTGCTTGCGGTAGAACGCCTGGGCGCGCGGGTTGTCCTCGAGGACCCAGAGCAGCGCGGGCCCGCCACCGATCGCCGCCTCCAGCAGTTGCCGCCCGAGCCCGGTCCCGTAGGCCTCCGCCAGCACGTAGAGCATCTGCAGTTCGTGCGGCACGCCGGCGTCGGCGTCGTCGTCCTGCATGGGGCCGCCGCCCGAGCAGCCGATGATCCGTCCGGCGGGGTCTTCGGCGACCCACAGCTCCGCCCCCGCCGCCAGCCCGCGCGACCACCAGTCGATCTGCTGGTCCCGCCGGGCCGCTTCGGCGGCGAAGAAGCTCTCCGGCCGCTGGGACGAGTAGGTTTCCCGCCAGGCGGCGAGCTTCATGTCGAGTGTGGCCGGGATGTCGTCTGGGGTGGCGCGGCGGATGCGGAAATCGGGGGTTGGCACCCATGAATCCTAGCCGTGCGGCTGCCCGGATCCCAGATCATGCCGGCACCGCAAGGCTCAGCGGCGGAAGTGGTCGACCGCGAGCTGGTAGCTGTGCGCCGTCAGCGCGGCGGTCTGCTCCCAGCCAAAGGACGAGGCGTGCACCGCGGCATTGGCGCCCAGCCGCCGGCGGAACTCCGGGTAGTCGTGGAGCTCGCGGAGGGCCCCCGCCCACCGGACCGGGTCGTGCCCGTCCACCAGCAGCCCGGTGAGCCCGTGGCTGACCGCCACCGGCAGCCCGCCCACGTTGGTGGCAACGACGGGCGTACCGCACGCCTGCGCTTCCAGGGCGACCAAGCCGAAGGATTCGCTGAAGGACGGGACCGCCACCACATCGGCGCTGCGGAAGGTGGCCGCCAAGGCGCGCGGCTCCACGGGGGGCGAGAGCGTCACGGTGTCCGCCAGCCCCAGCTTCCCGGCCAGCGCCGGCAGGTCAAGCCCGGCGGACCCGCTGATCTCGCCGATGATGGACACGCGCAGCCGGATGTCGGGCCGTTGGCGGCGCAGTTCGGCCGCGGCGGCCAGCAGGACCTGCGGCCCTTTCAGTACCTGGATGCGGCCGGCAAACACCAGGTGGAAGGTATCCGGGCCGATGCCCGCCGCCTCCCGGTCCGCGCGGCGGCCGTCGGGGCGGAAGGTGTGCAGGTCCACCCCGGGCGGGATCACGTCCACCGTCCCCTCGTCCGCGCCGTAGAGATCGACCAACTCGGCCGCCTCGGTCAGGGTATTGGCAATCAGCCGGCCGGCTCCGGACGCTATGGCTTGCTCCCCGTCGATCCGGGAGGCCGGCTCGGGCGGTTCGCCGGGCTGCAGGTGCAGGTTTTTGACCAGCCCCATCGTGTGCATCGAGTGCACCAGCGGAATGTGCCAGTCGTGCTGCAGCCGCAGCCCCACGGCACCCGAAAGCCAGTAGTGCGAGTGCAGCACGTCGTACCGTGCCCCGTCCCGCTGCGTGAACTGCCGCAGCGAAGCCTCCAGCGCGGCCAACCGCTGCGGCAGGTCTTCCTTGGTTACCGCGTCGGCGGGGGCTCCGTCCAGATGGATCACGCGGACGCCGGCCCGGGGATGTTCCACGGGTTCCTGCCCGTCATGCAGGGAGCGGGTGAAAACGTCGACGGCGGTGCCCAGCGCCGCCTGTTCCCGCGCCAGGGCGCGCACGTAGACGTTCATCCCGCCGGCATCGCCCCCGCCGGGGAGGGCCAGCGGCGAGGTGTGCAGCGACAGCACGGCGATGCGCTCCGCGCCGACCATGCCCACCTCCAGACCGTGTCAGCCGGGACGTCTCCGGCTCGGGAAAATCGACGTGCCGCCGAATTTGTCTAGCAGCCACTTTAGCCGCCCGGGTAGGCCCCGGCCGCTTGATGACGGATCAGTGCATGGTGAAGCGGCTGGCCACCGTGTCCTGCACTCCGGGGAAGCGGGTGAGCGTGCTGAACAGGCGGTTGCGGGCCGCGAGCACCGGCGGCGGCAACGGCCTGCCCAGGGCCATGTTGAGGTGCGCCTGCCAGACGGCGGTGTTGGCCGCCCGCCGCCGGTCCGCCTCGAATCTCCGCAACGCCATGCCCGTCGGCTCGCCCGCCAGGGCCGCGGCCACGATCGGAGCCAGGGCTGCGGCATCCAGCCAGCCCAAATTCATGCCCTGCCCGCCGATCGGACTCACCTGGTGTGCTGCGTCGCCGACCAGCGCGACGCGTCCGGCTACCAGCCGCCGCGGCGTCCGGGAGCTGACGGCGAAGGCGCTGAGCATGGAGCAGCTGCCGGGGTCCGGCCCCGTCCCGGTGCGCCGCGCGACCAGGGAGGCGAGGCCGTCCGGCGTCGGATGGCTGACCACGCCGGGCATCCTGGCCACCCAGCGCCGGGTACCCCCGGGGAGCGGGAAGGATTCGACGATGCCGCCGGCCTCCAAATAGAGCACGGCGGTGCTGCCGTCGCCGGTGGTGTCGGCGAAGTCTCCCATCAGGTAGGCGTCCGGATACACCCGCGTTCGCACCGGGACGCCGAGTTGGCGGCGCAGGGCGGAATAGGCGCCGTCGGCCGCCACCACCAGCCTTGCCCGCACCGTCTCCGCAGCGGCAGCCGGTGCCACGCCGGCAGGCGGTGCCGGTGCCCTGCCCGTGCCCGCCGCCGCCGGTTCCGGTCCCGCGCCCCGGCGACAGGACAACGTCACGGTCGCGCCGTCGTCGTACGCCCCCTGCACCGCCACCGCGCGGCGCACCGCCCCGGGACGCAGCGCCTCCAGCCGTTCTTCCAGCAGCCGTTCGGTGATGACCTGCGGCACGGCCAGCACGTAGGGATGCGCGCCGGGAATGCCGTCAAACGAGAGCGACGCGACGTCCCGGCCGCGGCTGCGGGCCACGCCCCGGCGGATGCGGACGCCGGCCGCCAACAGCTCCGGACCCACGCCCGCGTCGTCGAGCACGGCCAACGCCGGCGGATGGATCCCGATCGCCCGGGAGTGGCTGCTGCGTGCGCTGCGCCGCTCCAGGACCGCGACGTCCACCCCGCGCCGGGCCAGCAGGATGGCCATCAGCAAACCCACCGGGCCGCCGCCGACCACGGCGACATCGAGCAGGCGGCCGCCGGTCGCTGCAACAGGCCGGCCCCGGGGGAGCGCCGCCTCAGGCATTGGGCTCATGGATCACCAGCTGGCGGAAACGCGAATCGGGCCGCACCCGCCACTCCGGCGGGACGGCGGCGCGCAATTCCTCCGGGGTGTAGCTGCGGCGGATGGAGGTCAGCCCGTCCCGGCGGATGAAGGAGCGGTGGAAAAACGGCAGCGTCCCGGCGGCGAACAGCACATACGCCGCGCGGCTGCGGATGATGTCGCTGTGGACTGCGAGGGCGCGCGACAACCGCTGCGAGTCCGCCAGCAGGCCTGCCAGCTCGGGGGCGGTCAGGTGGTGCAGCAAGTGGTTGGACACGACGGCGTCGAAGCTGCGTCCTTCGGCCACCAGTTCGGAACTGAAGGCCTGCCGGAACTCGAGGCCGGGCGACTGCGGCCGGGACACGGCGAAGGCATGGGCGCGCGGATCGGGATCGATCGCCGTGATCCGCAGGTCCAGGCCGTCCCGGGCGGCCAGGCGGGCGAGCAGCCGGGGAACGTCGCCGCCGCCGGAGCCGATATCGAGCAGGGTGGGGGCCTCGAGGCCGGCCAGGCGCGGGCGGAGCAGGCGCCGGTAGATGCCGTGCCAACCCGACACCGCCCGGTTGATCAGCGGAAACTGGGCGTAGGTGCGCCGAAGCATCGCGGGGTCGCAGTCCGGCTTGTCCATTTCCTCCACGGCGTCCGTGGCGCGGAGGGCCAGGAACGTCGACGCCTTGCGATCCGGCAGGCGGGCGGCCACGGCGATCCGTTCCCGCCCTACACCGCCGCTGCCGCGGAAACCTGGCGTGCCTGGAGGGTGGCGGCGGGCACGGTCTTGGTGAACAGGCCGGTTTCCACGGTCAGGCCCGGGCCGAAGGCCATCGAGCAAATCCGCTCCTCCCCGGACCCTGCCGGTTGCTCCAGAATGTGCTTGAGCACAAACATCACGGTGGCGCTGGACATGTTCCCGTACCGCCGCAGCGTTTCCCGGGCCGGCACGAGCTGTTCCCCGGTCAGCTCCAGCTTGGCCTCGACCTTGTCCAAGATGCTGCGGCCGCCCGGATGGATCGCCCAGTGCTCAATATCGCGGTATGGTCTTGCCGCCACGTCCGGTTCACGGGCCAGCAACGGCTCCAGCGCACCAACGATGTGTTCGTCGATAATGTGCGGAACATAGGTCCCCAGGACCATCTCGAAGCCCTCGTCACCGATGTTCCAGGCCATGGATTCCTCGCCGACCGGGGTGAGGACGGTTTCGAAGTGGTCCAGCCGGATGGCAGGACCGGTCTCGTCCAGGCCGCGCGCGGTGATGACCGCTGCCGCCGCGCCGTCCGCGAACAGGGAGGACCCGACAATGGTGTCCGGGTCGTTGGAGGTGCGCACGTGCAGCGTGCAGAGTTCTGCCGATACGACCATCACCACCGCCTGCGGATCGGCGTCGCAGAACGACTTGGCTGCCCGCAGGGCCGGGAACGCGGCATAGCAGCCCATGAAGCCGAGATGGTAGCGCTGGACGGCGGGGTTGAGCCCCAGCGCACGCACAATCTTGTAATCGGGTCCCGGATTGAAGAACCCGGTGCAGGAGACGGTGATGAGGTGTGTGATGTCCGCCGGGCCGATCCCCTCGCAGGAGGCAAGCGCCTTGCCTGCCGCCTCGATGAACAGCGGGGTGGCCTTGTCCGCGAAGATGTCGTTGCGCACCTTCGTGCTGGGAGAGAGCAACTGCCGGGATTCGGCGTCGAAGAACACCGGGTTGTCCGCCCGCTTGGCCGTCGTGAGTTCCTCGACGGCGGTGTACCGGGTGTCGACGCCGGACTGGTCGAACGATGTGGTCACCAGGCGCTGTCCCAGGCGCGTCAGGCCCGGTTGCGTGGAGAACACGTCCCGCGCCTCCGACTGGATCAGGATGGTATCCGGAACAGCGGTTTCCAGGGCTCTCAGCGTGGCCGTCATAGTCCATTCATAGAGCAGGCAGCCGGGTAAGACAATGGACCGGCCGCCCGCCTCCCGGCTGAACCGCTACGTAACACCCGGGCGTCTTACCGGTTGACGGGCCAGGTCTGGGACACAAGGAGCGGATCCGGTGGAGTACGAAATCAATTCCCTGCCGCTGCACGTGCTCCTGGTCCACGCCACCGTGGTGTTCGTTCCGCTGGCGGCTTTGTGCGTTGCGCTCACCCTGCTCTGGCCGGCGGCGAGGCGGCGCCTGGGGATTGCCACCCCGCTGATCGCCCTGCTGGCCCTGGTGCTGGTGCCGGTCACCCAACAGGCCGGCCACTGGTTGTTCCTCAGGATCGACCAGACGCCGCTGGCCGTCGAACACATGCGGTTGGGCGACATGCTGCTGCCGTGGGTGGCCGGCCTTTTCACTGTGGCGCTGGGACTGTGGCTGTGGTTCCGCTACGGAACGACGGCGGACGCCTCCTCCCGGCGCAGGCTTGGCGCCGGATACCGCGTCATCGCGGCGGTGCTCGCCGTCGCCGTGCTGGCCGTGTGTGCCGGCGCCACGGTGGCAGTGGTGCTGACCGGCGAATCCGGAACGCGGGCGGTCTGGGAAGGCGCCTACTCCGGGCCGCCGGCGCTGCCCTGACCAACTCCGGCCTCGCTGGCACCGGGCCGTGGCCCGGCGCTGCTAGCGGCCCAGGCGCCGGTAGGAGGAGCCGAAGTGGATGAGCGGATCGGCGCTTTCCGCACCGGCGGCGTCCCGGCCCATGGCCAGCACCTCGCCGACGATCAGCAGGTGGGTCGCCGCCGGATGCACCGCTGTCGTCCTCAGCTCGAACCACGCGGGGGCTCCGCCGATCACCGCAGCACCGGTGGCCGGGCCGCGCCGGTACGGCACCTGGTTGAGCAGGCCTTCCACCGGATTGCCCGGGCTCGCCAGCCAGTTCGCCGTGCCCTGATGCTGCGAGGCCAGCAGGCTCAAGGCCCAGGTCCCCGAGTCGGCCACGGCGTCGCAAATCCTCGACTCCTCGAAGAGGCTGACCAGCATGGTGGGCGGATCGTAGGACACCGAGAGATAACCGCTGACGGTCGCCGCGTAGTCCCGGTTCCGCCACCGCGTCGACACCACCGCGACGCCCGCGGCAATGTCGGCGGTGAGCGTGCGGTACAGGTCGATGTCCCGCTGATCCACTGCGCCCTGCCTGACGGGATGGGCCGCCAGTTCTCCGTTCAGTTCCATGCCGCCATCTTTGCATGCCGGCCGCGGGGCGGCTCAGGGACGGTTCAAAACGGAGGCAGCGGATGATAGGGATGTTAAACAGTAAGCACCCTGAGAATTGCGAGTGGAGTGGATATGGCCCAGCGGCTCGTTGCAGACCTTATTGTCGATCGGCTTCGCGCGTGGCAGGTGTCGCGGATTTTTGGCTACAGCGGGGACGGCATCAACACGTTCATGGGCGCGCTGCGGCGCGCGGGGACCGGTCGAATTCGTCCAGGCCCGGCACGAGGAAAATGCCGCCTTCATGGCGGTGGGGCACGCCAAGTACACGGGCGGGGTGGGGGTGGTCACGGCCACCCAGGGTCCCGGAGCCGTGCACCTGCTCAACGGCCTGTACGACGCCAAACTCGACAGCGTCCCGGTAGTGGCCATCGTCGGGCAGCAGTCGCGCACCGCGCTCGGCTCCGGGTACATGCAGGAAGTGGACCTGGCCAACCTGACGAAGGACGTGGCCACCTTCCGGCAGCAGGTGAGCACCCCTGAGCAGGTTCCGCTGGTGCTGGACCGCGCCTTCAAGGCGGCCCTGAGCGGCCGCGGCCCGGCCGTGGTGATCATTCCGCACGACATCCAGAAACTTCCCGCCCCCGAACTTGAGCACACCCATGGCGTGGTGACCACCGCGCCGATCTGGCGTGCCCCGCACGTGGTCCCGGACCCGGACGACCTGCGCGCGGCCGCGGACGTGCTCAACGCCGGGCAGCGGGTTGCCCTGCTGGTAGGACAGGGAGCGCGGGATGCCCGCGGGCAGGTAGTTGCGGTGGCGGAGAAGCTCGGGGCCGGCATTGCCACCAGCCTGCTGGGCAAACCCTATGTGGACGAGTCGCTGCCCTTCGCGGCCGGAACCATGGGGCATCTGGGTACCGCCGCCAGTGGCCAACTGCTGGGACACTGCGACACCTTGCTGATCGTGGGCTCCAATGACCCCTGGACTGAGTTCTACCCGCCGCCCGGTGCTGCCCGAGCGGTGCAGATCGACAATGACGCCAGTGCCATCGGCAACCGCTATCCGGTCGAGGCGGCGCTCACCGGCGACGCCGCCACCACCCTGGCGGCGCTGCTGCCGCTGCTTGAGGACCGCGCAGGCGGCGGGTGGCGCGAGCAGGTGGAAGGCTGGGTGCGGCAGTCTCGCGAGCTGTCGCGGCAGCGGGCCATGACGCCGGCGCAACCGGTCAACCCCGAACGGGTGGCCTTTGAGCTGAGCGAACGATTCCCGCCGGACGGCCTGCTCGCCGTCGATGTCGGCAGTTCCGTCTACTGGTATGCCCGGCAGCTGCGGCTGCCGGCAGGGGCGCAAGCGCACCTCTCCAGCACCCTGGCAAGCATGGGCTGTTCGATACCGTACGGCATCGCCGCCAAGCTGGCCGCCCCGGAACGGGTGGTTGTTGCCCTCACGGGAGACGGGGCCATGCAGATGAGCGGCCTGGCCGAACTGATTACCGTCGGCCGACTCTGGCAGCGGTGGATGGACCCTCGTTTTGTGGTGTGCGTCCTGAACAACCGGGAACTCGCCGAAGTGACCTGGGAACAGCGGGAGATGGAGGCCGAGCCGCGGTTTGCCGACAGCCAGGCCCTGCCCGATGTCGACTACGCGGGCTACGCACGGTTGCTCGGACTGCACGGGAAACGGGTCGAGGACCCCGAGCAGCTCGGGGCCGTATGGGACGAGGCACTGGCCGCCGACCGGCCGTATCTTATCGAGGTGCTCACCGATCCCGACGTTCCGCTGCTCCCGCCGTTCCCGGCCGGCCGGGAGAACGCGGAAACCATGCAGCGGACGCTGGATCAGGAAGGGCAGGCGGCCGAGGGCGCGAAAGACCTGCTGCGCACCTACACCGGCCAGGAAGAAGCCGGTCACGAACGGGCGCCCGGCCAGGAAGAAACCGGCAACGATCGGGCATCCGGATAGGAGGGTAGCGGCCGGGACGGTGAGTGAATGAAAGAATTGCTGGATGAGCGAGGCGGCAGAATTCATCGACCGCACGTTGCGGCGGGAAGCCTCCTGGGCACGGGCGGAAGCGCAGAACGAGGCGGGCGACGGATTGCGCTACTACGGTGCGTCGGTCGGTGCGGTCCGGGGTACGGTCCGGGACGCCGGGCGGAAGTTCCGGCTGCTCTCGCACGACGAGGTGACCGCCCTCAGCTCCGAACTGTGGGCCCGGCCGGTCTTCGAGCGGCGCCTGGCCGCCGTGGTGCTGCTGCAGTCGAACCAACGCCTCTTGCGAAGCTCGGACCTCACCCGGCTGGAAGGCTTCCTGCGCGACGCGCGCCTGGCGGCCTTGGCGGACCCGCTCGCCATTGACGTCGTCGGTCCCTTGATCCAGGGGCTGACCGGCCGGTCCCGCATGCGTGCGGAAGCAATCCTCGATCGGTGGGCGGAAGACGAGGACCCGTGGCTGCGCCGGGCCGCCTGCGCTCTTCGCGCGCTGCGGGCACAAAAAAGCCCCGGAAGTCCGGGGCTTTCTCTGTGCGCAGGAAGGGACTCGAACCCTCACCCTCAATAAGAGGACTAGCACCTCAAGCTAGCGCGTCTACCATTCCGCCACCCGCGCAGGTGGACTTTCGCCGGTTCTCCAGAGGCCCTCAGGCGCACCGATTCCGTCGAAAGCAGCGAGAAAAACTCTAACATGTTTTGCCCGAACTGTTGAATCGGGCCCTCCGTGCGCCCGACGGAGCCGGCACCGGGGCCCGACTCCGGCTGTACCAACTGCGGCGCCACCTGCGGCGCCTCCTGCGGACAGCTGCTGCCCTCGACTGCTCCCGCTCGTTAGGCTGGGGACAGACATCGATTCCGAGGAGCCTTCATGACTGTACCGAGCCCGCACGAAGAAGTGGCCCAGATCTGCCAGGAACTGATCCGGATCGACACCTCCAACTACGGCGGCAACGAGGGGCCGGGGGAGCGGCAGGCCGCCGAGTACGCCGCCGGACTGCTGGAAGAAGCCGGACTGGCCACCGACGTGTTCGAGTCCGCGCCCGGCCGGACGTCGGTGGTCACGAGGATGGCCGGCACGGACCCCTCGGCGCCGGCGCTGGTCGTGCACGGCCACCTGGACGTGGTGCCGGCGCAAGCCGATGACTGGCAGGTGGACCCGTTCAGCGGCGAGGAGCGGGACGGCCTCATCTGGGGCCGGGGCGCCGTGGACATGAAGGACATGGACGCGATGATCCTCTCGGTGGCGCGGCACATGGCACGCAGCGGCACCCGCCCGCGCCGGGACATCGTCTTCGCGTTCTTCGCCGACGAAGAGGCCGGCGGCACCTACGGGGCGCGCTGGGCGGTAGAGAACCGTCCCGAGCTTTTCGACGGCGCCACCGAGGCCATCTCGGAGGTGGGCGGCTTCTCGGCCACCATTGGCGGCCGCCGCGCGTACCTGCTCCAGACCGCGGAGAAGGGGATCGCGTGGCTGCGGCTGGCAGTCGCAGGCCGGGCCGGGCACGGTTCCCAGATCAACACGGACAACGCGGTAACCACGCTGGCGGCCGCGGTGGCCCGGATCGGGGCCCACCAGTGGCCGATCGAGCTGACGGACACCACCCGCCGGTTCCTCGACGGGGTGACCGAGCTGACCGGCGTCGAATTCGACCCGGACAACCCGGACATCCTGCTCAAGGAACTGGGCACCCTGGCCCGCTTTGTCGGCGCCACCCTGCAGAACACGTCCAACCCCACGGTGTTGAAGGCCGGCTACAAGGAAAACGTGATCCCCGGGCTGGCCGAGGCGCGGATTGACGCCCGGACACTGCCCGGGCAGGAAGAGCTCGTGCTGGCCACCATCCGCGAACTGGCGGGCCCCGACGTGCAGGTCAGCTACGTGCACCAGGACAGGTCGCTGGAGGTGCCGTTCGCCGGGAACCTGGTGGACGCCATGATCGATTCGCTGGCGCACGAGGATCCGGACGCCGTGGTGCTCCCGTACACGCTCTCCGGCGGCACGGACAACAAGGCGCTGGCCCGGCTGGGCATCACCGGCTACGGCTTCGCTCCGCTGCGGTTGCCCGATGACCTGAACTTCACCGGTATGTTCCACGGCGTGGACGAACGGGTGCCGGTGGACTCGCTGAAGTTCGGCACCCGCGTCCTGCAGCGCCTGCTCACCACCTACTGACCACTTGGAACGACGACGAAAGGACCACCGGCATGCCCGCCAGTGTTGAAGAACTGCTCCCGGACGACCTGCTTGAGACCATCAGGGGCCGGGCCGCAGGTTACGACGAAGCGAACAGCTTCTTCCACGAAGACTTCGCCGACCTCGTCGAGGCGGGCTACCTGAAAATGTTCGTCCCGGAGGAAGACGGCGGCCTGGGCTACACGCTGGAGGAGGCAACCCGGGCACAGATGCGGCTGGCCACCGCGGCACCCGCCACGGCGCTGGCCGTCAACATGCACCTGGTGTGGACCGGCGTCGCGCGGGTCCTCAAGGCCCGTGGCGACGACAGCATGGACTACGTCCTGGCCGAGGCCGGCCGCGGCGAAGTCTTCGGGTTCGGGGTCTCCGAGGCCGGAAACGACCAGGTCCTCTTCGATTCGCGCACCGTCGCCGCACCCCGCGGGGACGGCGGGTACGGGTTCACCGGCACGAAAGTGTTCACCAGCCTCTCGCCCGCCTGGACGCGGCTCGGTGTCTTCGGCCGCGACGATTCCGGCACCGAACCGCAGCTGGTGTGGGGGTTCATCGACCGGGACAAGCCCGGCTACCGGATCAAGGACGACTGGAACACGCTGGGCATGCGCGCCAGCCAGTCCAACACCACGGTGCTGGAAGGCGCGGTCGCCGCGCCGGAGCGGATCTTCCGGAAACTGCCGGTGGGACCCAACCCGGATCCGTTGATCTTCGGCATCTTCGCGTGCTTCGAAATCCTGCTCTCGTCCGTCTATGCGGGGATCGGCACCCGGGCTTTGGACCTCGCGGTGGAAGCCGTGCACCGCCGTCGTTCGCTGAAAACGGGCAAGAGCTACGCGCAGGATCCGGACATCCGCTGGCGGGTGGCCGACGCCGCCCTGGCCATGGACGGGCTGTACCCGCAGCTGGCGTCCATTGCCCGCGACGTGGATACGCTGGCCGACCACGGCAGGTTCTGGTTCGCCAAACTGTCCGGCATCAAGATCAGGGCCACCGAAACCGCCAAGGACGTGGTGGAGAAGGCCGTACGCGTCTCCGGCGGCGGCGGGTACTTCCGCGGCGGTGAACTGGAGCGGCTGTACCGCGACGTGCTGGCCGGGCTCTACCACCCCTCGGACGACGAGTCCGCGCACAGCACTGTTGCAACGGCCTGGCTGGGGCCGCTGGAAGACTGACGCGGGCCGCGCACCGCCTGCCGGGGGTCAGGCGGTGCGTTCGACCTTCAGCACCCTGCGGCGGAGCCAGTACTTGCGGCCGCCGCCCAGGTACAGCCGGGTCCGGACCAGATCCCACTTGCCGTACTCGGCGTGCTCGGTCAGCGCGCGGCGGGCCTCGCCGACGGATTCGTCTTTGTTCACGGTCAGGACCAGGTATTCGTACTGCCGGGCGTAGTCGCGTTCGCGGGTGACGGCGGCACCCAGAAATTGTTCTCTCATTGCCCTCCTGTTCTCTTCACTTATTCTCCACAATGCGGCTAACGTCTACAGCATGAGCATTGATCCGCGCGTCGCACTCGAGTCACTGGTTTCCGCCCTGCAAGAGCACCTGGCCGCCGCTTCCAGCCGCCGGGGTGATGACGATCCTGCCGTGGAAGCGGCCTTCTCGTCCATTATGGAATCGTTCGAAACCTACGAGGACGCGCTCTACGATGCTTACGGCGAAGTGACCCCGCTGGTCATTTACGACGAGTCGGACGACGAGGGCATGGACGAACCCGACGACGTGGTGGACCCCTTCGACGACGATCTGGAGATCGAAGAAAAGTAGCACGCCCCCGAGGCCGCCCGGACCCGATCAAGCGTTGACGGGCCGGCGCCGCCGCGCCCGGGACGGAACGTTACGGCGTGGAAATCTCGTCCAGCGCCTGGCCAATCGCGGCGGGCAGGGCGTCCAAGGGCGCCTTCAAGATTTCTGCCAGCTGGGCGGGCGTGCGGGGACCCACCACGGCCGTGCCGACGGCGGGCCGCTGCAGCACCCAGCTCAACGCCAGGTCCAGCGGCCGGACGTCCAGGCCGCGCGCCGCCGTGGCCAGCGCATCCACAATCCGGGCCGGCCGGCCGCTTAGGTACGGTTCCACGTACCCGGCGCGCTGCTCGGAGGCGGCCCGGGAATCGGCCGGAATGCCGGTGCGGTACTTGCCGGTCAGGACGCCGCGTCCCAGCGGCGACCAGGCCATCAGGCCCGGCCCGAGGGCCCGCGCCGCCGGAATGACCTCGTGTTCGGCCCGGCGGTGCAGCAGCGAATATTCGTTCTGCACCGCGACCAGCGGAACCGGGCTGATCGAGGCAGCCCGGGCCAGCTGCCAGCCGGAGTAATTGGAGACTCCCACATAGCGGGCGCGGCCCGACGAGACCGCGTGCTCGAGGGCGGACAGGGTCTCTTCCAGCGGCGCGCCGCCGTCGTCCCAGAGATGGACCAGCCACAGGTCCAGGTAGTCCGTGCCCAGCCGGGCCAGGCTGGCGTCCAGGCTGCGCAACATGGCGCCGCGGGACGTGTCCACCTCGCGCCGGCCCTCGCTGCGCGTCACGCCCGCCTTGGAGACCACCAGCACCTCCTGCCGGGGAACCAGTTCGCCCAGGAACGCCCCGAGCATGGCCTCGCTGCGGCCTTCGGCGTACGGCGCGGCGGTGTCCAGGAGCGTGCCGCCGGCGTCCAGGTAGGCGCGCAGCATGGTGCCCGCGGCCTCCTCGTCCGTTTCCTCTCCCCACGTCATCGTTCCCAGCGACAGCTGCGGGACCTTCAACCCGCTGTGACCCAAGCGATTGTGCTCCATAAAGCCAGCTTATGGCCTGCGCTGCCGCGCCCTTGGCAGCGGCCCGCCGACGCAGGCGCGTGCCTCGTCCTCCCGCACGGGCAGCCCATCCGCCCCGGCCCCGCGCCGGGTGCCCGGCGTCGTGCCGTGGGCGGATCTTCGCCGCCGCGGCTGTGTCCGTTTCCGTTCCGCGGGCCTTGGTGCCATAAGGTCGAGGATGTGAATTGGCTAGAAGCAATCATCCTGGGGCTCGTGCAGGGCCTGACCGAGTTCCTCCCGATCTCATCCAGCGCGCACCTGCGCATCATCGGAGAGGTTCTGCCCGGTGCCGCCGATCCCGGGGCCGCCTTCACCGCCATCACCCAGCTGGGCACGGAAACCGCCGTCGTCGTCTATTTCTGGCGCGATATCGTCAACATCATCAAGGCCTGGTTCGGCTCGCTCACCGGCAAGGTGCCGCGGAACGACCCGGACGCCCGGATGGGCTGGCTGGTCATCATCGGCTCGATCCCCATCGGTGTGCTCGGGCTGCTGTTCCAGGACCAGATCGAATCCACCTTCCGCAGCCTGTGGATCGTGGCCACCATGCTGATTGTCTTCGGCGTGTTCCTGGCCATCGCCGACTCCATCGGCCGCCAGATGCGCACGCTGGACAAGCTCACCTACAAGCACGGCATCCTGTACGGGCTGGCCCAGGCGCTGGCCCTGGTCCCGGGCGTCTCCCGCTCTGGCGGCACCATCACGGCCGGCCTGTTGATGGGCTACACCCGCGAGGCCGCCGCCCGGTATTCGTTCCTGCTGGCGATTCCGGCGGTCTTCGCCTCGGGCCTGTACCAGCTGGCCAAGAGCTTCGGTGAACCCGGGCCGTACGGGCTGGGGGAGACGGCGCTGGCCACGGTGGTGGCCTTCGGCGTCGGCTTCGTGATCATCGGGTGGTTCCTGAAGTATGTGTCCACCCGCAGCTACCGGCTTTTCGTCTGGTACCGGATCGCCCTGGGCGCGCTGTTGTTCGTGCTGCTGGGCGCCGGAGTCATCAACGCCTGACCCGCGGGAATTTATCCGGCTCCTGCATTCTTGAATGTTAGGAGCGTCATTTACGACGGCGGCCCCGCCCGCCATCCGCGTCCGTTCACCTCATCGGAAGGAAACCCAAGAGTGCTTGGTTGGAATGCCCGTGCCGTACCCGAAATTCCGGGCGGCAAAGACGAACTGACCATCCACGACACCTCCGTGGGGTCGCTGGTACGGCTTGAGCCGTCCTCGACGGGAAGCCTGTACGTTTGCGGCATCACCCCGTACGACGCCACGCACATGGGCCATGCCGCCACCTACGTGGCCTTCGACCTGCTCAACCGCTATTGGCGCGACGCCGGGCGCACCGTCAACTATGTGCAGAATGTCACGGACATCGACGATCCGCTGCTGGAACGCGCCGCGGCCACCGGCATGGACTGGCAGCTGCTGGCGAAGGACCAGACCGAGCTGTTCCGCACGGACATGGAAGAACTCAACGTCATCCCGCCCGGCGAGTACATCGGAGCGGTGGAATCGATCGAGTGGATCGTTCCGGTGGTGGAGGACCTGCTGGCCCGCGGCCTCGCGTACCGCGTACCGGGCACCGGCGGCGAGCCCGACGGCGACGTGTACTTCGATTCCGTTGCCGCAGCGGGACCGGGCTGGCACAACGGCGCCACCTCCAGGCTGACCGAAGATCAAATGCTGCCGCTCTTTGCCGAGCGCGGCGGCGATCCGGAGCGCCCGGGCAAAAAACACCCGCTGGACGCACTGTTGTGGCGCGTCGCCCGAGACGGCGAACCCGAGTGGCCGGGCGCCTCGCTCGGCCCCGGCCGCCCCGGCTGGCACATCGAGTGTTCGGTAATCGCGCGCAAATTCCTGCCGGAAACCTTCGACGTCCAGGCCGGCGGCTCGGACCTGAGCTTCCCGCATCACGAAATGAGCGCAGGGCACGCCTACGCGATGACCGGCAAGCCGCTGGCCAAGCACTTCATGCACGCCGGCATGGTCGGCCTCGACGGCGAAAAGATGAGCAAGTCCAAGGGCAACCTCGTGCTGGTCTCGGCCCTGCGCGAAGAAGGCGTGGAGCCGGCTGCGATCCGCACCGTGCTGCTGGGCCAGCACTACCGCAGCGACTGGTTCTGGACCGGGGATCTGCTCCGCCAGGCGCAGGCGCGGCTTTCTGCGTGGCGCGGCGCGGCCCCCTATGTGCAGGCCGAACAGGTACCCGAGCTGGCACAGCAAATCCGCCAGGCGCTCTCGAACGACCTCAACGCACCCGCGGCCCTGGCCGAAATCGACGGCTTCGCCGAGCACTCCCGGCAGCAGGCCGGAGGGCAGGCCGGTGACGGCGCCGGGCAGTTCGCGGCGCTGCTCGACGCGCTGCTGGGCATCCGGCTCTAAGCCAAGAGTTAGGGCCGGAGGCGGGAACCACTAAGCCGCGCATCGCCGAGCGAGGAACGAGCGGGAAGGGCGGGGCGGGCAGGGACCCGGCGTGGCGACGAAGTCGACACGACAGGGCCCGCCCCAACCGGCTAAGCGGCGTGTGGTTCCCGTGGAGGCCCCTACTCTTTACCGCGCTTTTTGAGGTAGCGCTCGAATTCGCGGGCGATGGATTCCCCGGTTGCCTCCGGCAGCTCGGCCGTGTCCTTGGCCTCCTCCAGCTGCCGCACGTAGGCGGCGACTTCCGGATCCTCGGTGGCAAGTTCGTCCACGCCGCGCTCCCACGCTTCGGCTTCTTCGCTCAGGACGGACACTTCCAGCGGGACCTGCAGGATGTCCTCCAGCCGGTGCAGCAAAGCAAGCTCGGCCTTGGGGGAGGGCGACTGTCCCACGTAGTGCGGCACCGCGGCCCAGACGGACATCGTGGGAATGCCGGCCAGCGAGGCGACATCGGACAACACTCCGACGATTCCGGTGGGGCCTTCGTACTGGCTGGACTCGGTATTCAGGGCGCGGCGGACGTCGTCGTCGTCGCTGGTGACCGTGACGGGAATGGGACGCGTGTGCGGCACGTCGGCCAAGAGGGCGCCTACCAGGATGATGCAGTCCACGCCCAGCTCTTCGGCGTGGGCCAACAGTTCCGCGGTGTACGCCCGCCAGCGGTAGGACGGCTCCACCCCGTGTACAAAGATAATGTCCAGCCGGCTGCCCGGGATGCTGCTGCGCGTCAGTTTCGTCGTCGGCCATTTGATCCGGCGTTCCCCGGAGGCGGTGCGGTGCACCACCGGCCGGGTGAACTGGAAGTCGTAATAAAGATCCGGGTCCACCGTGGCCACCTTGTGGCTGTCCCAGAGCCGGCTCAGGTACTTGACGGCGTCCGTGGCGGCTTCGCCGGCATCGTTCCAGCCTTCGAATGCAGCCAGCATCACGGTATAACGCCGCGGTGTCTCGCCGGGCTTCGTCTGCGGGAACAGCAAGTGCAAACCGCGCTGCTCGCCGTCGCCTTCCGTGGGCAGGTCGCCACTGTCCTGAGTACTCACGGTTTCACCCTAATCCTCCCGGCACGGCTTGTCAGTGAGCCGACATTCGATTCGCGCCCAGCATAGCCCCCGATTCCGGTGCCGTAGCCCCGTGCCGGAGCCCGTGATGGGGCCGATGCCGGGGCCGGGCAGGAAGGGCCCGTAGACTGGATGCATGCCCGAAATTTCCCCTTCCCCCGCTGCGTCCAGCCATCCGTCGTCCGGCCTGCAGGCCGTTTTCTGGGACATGGACGGAACGCTCGTCGACACCGAGCCGTACTGGATCGAAGCCGAAACCGAATTGGTTGCTTCGTTCGGCGGGGTGTGGGACGACGAACTGGGCAAAAAGCTGGTGGGCAATGCGCTGGAGACATCCGCCGCCGTGCTGCAGCAGGCCGGCGTCGAACTGGGCATCCGCGAGATTGTCGACCGGCTGATCGACGCCGTGACCGAACGCGTCCGCGGGCGCATCCCGTGGCGCCCCGGCGCACGGGAGTTGCTCGCGGAGCTGGCCGGGGCAGGCATTCCGTCGGTCCTGGTGACCATGAGCGAGACCAAGCTCGCCGCCGAAGTGGTCAGGGCGCTGCCCGAGGGCAGCTTCCGCCACGTCGTCACCGGTGACATGGTCACGCGCGGCAAGCCGGACCCGGAACCGTACCAGCAGGCCTTCGACTGGCTCAGCGGCCACCTGCCCGGCGCCGACAAGCAGTACGTCGTGGCGCTGGAAGACTCGGTTCCCGGGGTTGCCTCCGCCGAAGCCGCCGGCCTCGTGACCGTGGCCATCCCACACGTCGTGCCCGTTCCGCCGGTACCGGGGCGCCCGCACTGGGACAGCCTGGCCGGAAAGGGCCTGGCGGACGTGGAGGGCGTCCTGGTGGGCGCCGCCCAGGAAGCAGGAGTATGAGCACGCAAACCCCCCGGCCGGCCGAGGAAAAGGAACGCAGCGAAGGCATTCCCCTGGGCCGCATGTTCGGCGTCCCGGTGGTCCTGGCCTGGTCCTGGTTCGTGATCGCCGCCTTCATCGTGCTGATCTTCGGCCCCCAGGTGCAGCGCCTGATGCCGGAGATCGGCGTGGGAGCGTACGCCGTGGCGTTCGGTTACGCGCTGCTGCTGCTGTTCTCGGTGCTGGTGCACGAACTCGCCCACGCCCTGACCGCCCGGACCTTCCGGTGGCCGTCGGCCAAGATCGTGCTCAATCTCTGGGGCGGCCACACCCAGTTCGACAACTTCAACGCCACGCCGGGCAAGTCCCTGCTGGTGGCCTTGTCCGGGCCCGTGGCCAACTTCGCGCTGGCCGGCGCCGGCATGCTCGTCCTGCCGCTGTTCCGCGGCGAACCGATTCCGTTCCTGCTGACCGACATCTTCATCTGGGCCAACTTCCTGGTGGCCGTCTTCAATATCCTTCCGGGGCTCCCGTTGGACGGCGGGCGTCTGGTGGAGACCGCCGTCTGGAAGGCGACCGGCAGCCAGGAAAAGGGGACCGTGGCGGCGGGCTGGGCCGGCCGCGCCATCGTGGTGCTGCTGGTGATCGGCGTGATCGGCGTCCCGTTGCTGCGGGGCGGCACGCCGGACCTCCAGCTGGTGGTGCTCATGGTGCTGGTGTGCGGTTTCCTCTGGATGGGCGCCAGCTCGGCCATCTCGCACGCCCGGATGCGCTTGCGGCTGCCGTCCGTCAGCGCCGGGCAGCTCAAGCTTCCGGCCGCGTCGCTGCCCGCCACCGCCACGGTGGACCAGGTGCGGCAGCTGATCCAGGGGCACCCCGGGCTCTCCGTGGTGCTCACCGCCGCGACCGGCCAGCCCGAAGCAGTCGTGGACCCCACGGCGCTGGAGCAGGTGCCGCCGCCGGCCGCCCCCCGGACTCCCGCCGCGGCCGTCTCCCGGGCTCTGGCGCCGGGGGCCTACGTGCCGGAGGCGGCTGCCGGCCAGGAGCTGGTGCAGTACCTGGCCCGGCTGGCCGGCAGCGAGTACGCCGTGATCGACGGCGAGGGCCGCGTCACCGGGGTGCTCCAGCAAAGCACGGTGGTCCGCGCCATCACCGGCAAGGCCGGCAGGCTCTGATCCCGCCGGTCGGCGCCGGGAACCCGGCCGCCGGCCGGAATACAATCGACGAACCGGCCCGGCACACACCGCCGCGGCCGCACACACAACGACCGGAAGTGATCCCACGCATGAGCTCCACCACCAGCGCGCACGGCGCCGACCAGCGACGCGGGCCGTTCCGGCCCGGGGAACGGGTCCAGCTCACGGACGAAAAGGGCCGGATGAACACCATCACCCTGACGCCCGGTGGCGCGTTCCATACGCACAAGGGCTTCCTGCCGCATGACGAGGTGATCGGACGGCAAGAGGGCACGGTCGTGGCAAACACGGTGGGCCACCGGTACCAGGCCCTGCGCCCGCTGCTTTCGGACTTCGTGCTCTCCATGCCGCGCGGCGCCGCCGTGGTCTACCCCAAGGACGCCGCCCAGATCGTGACCATGGCGGACATCTTCCCGGGCGCCCGGGTGGTGGAGGCCGGGGTCGGTTCGGGTGCCCTGAGCATATCGCTGCTGCGCGCCGTGGGCGACGGCGGACGGCTGCACTCGTTCGAGCGGCGCGAGGAATTTGCCGACGTTGCCCGCGGCAACGTGGAAACGTTCTTCGGCGGACCGCACCCCGCCTGGCAGATCTCGCTGGGAGATTTCCAGGACGAAGTCGTCAAAGCCGAGGAACCCGGCAGCGTGGACCGGGTGGTGCTGGACATGCTGGCGCCGTGGGAGTGCCTGGACGCGGTGGCGACGGTGCTGGCGCCCGGCGGCGTCTGGATCAGCTACGTCGCGACCGTTACGCAATTGTCACGTACTGCCGAGGCGATCCGGGCCGACGGCCGGTTCACCGAGCCCGACGGCTGGGAGTCGATGGTCCGCGGCTGGCACCTGGAGGGCCTGGCCGTCCGGCCCGACCACCGCATGGTGGCGCACACCGGTTTCCTGCTCACGGCCCGCCGGCTGGCCGGCGGCGAGACGGGCCTGACGCCCAAGCGTCGTCCGTCCAAGACCGGCTTCGCCGCCGAGGACGTGCAGGCGTGGACCGGCGACGAGGACGATTGGAATGCCGAGGCACTGGGGGAGCGGACCGTGTCCGACCGCCGGCTGCGCCGCGCTGCCAAGGATGCCGCCTCCACCGTGCAGCGCGGAGCGTTCAAGGACATCAACCCCGAAACCGACTGAGGGCGGGACGCGGGCCGCTTCCGCGGGGGCATCGGAACAAGATGTCTCGGTTTGGCGTTTTCTTTCGTAGACAGGTGCAGCCGGCGCGGGGGCCGGTTAGTGTCTAGGGAAGGAACCGATCACGGAAGCAGGTCGCGGTGATGAACGACCAGAACCAGAACAACCAACCGGCACCGGCTGAACGGCAGGACGACCCGCGTGACGCGTTGACGGTCGCCCAGCGCCAGATCAACGTCCTGCGCGACAAACTCCGCCACCTGGACAAGCAGTTGGCCGCGGCCACCCAAAACAATTCCCGCCTCGTCTCCACGCTCGAGACCGCGAAGAGCGAGATTGTCCGGCTTAAGTCCGCCCTCGAACGCGACGGCGAAACCCCCTTCAGCTTCGCGACCATCACCCAGGTTAACAAGGCGCAACGGCCGCGGCCCGGCACGAGCAACGCTGCCGTGGTGCAGGAGAGCGTCGACATCGTGCAGTCCGGGCGCAAGCTGCGCGTCGCGGTCAGCCCCCTGGTAAAGATGGACCACCTCGCCCCCGGCCAGGAGGTCCTGCTCAACGAGTCGCTCACAGTGATCGCCGCGCTCGGCTTCGAGCGCTCCGGCGAACTGGTCACCATCAAGGAAATGCTCGACGGTGACCGCGTCCTGGTGGTCGGACGCGCCGACGAGGAACGGGTCGTCAAACTGTCCGGCGCCCTGCGGACCGAACGGCTCCGGGTCGGCGACGCCGTGTCCATCGACGCCCGCAGCGGTTACGCGCTGGAGAAGATTCCACGCAGCGAGGTGGAGAACCTCATCCTCGAGGAGGTGCCGGACATCTCCTACGAGGACATCGGCGGCCTGGGACCGCAGATCGACCAGATCCGCGACGCCGTCGAGCTTCCCTTCCTGCATCCCGACCTCTACCGCGAGCACGGCCTGAAGGCCCCCAAGGGCATCCTGCTCTATGGCCCTCCCGGCTGCGGCAAGACGCTGATCGCCAAGGCCGTGGCCAACTCGCTGGCCGCCAAGGCCATCGAGCGCAGCGGCACGGACACCCGCAGCTACTTCCTGAACATCAAGGGACCGGAACTGCTGGACAAGTACGTGGGCGAGACCGAGCGGCACATCCGGCTGATTTTCGCCCGGGCACGCGAGAAGGCATCCGACGGCAGCCCGGTGGTGGTCTTCTTCGACGAAATGGATTCGCTGTTCCGCACCCGCGGCACCGGCGTCTCGTCCGACGTCGAAACGACCATCGTGCCGCAGCTGCTGTCCGAGATCGACGGCGTCGAGAAGCTGGAGAACGTCATCGTCATCGGCGCCTCCAACCGCGAGGACATGATCGACCCGGCCATCCTGCGCCCCGGCCGGCTGGACGTGAAGATCAAGATCCACCGGCCGGACGCCGAGGCGGCCGCGGACATCTTCGCCAAGTACCTCACCACCAACCTCCCCATCCATGCCGAGGACCTCGCTGAGCACGGGCAGGACCGCAAGGCGACCATCGACGCGATGATCCAGCGCACGGTCGAGGAAATGTACTCCACCGACAAGTCGAACGAGTACCTGGAAGTCACCTACGCCAGCGGCGACACGGAAATGCTCTACTTCAAGGACTTCAATTCCGGCGCCGTCATCCAGAACGTGGTGGACCGGGCCAAGAAGAACGCCATCAAGGACCTGCTGACCAACCAGCAGAAGGGCCTGCGGATCGAGCATCTGCTCAGCGCCGTGGTGGACGAATTCCGCGAGCACGAGGACCTCCCCAACACCACCAATCCGGACGACTGGGCCCGGATTTCCGGCAAGAAGGGCGAACGGATCACCTACATCCGCACGATCGTGCAGGGCAAGGCCGGGCAGGAGGCCGGCAAGGCCATCGAAACGATGTCCAACACCGGGCAGTACCTGTGAGCGTCTATCGCGTGATGGGTTCGGAGACGGAGTATGGCATCCATGCTCCCGGCGAACCCCTGGCCAACTCCACGGTGCTCTCCTCGCAGGTGATCAACGCGTACGCGGCGACCATGCGGAAGGGCCTGGGGAACCTGGCCGGCACCCGGTGGGATTACACCGACGAGGAGCCGCTGCACGATGCCCGCGGATTCGACCTGTCGCGTGACCAGGCGGACCCTTCCCAGCTCACCGATGTCCCGCCGATCCTCGACGCCGAGCAGATAGCGCTGGCCGGCGGCCGCGCGGCCGGCAACGAGTTCTACACGGACGAATCCTCCGGCGTGCTCATGAACATGGTGCTCAGCAACGGGGCCCGGCTGTACGTGGACCACGCCCATCCGGAATATTCCTCGCCCGAGGTGACCAACCCGCTGGATGCGGTGCGCTGGGACAAGGCGGGCGATGCCGTCGTGCTCGCCGCGATGCGCAGGATCGCCGCCACGCCGGGATTCTCGCCGGTGAACCTGTACAAGAACAACACCGACAACAAGTCGGTCTCCTACGGCGCGCACGAGAACTACCTGATGCCGCGCAGCGTGCCGTTCAACCGGATTGTCACCGGCTTGATTCCGTTTTTCGTGTCCCGGCAGGTCGTGTGCGGTGCCGGGCGGGTGGGGCTGGGCAGCAACGGCCGCACCCCTGGCTACCAGGTCAGCCAGCGCGCGGACTTCTTCGAGGCCGAAGTGGGGTTGGAGACCACCATCCGGCGGCCCATCATCAACACCCGGGACGAACCGCACGCGATCGCGGACAAGTACCGGCGGCTGCACGTGATCATCGGCGACGCGAATCTGAGCGAGGTGTCGATTTTTTTGAAGATGGGCACCACCTCCGTCGTGCTGTCGATGATCGAACACGGCGAGGTACCGGACGTCCAGCTGGCCGACCCCGTGCAGGCGCTGCAGGCGATCAGCCACGACCCCTCCCTGCAGCAGAAGGTACCGCTCAAGGACGGCAGCATGGTCACCGGCCTGGACCTGCAGGAGATCTACCTGCAGGCAGCGGTGGAGCATTGCCGCCGGCACGGGACCGACAGCGGCCAGACCGCGGACGTGCTGCGGCGCTGGGCTGCGGTGCTGGACACGCTCCGCCGGGACCCGATGGACGCCGCCGACCAGCTGGATTGGGTGGCCAAGCTCAAACTGCTGCAGGCCTACCGGGACCGGGACGGCATGGAGTGGGGCGACCCGCGCCTGGGCCTCATCGACCTGCAATATGCCGACGTGCGGCCCGAGAAGGGCCTCTACCACCGCCTGGCCGCACGCGGCCGGATCCGCCGGTTGCTCTCGGACGCACAGATCGACGCCGCCGTGGGCGAGCCGCCCGAGGACACCAGGGCCTACTTCCGCGGGAAGTGCATTCAACACTTCCCCCGCGAGGTCGTCGGGGCCAGCTGGGACTCGGTGATTTTCGATCTTCCCGACCGGCGCCGGCTGCAGCGCATCCCCACCCGCGAGCCGTTGCGCGGCAACCGCGCACTGACCGGCAGGCTCTTCGAGGAAGCTTCGTCGGCAGAGGACTTCATCACGGCGTTGCTGGGCCCCGCGGACGAGCCCCACGTGGCAACATAAGCACTAGGACAGAGTCGATCGTCCCACCAGAAGGAGGCCATCATGGCAACCCAGGACCGCAAGAACGTGGACTCGCGCCGCGACGACGAAGAGTACGACGACGAGCCCACGCCCGAGCCTGCCGCCGCACCGGCCGCGCAGGCCGAGACCGAAGGCACGGATGATCTGCTGGACGAGATCGACGGCGTGCTGGAACAGAACGCGGAAGAATTCGTGCGCGGTTTCGTGCAGAAGGGCGGCCAGTAATTGATGGACATGCCGGCCGGCGGTCCGGGCTCGGTTTTCGCCCACATTTCCCATTCAGCCACCGCCTCCTTCAGCGAGTATCTGGCGCGCACCGCCCCGGATCTGCTGCCGGGCGCCCGGGGGGCCCAGCAGCTGCCGGCGGGGGCGGCACCGATGGTGCCCCACGGCACCACCATCGTGTCGATGACGTTCGCCGGCGGCGTGCTGATGGCCGGCGACCGGCGGGCAACCATGGGCAACCTGATTGCCAGCCGGCACATTGAAAAGGTCTTTCCGGCCGATTCCCATTCGCTGCTGGGCATCGCCGGCACCGCCGGCATCGCCCTGGACATCACGCGGCTCTTCCAGGTGGAACTCGAGCACTACGAGAAGATCGAAGGCACGCTGCTCAGCCTCGACGGCAAGGCCAACCGGTTGGGCGCGATGATCCGGTCGAATCTGCCCATGGCGATGCAGGGCCTCGCAGTCATTCCGCTCTTCGCCGGATTCGATGCCGAGCGGCGGGTTGGCCGGCTGTTCTCCTACGATGTCACGGGCGGACGCTATGAGGAGCAGGAGCATCACAGCGTGGGGTCCGGGTCGGTCTTTGCCCGCGGGGCGCTGAAGAAGCTCTGGCAGCCGAACCTGGAGGAGGCGGCAGCGGTCCGGGTGGCCGTCGAAGCCCTGTACGACGCCGCCGACGACGACTCGGCGACCGGGGGACCGGATGCCGTCCGGCAGGTGTGGCCAGTGATCTACACCGTCAACGCCGCCGGCGCCCGCCGGATCCCGGACCGGGAACTCGCCGCCACGTCCGAGGCCGTCATCGGAGCGCGGGCCGCGGCCGGACGGGAGGCCTGAGCATGACGCAACAGTTCTACGTCTCGCCCGAACAGCTGATGAAGGACCGGGCGGACTTCGCCCGGAAAGGCATCGCCCGGGGCCGTTCCGTGGTGGTGCTCAGCTGCTCCGAGGGAATCGCGCTGGTCGCCGAAAACCCCTCGCCGGCGCTGCACAAGATCGGGGAAATCTACGACCGGATCGCGTTCGCCGCGGTCGGCAAATACAACGAGTTCGAAAGCCTGCGCCAGGCCGGGGTCCGCTACGCCGACGTGCGCGGCTACTCCTACGACCGGGATGACGTCACCGGCCGCGGCCTCGCCAGCGTGTACGCGCAAAGCCTGGGCGCCGTGTTCACCGCCGACAGCAAGCCGTTCGAAGTGGAGCTTGCCGTCGCCGAGGTCGGCGATACGCCGGGCGACGACCGGCTGTTCCGGCTGACCTTCGACGGGTCCATCGCCGACGAGCGCGGCTTCGTGGTGATGGGTGGTTCGGCCGAGGCGGTGGGCGAGAGGCTGCGCGGCAACCCGGCCGCGGACCGGGACTTTCCCGGCGCGGTCCGGGCGGCGGTGGCCGCCCTGTCCGGCGGGACCGGCGAGCAGGACGCGGGGCAGGGCAGGGAACTGCGTCCCGAGGGCCTGGAAGTCGCCGTCCTGGACCGCGACCCGCTGTCCACCCGGGGGAGCCGGCGCGCCTTCCGCCGGTTGCCGACCGCTGAACTGCACCGGATATTAGGCGAGGGAATGGACGGCTAGCCATGGACCGACGCATCTTCGGGATCGAGACCGAATTCGGCATTTCCTATTCGGCGCCGGATTCGCGCCCGCTCTCGCCCGAAGAGGTGGCCCGCTACCTCTTCCGCAAGGTGGTCACGTGGGGCAGGTCGTCCAACGTGTTCCTGACCAACGGGTCCCGGCTGTACCTGGACGTCGGGTCCCATCCCGAGTACGCGACCGCGGAATGCGACGACGTCGCCCAACTGGTGGCGCAGGACCGGGCGGGGGAACTGATCCTCGAAGACCTGATGAACGAAGCCCAGGAGCGCCTGGCGCGGGAGGGCTTCGGCGGCAGCGTCTACCTGTTCAAGAACAACACCGATTCTGCCGGGAATTCCTACGGCAGCCACGAAAACTACCTGATCCCGCGCAAACTGGAATTCTCCCGGCTGGCCGACATCATGATCCCGTTCCTGGTGACGCGGCAGATCCTGGTCGGCGCCGGCAAGGTGCTCAAGACGCAGAACGGCTCCATCTTCGCCTTCTCCCAGCGCGCCGACCACATTTGGGAGGGCGTCTCGTCCGCCACCACCAGGTCACGGCCCATCATCAACACGAGGGACGAACCGCACGCAGACGCCGAGTACTACCGGCGGCTGCATGTCATCAACGGCGACTCAAACATGTCCGAGTCCACCACCATGCTCAAGGTCGGGACGGTGGACCTGCTCCTGCGGATGATCGAAGCAGGGGTCATCATGCGCGACCTCCGGCTGGAAAACCCGATCCGCAGCATCCGGGACATCTCGCACGACCTGACCGGCCGCAGGCCGCTGAAGCTGGCCAGCGGGCGGGAGATGTCTGCGCTGGCCATGCAGCAGGAATACCTGGCCAAGGCGCGCGGGTTCGTCCAGGCCAACGGGGCACACAGCCCGCACGTGGAACGCATCCTCGATTTGTGGGAACGGACCCTGGCGGCCGTCGAATCGGGCGACCACCGCGGCATCGAGCGGGAGATCGACTGGGCCATCAAGAAGCGGCTGATCAACCGGATCATGGACCGCCAGGCCATCGACCTGGATCACCCGCGGATCGCGCAGGTGGATCTGACCTACCACGACATCTCCAGCCGGCGCGGCCTCTACCACCTGCTGCAGGCACGCGGGGAGGTGGCCCGGGTGGTGGAGGAACAGGACGTCAAGGACGCCGTGGACCGGCCGCCGCAGACCACCCGCGCCAAGCTGCGCGGCGACTTCGTCCGCGCGGCCCGGGAAAACGGCCGCGACTTCACGGTCGACTGGGTCCACCTGAAGCTCAACGACCGCTCCCAGCAGACCATCCTCTGCAAGGATCCGTTCAAAAGCGAGGACCCCAGGGTCGAGGCGCTGCTCGCCACCTTGTGACCTCCGCCCCGTATTCCAAGCGGATCACCAGATTTCTCTGCGAGAATGTCCCGTGCCCGCAAGTTCCGCGATAAGAAAGTCGATTGTGCGCAAAATACTCTCCATCCTCCTGCCGGCCGCCCTGCTGCTCACCGCGTGCGGCGGCAACGGCGATTCGGGTTCGGACAGCCTGGATGACATCTCCGTGACCTCCGGCGCCGAAGGCGCCGCCCCCGCCGTCGAATTCGCCGCGCCGCTGGAACTGCCCGAATCCCGGGCCGAAGTCATCACCGAAGGCGAGGGGGACGGTGCTGCCGCGGGCCAGTGGATCCGCTACCGGCTGCTGGCCAAGGACGCTGTCACCGGGGAACAGTTGGTCGAGACCTACTCCGGCCTGGCGGACCAGACGGTGGAACTGAGCAAGGATCTGGAAGCTGCCGATCCGACGCTGTACGGGGCTCTGCTGGGCTCCAACCCGGGCAGCCAGATCGCTTACTACCTGCAGCCTCCGGAAACCGCCGGCGCGTCCGCGCCGGCGCAAAACCCGCAACTGTTCGTCCTGACCGTGGAGGATGTCAAGGACAAGGCCGTCAAGGCAAGTCCCGCCGAGGTCGCCGAGCTGGAGAAGGCCGGCAAACTTCCCGAGATCACCCTCGACGGCGAGGGCGTCCCCTCGGTCAAGATCCCTGAAGGCAACGACGCGCCGGAGAACCTCATCGTCAAGGTCATCGAAGAAGGCAAGGGCAAGGAAGCCACCGCTTCCAGCACGGTTAGGGCCAATTACGCCGGATGGAACTGGGCCAAGGGCACCGAATTCGATTCCAGCTATTCCCGCGGGGAAGCCACCGAGTTCCCGCTCAACCGAGTCATCGAAGGTTGGACCAAGGGTTTGACCGGCCTGAAGGAAGGTGCCAAGGTCATGCTGTCCATTCCCACCGAGATGGCCTATGTGCAGGGCCAGGGAGATGCCGTGGGGGACCTCATCTTCTATGTGGAGCTTACGGACGTCCGGTAGGGGATGCCGCACCGTGCGGTAACGTAGCCGACGCAGCACCAGATACACGTCAAGCAAGAGAGGTTCAGCATGTCTTTTGGCAAGCGCGAATACGACCGCACCAAACCCGAGATCGACTTCCCGGGGACCGAAACCCCGCAGGACCTGGTGATCGAAGACATCATCGTGGGAGACGGCGCCGAGGCCAAGGCCGGCGACACCGTGTCCACCCACTACGTGGGCGTCGCCTGGTCCACCGGTGAAGAGTTCGACGCATCGTGGAACCGCGGCGCACCGCTGGACTTCCGCGTTGGCGTCGGCCAAGTCATCCAGGGCTGGGACCAGGGCCTGCTGGGCATGAAGGTGGGCGGCCGCCGCCGGCTGGAGATCCCGGCGCACCTCGCATACGGCGACCGCGGCGCCGGGTCCGCGATCGCGCCGGGCGAATCGCTGATCTTCGTGGTGGACCTGCTCGGCGTCCGCTGAGCCCACAGACCGGCAGCCGGGGGCGGAGCGACGGAGAACGTTAGTTCATCGTTACTCCGCCCCTTCGGCGTTGACTTCGCCCCGAAACCCTCCAGCCAGTAACGTTTCAACTATGTCCGCCTCCAAGACCGAACGACTCCTCAACCTGCTGATCGCGCTGCTGGAACGCCGCCGGGGCTACAGCAAGGAAGAGCTGCGCGCGCTGATCCCGCCGTATCGCGAGGCGACCAGCGACGACGCCTTCAACCGGCTGTTCGAGCGGGACAAAGAGGACCTGCGGGAAATGGGCATCCCGGTGGAGACGTTCCCGGACGACACGCTCTACGAAAACGACAACAGCGGGCTGCGGTACCGGATCGACCGGCACAAGTACCGGTTGCCGGAACTCCACTTCACCGCCCGGGAGAGCGCGGTGCTCTCGCTGGCCTCCCGCTTGTGGCAGCAGGCCTCGCTGGGGTCGGCAGCCGCCCGGGCCGTCCGCCGGCTCGACGTGCACGGAGCCCTGGCCGACGGCGATCCACTGATCGGGGTGGAACCGCGCATCCGCACCGCGGAGCCGGCCTTCGAACCGCTGCTCAAGGCGGTGTTGGACCACACCCCGGTCTCCTTCGACTACCGGTCGCCCAAAGACGGCCGGCCGCAGCCGCGGCGGGTGGAGCCCTGGGGGCTGGGCAACCGCTACGGCCACTGGTACCTGGCCGGCCGCGACCTGGACCGGGACGCCCAGCGCACCTTCCGGCTGTCCAGGATCACCTCCACCATAAAGAAGCTGAACGGGACCTACAGCATCCCGGAAGGCTTCGCCATGCGCACGGTGCTGGACGGGCTGCAGGCGCCGGAGGACAACGGGACCGCCGTCCTCCTGCTCCGGCAGGACAAGGCCAACTCGCTGCGTGCGGCCGCCGCACCCGCCGAGGACGTCCGGCCGCCGGCGGGCTGGGACGCCGTCACACTTGGCTACGGCGACGCGGAGGTGCTGGCGGAGGAAATTGCCTCGCACGGTGCCAACGCCCTGGTCCAGGGTCCGGACGAGCTGCGCGGCGCCGTGGTGCGCCGGCTGGAAGGCGCCCTGGCCGCCGCCACCCAGGCACCGCCGTCGTACACCCTGCTGGAGGACAGCTCACGGCCGGCACGGAAGACGGGGTCCCTGGACCATCTGCCGCGGCTGCTGGATCTGGTCTCTTACGTCACGGCGAATCCGGGGGTGCCGCTGGACGCCACCGCCGAGAAGTTCAAGATCAGCAAGAACCAGCTGATCAAGGACCTGAACCTGCTGTTCGTCTGCGGGACTCCCGGCTACGGCCCGGACCAGCTCATCGAAGCCTTCTGGGAAGACGGCACCATCTCCATCAACAACGCCGACGAGATCGACAAGCCGGTGCGCCTGAGCCTGGACGAGGCGCTCTCGCTGGTGGTCGGCCTGCAGGCCCTCGAGACGGTGCCCGGGGTGGGGGAGCAGCCCGCCCTGCGCAGCGCGCTCAGCAAGCTGTTGGCGGCGGCCGGCGGGGTTGCCGCCCGCCACACGGCCATCGCCGCGGATCTGGCGGCCGAGGACAGCACGCCCGAGGTGCTCGCGCTGCAGGAAGCCGCGGCCGCCCGGCGCAGCGTGGACATCGACTACCTCGTGCCGTCCCGGGATGAGATGACGAACCGCCGGATCGATCCGCTCCGGGTCTTCGCCGTGGACGGCCACTGGTACACCGAGGCCTGGTGCCACCGCCAGCAGGCCGTGCGGCAGTTCCGGGTAGACCGCATGCGCTCCCTGGCCGCCACCGCCGAGCACTTTGAGCCGCCGGCCGAACGGAGCAGCGAATTCCCCGACAGCCTGTTCACCCCGCAGGAGACGGACCAGGTGGTGGTCCTGCGGATCTCCGAGCGCCTGGCCGAACTGGCCGACCAATACAATGCCCGGCGCCGCGCGGTCCTTGCGGACGGTTCGCTCGCGGCCGAAATCCGGCTGTCCAGCACGGCTGTGCTGCCCGGCCTGGCGGCACGCCACGGCGGCGAAGTTGCCGTGCTGGAACCGGCGGAGGCGGCCGGCCAGACCCGGGAATGGCTGCGGCAGGCGCTGGAGGCCTACCGCGAGGCCCCGGCTTCGGCCGGAAGCTAGAGTGGACAGCATGCCCCTTTGGTTCTGGATCCTTCTCTGGGTTGCCCTTTGCGCGCTGGCCCTGGTGTTCATCGCCCTGCTCGGCTGGCGGATTTTCCGCCAGTTCATGCGAACTTTGCGTGAATTCGAGGCGGCGGCCGACCGGCTGGCCGGCGGACTCCAGACGGAACGGCAGCCCGCCGACCCGCACCGCCCCCGGCTGGCACTCTTCGCCGACTCCACGGTACTCAAGGAGGAATACGTCCAGGGCAAGGAGCGGAGGCGCGAGGAGCGGAGGCAGCGCAGGTTCGCCCGGCGCGCCGCCCGCGGCCAGCGGCAGTCCCTCCGCGATCTGCGGCTGTCCTGACCCGCCGATGGCATAGGATGGACTAGACGAAAGGAACCACGCATGGGACGACTCTTCGATAACCCCTGGACCATCATTATTCTGGTGATCATTGTGCTGCTGCTCTTTGGCGCACCGAAGCTGCCGGGCCTTGCCCGGAGCCTGGGCCAGTCCATGCGGATCTTCAAGTCCGAGGTGAAGCAGATGAAGGACGACGACGCGTCCACCGCCGCCCCGGACTCGGAACCCGTCGAGGGCCGCGTGGTCAACCCGCCGCGGAACAACACTGACAACCGCGGACAGCAGCCGAATGCGAACGGCGGATCCCCATCGCCGCACCAGCAGTAAGGGCCGTGGCCGGTAAGAAAGGCCGGAAGGCCAACCCTGAGGGGCGGATGCCGCTCAAGGCCCATCTGAAAGAACTCCGCAACCGGCTCATCGTTTCCGGCATTGCCGTCCTGCTCGGCGCGGTCGCCGGCTGGTTCCTGTACGACCCCGTGATGGTCGCCGTCCAGGCACCGCTGATGGAAATCTCGGCGGAAGAGGGCCGGCGTGCGGAAATCAACTACGGCAGTGTCGGATCTCCGTTCGACCTGAAAATCCAGGTCTCCATCTTCCTGGGGCTGCTGGTCAGCTCCCCGGTGTGGATCTACCAGGTGTGGGCCTTCATCACGCCCGGCTTGAAGACCAAGGAACGCCGCTACACGCTCGGCTTCATGGTCGCCGCCGTGCCGCTGTTCCTGCTCGGGATCTACTTCGGCTGGATCGTGCTCCCGGAGATCGTCAAGGTACTGACCATGTTCACGCCGGAAGGCGGCGTGAACCAGATCCTGGCCACCGACTACCTCACATTCGTGATGCGGATGTTCCTCTCCCTCGGCATCGCGTTCCTGCTTCCCGTGGTGTTGGTGGGGCTGAATTTCGCCGGCCTGCTGTCCGGCCGCCGCGTGATCAAGAGCTGGCGGATCGTGGTGTTCGTGGTCTGCCTGGTGGCGGCGATGGCCGCCCCCGGCCCGGATGCCATGTCCATGTTCCTGCTGGCGGCCCCCTTGCTGGCGTTGTTCTTCGTGGCAACCGGCATCAGCCTGCTCAACGACAAGCGGCGGGACAAGCGGCGCAAGGTCCGTGAAGCGGAAGTAGCCGCCGGCGTCGACCAGGCCACGCCGCTCGATCAGCTGAAGGCCGACAACCCGGAGCAGGACGGAGCCAAATAGGCTGCGGCCCGGCCAGGGGCCGGCGGCACCCATCGGGCCGGCGGATTTAAGCGGATAGGCTTTTGCTATGAGTTCCCCCTCCGAACGCTACCTTGCGGCCGCCGAACGGGTGGCCTTCTCCAAGACCCGGCTGTACTCGTTCAGCCAGACGCTCGGATTCGAACTCGACCCCTTCCAGCGCGAGGCGTGCGAGGCCCTGGAGCGCGGCCGCGGCGTCCTGGTCGCGGCCCCCACCGGCGCCGGCAAGACCGTCGTCGGCGAGTTCGCCGTCTACATGGCCCTGCAGCGGGGACTCAAGGCGTTCTATACGACGCCGATCAAGGCCCTGAGCAACCAGAAGTACAACGAACTGGTGGCGACCTACGGCGCGGAGCGGGTGGGGCTGCTCACCGGGGACACCTCGGTCAATCCGCACGCGGACGTGGTGGTGATGACCACCGAGGTATTGCGGAACATGCTGTACGCCAATTCCGACACCCTGCTGGACCTGGCCTATGTGGTGATGGACGAAGTCCACTACCTGGCCGACCGGTTCCGCGGCGCCGTGTGGGAAGAGGTCATCATCCATCTGCCCGACGACGTGCAGTTGGTCTCACTGTCCGCGACCGTCTCCAACGCGGAGGAATTCGGCGCCTGGTTGGACACCGTCCGCGGCGACACCGACGTGGTGGTGTCCGAGCACCGCCCGGTGCCGCTGTGGCAGCACGTCATGGTCGGCTCGGACCTGTTCGATCTTTTCGCCGGCGACGTCGCCTTCGACGAAACCGCGCAGGAATCCGGCACCGGCAGCGGCCGCGCCTACGAGGTGAACCCCGAGTTGTTGAAACTGGCGTCGGCCGAGCACCGGCTCAACCGCAGCGCCAACTGGGGCCGTTCCGGCGGCCGGCGCGGGCGGCGCGCGCCCGAACCCCCGCGGCAGGCGCTGACCCGGATTCGGCGCGCCAGCCGGCCGCAGGTCATCGCCAAGCTCGACAGCGAGGGACTGCTGCCGGCCATCACGTTCATTTTCTCCCGCAACGGCTGCGACGCCGCCGTGAAGCAGTGCCTGGAATCCGGGTTGCTGCTCACCACGGAAAAGGAACGCGCCGTCATCGTCCGCCGCGTGGACGAGGCCGTGCAGGACATAGCCGAAGAGGACCTGGACGTGCTGGGCTTTTGGACCTGGCGCGAAGGCCTGTCCCGCGGCTTTTCAGCCCACCACGCCGGCATGCTGCCGACGTTCAAGGAAGTGGTCGAGAAGCTCTTCGCCGACAACCTGGTCCGCGCCGTTTTCGCCACGGAGACGCTGGCGCTGGGCGTCAACATGCCGGCGCGGACGGTGGTGCTGGAGAAACTGGACAAGTTCAACGGCGAGGCGCACGTCGACATCACGGCAGGGGAGTACACGCAACTCACCGGCCGCGCCGGCAGGCGGGGCATCGACGTCGAAGGCCATGCCGTGGTGCTCTGGCAGCCCGGCACGGATCCGGGAGCCGTAGCCGGCCTGGCGTCGCGGCGGACGTATCCGCTGAACTCCAGTTTCCGGCCCACCTACAACATGAGCATCAACCTGATCGCGCAGTTTGGCCGCGGCCCGGCCCGGGAGATCCTGGAAACCTCGTTCGCGCAGTTCCAGGCCGACCGCTCCGTGGTGGGCCTTGCCAAGCAGGTGCGCAGCCGGGAAGAGTCGCTGGCAGGCTACGAGAAGGCCATGAGCTGCCACCTGGGCGACTTCAACGAATACGCCCGCCTGCGCCGGGACCTGAACGAGGTCGAGAAACGCGCCTCCCGCACCCAGTCCCGGCACCTGCGCTCGGCGGCGGCATCGTCCCTGGACCGCCTGCGCCGCGGCGACATCATCGACATTTCGGCGGGCCGGAACCTCGGCTACGCCGTGGTGCTGGACCGGGACGAAGCCGCCCGCGAGCCCCGCCCCACGGTGCTGACCCAGGAGAAGCACATCCGCCGCATTTCCGTCGACGACTTCCAGGGCCCGGTGGAGGTACTCTCCACCATCCGGATCCCCAAGACCTTCAACGCGCGCAGCCCCAAGGAACGCCGCGACCTGGCGTCCTCGCTGCGCAATGCGCTGCACGACAAGCGCCCGCCGCGGCGGGGGAGCGAGCACCGTGACTTCATCGTTCCCGGCGGGACCCAGGCCGAGCGGCAGATCAACGACCTGCGCCGCAAACTCAAGGCCCACCCCTGCCACGGCTGCAGCGACCGGGAAGACCATGCCCGCTGGGCGGAGCGCTGGTGGAACCTCCGCAAGGAAACCGACCAGCTGGTGACGCAGATCCAGGGCCGCACCAACACCATCGCCAAGACCTTCGACCGGGTCTGCCAGGTGCTGGACAGCTATGGCTACCTGGAGACCGGCGGCGACGGTGTCGCCATCAGCCCCGCCGGGGAACGGCTGCGGCGCATCTACGGCGACCGTGACCTGCTGGTGGCGCTGTGCCTGGAGCAGGACGCCTTCGCCGGGCTCACCGCCGCGGAACTGGCGGCCTTCGTGTCCTGCCTCGTGTACCAGGCCAAGCGGGAAGAGGCCGGCATCCGGCCCAAGATGCCCTCGGCCGCCATGGAAGCGTCGGTCATGATCGCCGTCCGTGAATGGTCGCAGCTGACCGATCTTGAGGAACAGCACCGGCTGCCGCTCACCGGCGAGCCGGAGCTCGGACTCGCCTGGCCGATGTACAAGTGGGCCAGCGGCCGGTCCCTGCAGACCGCGCTCAAGGGCACGGACCTGGCCGCCGGCGACTTTGTCCGGTGGGCCAAGCAGGTGATCGACCTGCTGGACCAGCTGATCAAAGTGCCCGCCCTCGATCCTCAGCTCGCGGCCCGCGGCAGGCAAGCCATTGGCTTGGTCCGCCGGGGCGTCGTCGCCTACGCCGCCGTGGCCGAATAGCCCGGCTACCGCGCGCACACCACCTTCTGAAAGGATTTCCATGAGCGAATCTGTCCTGCCCGCTGCCACGGGCCTTACGCTGTACCGCAACGGCAGCGTCTACAGCGCCGCCGACCCGTACGCCACGGCGATGCTCGTCGACGGCGGCACCGTGGCCTGGATCGGGTCGGAGCACGCCGCGACGTCCATTGCCGACGGCAGCATGCGGGTGGTCGACCTCGATGGACGTCTGGTGGCGCCCGGTTTCGTGGACGCGCACGCCCACGTGACGCAGACGGGGCTCGCCCTGTCCTCGCTCGACCTGACCGGCTGCGCGTCGCTGGTGGAACTGCTCGACGCCGTCGCCGCCGCTTCCCGGCAGGACGGCGGCCCCGTCCTGGGCCACGGTTGGGACGAAACCCGCTGGCCCGAGAACCGCGCCCCCTCCGCCGCCGAACTGGATCGCGCGTCGGGCGGGGCGGATGTCTTCCTGACGCGGGTGGATGTCCATTCCGCGGCCGTCTCGGCCGCGCTGGCGACCCGCCTGTCGCTCTCGGAGTTGCCCGGCTGGTCGGAGACCGGGACGGCCAGCGGGCCGGCCCTTGCACGGGCCCGGGCCGCGGTCCAGATCCCTGCATCCGGCCGGCGCGAAGAGCTCCAGCGTCTGGCCCTGCGGCACGCTGCGTCCCGCGGGTACGTCGCCGTCACGGAAATGGCTGCCCCGCAGCTGGGTCCCGCCGAGGACCTGCTGGCGCTGCTCGAACTCGGCGATGCCGAGCCCGGGCCGAGGATCCTGCCGTATTGGGGGGAGCTGATGACCTCCGCCGAACAGGTCAAGGAAACGGTGCACTACTTCTCCGGCCGCCTGCGGGGGCTGGGCGGGGACCTGACCATGGACGGGTCCGTCGGATCGCATTCGGCGGCCGTCAGTGCGGGCTACGCCGACCTCCCGGGGGAGCACGGGACGCTCTATCTCGACACCGAGGCTGCTGCGCGGCATGTGGAACTGACAGCGGAGCAGGGCATCCAGGCGGGTTTCCACGTGATTGGCGATGCCGGGTTGCTGCGGGTGCTTGACGCCCTGGACCTGGCCGCCGAACGCGTCGGGGACGCGGCGGTACGGTCGGCCCGCCCGCGCCTTGAACATGTGGAAATGGTCCCCGAGGGGGCGCTGGAGCGGATGCTCCGGCACGGGGTGACCGCCAGCATGCAGCCGCTCTTCGACGCCTATTGGGGCGGGGCGGAAGGCATGTATGCCACGCGGCTGGGCGCCGAGTCTGCACTCGCCATGAACGCGGTGGGAACGTTGCAGACTGCGGGCGTTCCGGTCGCGATCGGGTCCGACGCCCCGGTCACGGAACAAAGCCCGTGGGCCGCCGTGAAGGCGTGCCTGGAGCACCATAACCGGTCCGAGCAGATCTCCGCCCGGGCGGCGTTCCTGGCGCACACCAGGGCCGGTTGGCGGGCCGCGGGCGAACGGAACCCCATGGAGGGCCAGCTGGCTCCGGGTACTCCCGCGACGTTCGCCGTCTGGGACGCGGACGAACTTTCCATCCAGACTCCCGACTCGCGGGTGTCCGCTTGGAGCACCGATGCGCGTGCGGGCACGCCGATGCTGCCCTCCCTGGACAGTGGCAGGTTGCCGGTGTGTGTCCGCACGGTGATGAATGGAGTAACCATTTATGACGGCTCCTGAGGTAGTTCCGTTTTCGGCGGTCGCGGAAAAATCTGAACGATTTGTTTGATTTCGAGAACTTTCGACCGCCGGGAGCCCCGCTCTGACGTGCAGGTATGGACAAAACCGCAGGTCAGAGCGGTATTGACACATCCCGCACAACCAGTAGGCTGAACTCTCAATGGGCCGGTATTTCTTCGCGGATACCGGTCCGTGCCGGGGAGAGAGGCTGCTGGCGGCACCTGCCTGCGGGCGGTTGCGCCCGACGTCCCTTGACGAACCGGCACTTCCGGGGTAGGTCCGCACGTCAGTAGAAAACATGTCTGCGTTCCCCCACAGGTTTGCTTTCGTGGCCCGAAGGCGTGTGGACCTACCCTTCCTTTCACCTTCAGGCCGCGCGGCCGGGCGTGCCCGCCGGCCTCCGGTACAAACTCATGGCCTATACTGGACCGTCGATGCGGAAGCCTCCGGGTATCTCCGGCACGAGGAAATCTGCGGTTTGCAGCACAACGTTCGAAAGGCCACTGAGTGCGGGTCGTCACCATCATCCCGACGTATAACGAGATCGAGTCCCTCCCGAAGACAGTAGCCCGCCTTCGCACCGCCGTACCCGGCTCGGACATCCTGGTGGTCGACGACAATTCCCCGGATGGCACCGGAACCTTGGCCGATCGGCTGGCGGCCGATGACTCCGCCATCCATGTCCTCCACCGCGAAGGGAAAGCGGGGCTGGGCGCCGCCTACATCGCCGGCTTTCGCTGGGGGCTTGACGCCGGGTACGACGTCCTGGTGGAGATGGACGCCGACGGCTCACACCAGCCCGAGGAACTGACCAGGTTACTGGGCGCACTCGATGGCGGCGCGGACATGGTCAAGGGCTCGCGGTGGATTCCGGGCGGGAAGGTCGTCAACTGGCCACTCCACCGCAAGGCCATCTCGTTGGCCGGCAGCCTGTACTCCCGGCTCATGCTCGGCGTGGCTATCCGGGACATCACCGGCGGCTTCAACGCTTTCAAGGCCGGGACCCTGCGCGCCATCGATCTCGACAGCGTGGAATCGGTTGGTTACTGCTTCCAGATCGACCTCACCTGGCAGACGCTGAAGGCAGGATTGGCGGTCCGTGAAGTGCCGATCACCTTCGTCGAACGCGAATACGGCGACTCGAAAATGAGCGGCGGCATCGTGCTGGAGTCCATCCTGCTGGTCACCAAGTGGGGGATCGCGGACAAGTGGCGGAGACTCCGCGCCCGCAAAGGCTGACCGCGACCGCACACAACCCCACGGCACAAAGAGAGGGAGCGCGCCCCGGCGGGCGCGCTCCCTCTCTTTAAGGACGGGGCTGTCAGGCCTTAAGCCGTGCGCCGTTCCCCGCGGCGTTCGCGCAGCTTGGTCAGGCGGTCCTCGAGGATCTGTTCGAGCTCCTCAACGCTGCGGCGTTCCAGCAGCATGTCCCAGTGGGTGCGCACCGGCTTGGCATTCGGGTCGACGGGCTTTTCTCCGTTGACCAGGAGTGCTTCTTTCCCCGACTTGGAAACCCATACCGGGGGGATCTCGGCTTCTGCGGCAAAGGTCACGAACACCTGCTCGCCGTCCTCGCAACGGTACTCAACGCGCTGGCGCGGAGCCGGTTCAACACCGGATTCAGTCTCCATGCTCTGCGCTCCGAGGCGCATACCCCGCAGGCTACGATCGCTCATGATCTCTCCCTCTTGTCTTGTGGCGGACAGGCGGCTGGACCGCGTCCGCGATGGCTCGCTAACACTCTCAACGTCGGCGGGCGGCCGTCTGTTCCCGGCCGCGATGATAACGCGAATCCCGCCTGCGTCAAGGATGGTTGTAGGCGGCAACTTCCCGGCAAACCACCCATTATAGTCCGGGCGGCGGTCCCGGGTAAACCGAAGCCGGGGCGCGGAGCATCCGACCGGCTGACGCTCCGGGCTCCCGGCCCCGTGCCTGTTTTCTGCTGTGTCAGCCGCGCAGCTCGCTGCCGATTGTTGAGGCGGCCGGGGCTGTCTCGCTGTCCGGGGTGGCCGTTCCCAGCAGGCTGCCGATGCCCTTGAGCGCCTCGCCCACCTCGCTGGGGATGATCCAGAGCTTGTTCGACTCGCCTTCGGCGATCTTGGGCAGCGTCTGCAGGTACTGGTAGGCCAGCAGCTTCTGTGTGGGGTTGCCCTTGTGGATGGCGTCGAACACCTTCTGGATTGCCTGGGCCTCGCCGTCGGCACGCAGGATCGCTGCCTTGGCGTCGCCTTCGGCGGCGAGGATGGCCGCCTGGCGCTGGCCTTCGGCCGTCAGGATCTGGGACTGTTTGGTGCCTTCAGCCGTCAGGATGGCCGCCCGGCGGTCGCGCTCGGCCCGCATCTGCTTTTCCATGGAGTCCTGGATGGAGTGGGGCGGGTCAATCGCCTTGAGTTCCACGCGGGAGACGCGGATGCCCCAGCGCCCGGTCGCCTCGTCCAGGACGCCGCGGAGCTGGCCGTTGATCTGGTCGCGTGAGGTGAGCGCCTCTTCCAGGTTCAGGCCGCCCACCACGTTGCGGAGCGTGGTGGTGGTCAATTGCTCCACTGCCTGGATGTAGTTGGCGATCTCATAGGTCGCGGCGCGGGCATCGGTCACCTGGAAGTAGACGACGGTGTCGATGGAGACCACCAGGTTGTCTTCGGTGATGACCGGCTGCGGGGGAAAGGACACGACCTGTTCGCGCAGATCCAGCAGCGGCAGCAGCCGGTCCACGAAGGGGATCAGGATGGTCAACCCGGGGTTCAGCGTGCGCTGGTACTTGCCCAGCCGTTCCACGACGCCCGCCCGTGCCTGCGGGATGATCCGCACGGCGCGGACGAGCACGATTACGACGAAGACGATCAGGACCAGCAGCACGATCCAGATTCCGATATTGCTATCCATAGTTCCCCTCTAAGAGTGGTTTCAGTGGGTCACGGTGCCGGCACGATGCCCGCCCGGGTCTTACTGGGCCGGCAGCGGCCCGTCCGCGCGCTGCGGAGTCACGACGGCGGTCGCCCCCTCGATCCGGGCGACCGAAACGCGCTGGCCGGCCGGGATGGGCGAGCCGTCCGCCGACCGGGCCGACCACGTATCGCCGCCGATCTTCACGACGCCGGAATGATCGGTGACGGATTCGAGGGTCATCGCCGATTCGCCGATCAGCCGGTCAACGTTGGTAGCCAGGTCCCGCGGTCCGCTGCGCAGATGCCGCAGCGCTACCGGTCGGACGAAAAGGACCATCAGCAACGCGACCACGCAGAAGATGACCACCTGCATCCAGAAGGGCAGGCCGAGCAGTGCCGCGAACAGGGCCACGAGCGCCCCGGAGGACATCATGATGAAGAACAGGTCCAGCGTCATCATTTCGACGATGGCCAGGATCAGGAACACGGCCAGCCAGAGGACCCAGCTGTTGGCGACGAGCCATTCGATCATCAGTACCCCCTGATGTTGGAGCAGCCGCCGTCTCCCGAGCCTGCCTCTTGCACGCATGCATGAAACCGCGGGCTGCCGGTGCCCTTAGTACCTCCATCATGCCCGACGACGACGCGCGGCGGAGTGAAATCCGTCACTTCCGGACGCTACGAGGCGTTTCGTGGCCAAGTTGTGACCAGATAGGCCGTCCCGCGGGCCTGGGTGCGTTGCCGGATAGGATGATCCAGTGCTGAACACCGCGCCCTGCCGCGCACCCCGGAACCGGCCATGCGAACCCTGCTGACCAGCAATCGGCTGTCCCTGCGGACGCTGCGGCTGCTGGCCGGCCTCTTCGCCTACGGGATCGCCATCGCGCTGATGATCAGGGCCAATCTTGGCTCGGCCCCCTGGGATGTGCTCAGCCAGGGCGTCGCCAAGGCCACGGGCATCAGTTTCGGCTGGGCCACGGTGGCGATCAGCGCGGCCGTGCTGCTGTTGTGGATCCCGCTGCGGCAAAAGCCGGGCGCGGGAACGGTCGCGAACGCCATCCTCGTGGGGTTTTTCGCCGACTTCGGGCTGCTGCTCATCCCGGTTTGGGATCACCTGGCCGCGCAGGTCCTCTCGTTCACGGCCGGACTGGTCCTGCTGGCGGCGGCCAGCGCGCTGTATATCGGGGCAGGCCTCGGACCCGGACCCAGGGACGGCTTGATGACCGGCCTGCACGCCGCGACCGGTTGGCAGGTCTGGATAGTCCGCACCGGCATTGAAGCAGCGGCAACCCTCGCCGGGTGGCTGCTCGGCGGCGTCGTGGGCCTCGGCACCCTGGTGTTCGTCCTGGCCATCGGACCCTTGATCCAGCTGTTCCTGAAGTGGATGTTCGTCGACCTGAATCCGGGCGTCCGGAAGAAATCCCCCGCCAGGCCCGGCCGCGGCTAGGGGGCGCTCGGACACCGGCGGCGGCTAACCGGCGGGGCGGACGGGCTCCCCGTCGCGGCCGCGGCGCCGGTACGTGCTCACGGTGAAACGCGCGGTAACCTGCAGCGGCCGTCCGGCATCCCCGACGGCCGCACGCACCGCGTCGGCGTCGGTGTGGTGGGCGTTGGGCCCCATCATGACCAGCCGCACGATGTCCTCGGCGCCCAACTGAAGCGGCACCTGCAGCGGATCGGCGGCCAGTTCTTCGAAGTCGCCGCCCAGGGCCGCCCCCAGCCGGTCGGCCTTATCGGTGTCGACGGCCAGCAGCGGGACCACGTCACGCAGCTCGTCCAAATGCCCCGGCGCAGCGGTGGCGACCACCAGGTGCCCGTTCGGTTTCAGCACACGGGCGAATTCGGCCGGGTTACGGGGCGCAAAAACGTTGAGGATCAGGTCCACGGTCCCGGCCGCCAGCGGCAGCGGCTTCCAGAGGTCCCAGACCAGGCACAAGGCGTCCGGCAGCATCCGGGCCGCGCGCCGGAGGGCGAACTTGGACAGGTCCAGCGCCACGGCCCGCCCGTCGCCCAGCCCCATGAGGACGGCCGCGAGGTAGTAGCCGGTACCGGCGCCGGCATCCAGCACCACGGGAGCGGGGGAGCCGGGCTGAAGGGCGCGGACCGTCCGGGACAGCTGGTCCGCCAGGGGTGCGTAGTGGCCGGCGGCCAGGAACGCCTCCCGGGCGGACACCATGTCGGCCGTGTCCGGGGTGAACCGGGTGCCGCGCCCGGTGAGCATATTGACGTAACCCTGCCGGGCGCCGTCGTACTGGTGGCCCTCCGCGCAGCGCAGCCCCTGGGCCGGGGTGGGCCCGGCGGCCAGCAGTCCTTCCCCGCAGACCGGGCAGAGCAGCAGCGGGATCAGGTCCTGGAAGTGCGGGGCGGAGGGCATGCTCCATCCTAGGCAAAGCCGGACCACGATCCGCCGATTGGCTCCGGCCTGCTGGTGAGACTAGGCTCACAGTCGTGCGATCTGAAGACATTGCTTTATTAAATTCCGTGTCCGCCCCCACGCTCCATCCGGACGGCGGCCGGGCCGCGGTTTCGGCCACGCATCCCGACTTCGCGTCGGACAGCTACGTGGGGCAACTGTGGGAAGTCCCGCTGGACGACGGCGGCGGTGCGCCCCGCCGCCTCACGCGCGGCTTTAGGGACACCGCACCCGCCTACTCGCCCGACGGGCTCTGCCTGGCGTTCCTGCGCGCGGCCGGACCGGGGGAACGGGCGCAACTGATGGTGGTGGACAGTCGGGGCGGGGAGCCGGTCGCGGTCACGGACGAGAAACTGGGGGTCTCCTCGTTCGTCTGGTCCCCGGACTCACGCCGCCTGGTCTTCGCGGCCCGGGTCCCCGCGGACGGGCGCTACGGCACGATGGACGGCGTTGGCCCCGGCGCCGAGGATGCCCGGCTGGTCACCGGCTACAAGTACCGCCTGAACGGGGTCGGCTACACCGGCGACAAGCGGGCCCAGCTGTTCGCGGTGGACGCACCGGATCTGCAGGCCGAACCGCCGGTCGCCCCGGTGGGCCGCGCCGCCCGGCGGGCGGGCCGGGACGGCGAAGCCGCTTTCACCGCCGTGCCCGAAGCGCGCCGGCTGACGTTCGCGGACGCCGACCATGACTGCCCGGCTTTCAGCCCGGACGGCCGCACGCTCTACTTCACCGCCGCCCTCCACGAGGGAGCCGACGAGGACCTGCGCCGGGACGTGTACGCGCTGGAGCCCGACGCTGCCGGCGGCAGCCCGTGGCTGATGTCCAACCTTTCCGGCCCGCTCCTGGCCGCCGCGTCGCCGCAGCCCAGCGCCGACGGCCGTTGGCTGTTCTACCTCGGCAGCCTCATCGGCGGCGGGAGGGACTTCGTCGCGCAGAATGCCGCGCTGTACGCGGCTCCGGTCTCCGCCCCCCACGAGGTGCGCCGCCTGACCGATCCGGAGGGGACGGACCTGGGCGAAGGCACGCTGGTGGCGGCCGGCCCGGATGCGGTGCTGGCCCTGAACCGGCAGCGCGGCGCCGTGCAGCTGGTGGAGGTCTCGGCAACCGGCGGCATGGCGGTCCTGGTCGACGGGCCGCTGAACGCAGCGGCGGCCGACCGGGCGGCGGGCCACACCGTCGTCAGTTTCTCCGACGCGTCGACCGCCGGTGATCTGGGGCTCGTGGCCGGCGGCGGGCTCACCCGGCTGACCGACTTCTCCGCGGAGCTGCGGGACTCGGGCCTCATTGCGCCGCGGGAAGAGACTTTTGCTTCGGCCGACGGATACCCGGTGCACGGCTGGGTGCTGCTGCCCGAGGGCCGGGGGCCGCATCCCGTGCTGCTGAACATCCACGGCGGGCCGTTCGCGCAGTACGGCTGGGAGGTTTTCGACGAGGCACAGGTCTATGCCCGGGCCGGCTACGCCGTCGTCATGTGCAACCCGCGCGGTTCCGCGGGCTACGGGCAGGCGCACGGGCGCGCCGTCAAGGGTGCCTTGGGAACCCTCGCCATGGCCGATGTCCTGGCGTTCCTGGAGGGTTCCGTCGCCAAATACCCGCAGCTGGACGGTACGCGGCAGGGCATCATGGGCGGATCCTACGGCGGCTACCTGACCGCCTGGACGGTGTCCCGGGACCACCGGTTCACCGCCGCGATCGTGGAGCGGGGTTACCTGGACCCGCCGTCATTCGCCGGCTCCTCGGACATCGGCTGGTTCTTCTCCGACGAATACACCGGCACGGATCCCGAGCAGGTGCACAGCCAGAACCCGTTCGCCCTGCTGGATTCCGTCCGGACGCCGGTGTTCGTCATCCACTCCGAAGACGACCTGCGCTGCCCGCTGGAACAGGCCCAGCGCTACTACGTGGGCCTCAAGCAGCGCGGCGTGCCCACGCAATTGCTGATCTTCCCCGGGGAGAACCATGAGCTGTCCCGTACCGGTACGCCGTGGCACCGGAAGCAGCGCTTCGACGAAATCCTGCGCTGGTGGGCGGCCCACCTTCCCACGGCGCAGAACAACGACGGCGGACGGGCGGCAGCCGCCGAACCGGATCCCGCAGCCCGGGCGTAGCACGGCGGCTGGGCCGTTGCGGGGCCTAGAAGGCCAGGCCGGCGCGTGCCAGGTCAATCGTCGGCTGCGCCCAGTGCCGGGTGTACTCGTCATTGCCGCTCAAAGACCGGGGCTGCATCTTGTCCACGTAGATCGTGCCCGAGAGGTGGTCCGTTTCGTGCTGCACGATTCGGGCCTGCCAACCCGAGAAGGTCTCGCGCACGCGGACGCCGTCGGGCCGCTCGAAGTCGAGGTCGACGCTGCGGGGGCGTTCCACCACCGCCTGGTAGCCCGCGAAGGACAGGCACCCCTCGTAAAATGCGGCTGTCTCGTCGCCGCGGGCGCGGTAGGACGGATTGATGATGGCGAAGTAGGGGAGCGGGGCCCGTTCCCGGGTGGCGGCCACCTCGGGCGCCGTTGGGAAGGCATCCTCGAGGACCGCGATGCGCAGCGGGATGCCGATCTGCGGCGCCGCCAGTCCGACGCCGGGCGCCGCGTGCATGGTCCGGCGCAGGAGTGCGAGCAGGGCGTTCAGTTCCGCGTCGTCCAATTGCCCGTCGAACGTCGCGGCAGGCTGCCTCAGCACGGGCTCGCCGACCTGCAGGATGGGCGCAGGGTCGCCGGAGGCGACCAGCGAATGAACGAGATCGCGCAGGCGTTCCGCAGGGTAGTCAGTCACAGCTGTCAGTGTAGGGGCGCCAGCCCTTGCTGCGCTGCTGGCCGCTCCGTCCCATCCTGCCCCGCTAGCCGCTCCGGTCGATCCTGCGCCGCTAGCCGCTCCGGTCCGCGGAGGAGCAGGCGTCGGCGATAAACCGGTATACCTCGCGGGTGAAATCCCGTCCGCCGTCCAGCCGCAGCACGCCCGCTCCGCCCGCCGTCCTGATCGTTGCCGGAATCTTGGTGCCCAGCTTGTCTTCGGCCAGCGCATGGGGATCGCAGCGGGTCGGCACGACATGCAGGGCCAGCCGCGACGCCGGATCCGTCCCGGCCACCCGGATGTTTTTGGGCCACGGGTGTTCGGCGTCTTCGCTGAGCAAGGTGGTGGTCCCGAAGGATTCGATCACCAGCGAGCCCTTCCCGCCGGACGGCCGGACCTCGACTCCGACGACGGCAGCGCGGCTCCCGGCCAGCACCTGAAGCCCGGGGTTGACCCGAAGCCCGGCCACCGAAGCCGCCGCCTGGGCCAGGCAGTCCCCGGTGTGGTTGCGCGCGAGGACACCGTGCGGATCCCTGGCAGGGACCTCCACCGTGCCCGGCGCGGGGCCCTCGCCGTCAAGGGTCACGGTTATCCGATACTCCGCCGCAGTCGGGGACGGACCGGCGGAGCACCGGGCGGCCGGCAGGTCGGCCGGCAGGCTCACCGTCGCACCGGGGGCCACCTTGGTCCCGCCGGTGCGCGTTGGCTTCCAGTCGGCGGCGTCGTCGTAAAGCGGGGAATGCAGCGCCGCGGAGGTGACGAGCAGGGGCTGCGCGGAGGTGTTGGTGATCATGAGGCTGACCACCCGGTCCGTGTAGTCCGCCCGGCTCTGGTCCACGGCAGCAGTGATCACGTTCCGGGCACTCGGGGAAGCAGGGGAGAGGCTCCCGGGAGCGCCCGAACATGCGGCCAGCAGGGCCGCCGTCATCGGCAGCGCCACCAAGCCGCTGCGGTACCGCAGGGGACCGGGAGCCATGCCACTAAGGTAGTACCAACTCCCGTGGACGTGCTCCTCACCGGCAGCGAAAGGGCAACCTGTGGCCGAACGATTGATGCTCCTCGACACCGCGTCGCTGTACTTCCGGGCCTTCCACGCCCTGCCGGACACGATCAAGGCCAAGGACGGCACCCCCGTGAACGCCGTGCGCGGGCTGCTCGACATCATGGCCCGGCTGATCGCCGACTACCGGCCCACCCGGCTGGTGGCCTGCTGGGACAACGACTGGCGCCCCGCCTGGCGGGTTGAGCTGCTCCCCACCTACAAGGGCCACCGCGTGGCCCGGCGCGTGCCCGACGGTCTCGATATCGAGGAGACACCGGCGGGCCTGGTCGAGCAACTGCCCCTGATCCGCGAGGTGCTCGACGCGCTCAATGTCGCCGTCGTTGGCGCGGACCATCATGAGGCCGACGACGTCATCGGCAGTCTCGCGGCCCAGGCCGATGTGCCGGTGGATATCGTCACAGGGGACCGGGACCTCTTCCAGCTGGTGGACGACGACCGCGGTGTGCGGGTGATCTACACGGCGCGGGGCATGAGCAACCTCGAGGTGATGACCGATGTGTCGGTGGTGCGCAAGTACAGCGTGCTGCCCAGTCAGTACGCGGACTTCGCCACGTTGCGCGGGGACACGTCCGACGGCCTGCCCGGAGTTGCGGGCATCGGCGACAAGACGGCGGCCGGGCTGCTGAAGGACTACGGCAGCCTCGGCGGGATCGTTGCGGCGGCAGCGGATCCCACGGCTGCCATGGCGGCACGTATGCGGGCCAGGATCACGGAGGCCGCCGATTACCTCGACGTCGCGCCGACCGTTGTCGGCGTCGTCCGCGACCTGGAGCTCGGGACGTTCGATGCCGCCCTCCGGCCGCTGCGCCCCGAAGAGGCAGAGCGGCTTGAGCAGCTCGCGAAGGACCTGAACCTGGGCGGACCGTCCCGCCGCATCCGCCAAGCACTCGAAGCGGTCGGCGAGGCCGCGGAGTAACGACCGGCCGCGCGGCGGACCAAAAATCCGGAGCGGGTTCCGGGCTAGTCCATTAAGGTAAAGAGACGTAACCGTTGCCGCGTCGGGCGGAGGGGCGCCCGCAGGCAAGGCACCCCGAACCGAGCGGACAGCGGTCTCGCCGGCGCAGGGTCGGGCCGTGCGGGCGAGGCACCCAAGGGATGGAGACAGCAATGAGCACGGCCACGACGAGGGACCTGCAGCAGCCGTCGCTGCATTCGGCGGACAGCCACGACCAGATCCGGGTGCAGGGCGCGCGGGTGAACAACCTCAGGGACATCAATATCGAGATCCCCAAGCGGCGGCTCACGGTGTTTACCGGGGTCTCGGGATCGGGCAAGAGTTCGCTGGTGTTCGGCACCATTGCCGCGGAGTCGCAGCGCCTGATCAACGAGACCTACAGCGCGTTCGTCCAGGGCTTCATGCCGACATTGTCGCGTCCCGAGGTCGACTTCCTCGCCGGCCTGACCACCGCAATCATCGTGGACCAGGAACGCATGGGCGCCAACCCGCGTTCCACCGTGGGCACGGCCACCGACGCCAACGCCATGCTGCGGATCCTCTTCAGCCGGCTGGGAGACCCGTATATCGGGTCGCCCAACGCCTTCTCCTTCAACGTCCCGTCGGTCAAGGCCAGCGGGGCCATCACGGTCGAGCGCGGCGGCAAGACCAAGGCGGAGAAGGCCACCTTCAACCGCCTCGGCGGGATGTGCCCGCGTTGCGAAGGCATGGGCTCGGTCAGCGATTTCGACCTGTCCGCGCTCTACGACGACACGAAGTCGCTCTCCGAAGGCGCGCTGACGGTACCCGGCTACAGCATGGACGGGTGGTACGGCCGCATCTTCAGCGGTGCAGGACTGCCCATGGACAAGCCGATTGCGAAGTACACGAAGAAGGAGCTCCACCAGCTGCTTTATTCGGAGCCGACCAAGATCAAGGTGGAGGGGATCAACCTCACCTATGAGGGCTTGATTCCCAAGATCCAGAAATCGATGCTCTCCAAGGACCGTGAGGCGATGCAGCCGCACATCCGGGCCTTCGTGGACCGCGCAATCACCTTCGCCACCTGCCCCGAGTGCAACGGGACCCGGCTCGCGCAAGAGGCGCTGTCGTCGAAAATCCGCGGCAAGAACATCGCGGATCTTTGCCAGATGCAGATCAGCGACCTGGCCGACTGGATCCGCGCTCTGGACGAGCCGTCGGTCGCGCCGCTGCTCACCGGGCTGCAGCACCTGCTCGATTCGTTTGCGGAGATCGGATTGGGGTACCTGTCGCTCGACCGGCCGGCGGGGACGCTGTCCGGGGGAGAGGCACAGCGAACGAAGATGATCCGCCACCTGGGCTCGTCGCTCACCGACGTCACCTACGTGTTTGACGAACCCACCATCGGATTGCACCCCCATGACATCGAGCGGATGAACCAGTTGCTGCTCCAGTTGCGGGACAAGGGCAACACCGTGCTGGTGGTGGAGCACAAGCCCGAGACCATAGCGATTGCCGACCACGTCGTGGATCTCGGGCCGGGCGCGGGCACGTCGGGCGGGACGATCTGCTTCGAAGGCAGCGTTGAGGAACTGCGGGGGAGCGACACCACCACCGGCCGCCACTTCGACGACCGGGCGTCCCTGAAGGAGTCGGTCCGCCCGTTCACCGGCGCCTTGGAGGTCCGGGGCGCCTCGACGCACAACCTGCAGGACGTGGACGTTGACGTCCCGCTCGGAGTACTCGCGGTGATTACCGGGGTCGCCGGCTCGGGCAAGAGTTCGCTGATCCACGGCTCGGTCGCCCGCCGCCCCGGCGTCGTGGTGATTGACCAGGGAGCGATCAAAGGGTCCCGGCGCAGCAATCCGGCCACCTACACCGGATTGCTCGAACCGATCCGCAAGGCATTCGCCAAGGCCAACGGCGTCAAGCCGGCTTTGTTCAGCTCCAATTCCGAGGGCGCGTGCCCCGTCTGCAACGGCGCCGGCGTCATCTACACCGAACTGGGCATCATGGAAACCGTCGAGTCCACCTGCGAGGAATGCGAGGGGAAGCGGTTCCAGGCGGCCGTGCTGGAATACAGGCTCGGCGGCCGGAACATCGCGGAGGTGCTCGCCATGCCGGTGACCGAGGCCGAGCAGTTCTTCGGCACAGGCGACGCGCGCACCCCGGCCGCCCACAAGATCCTGGAACGACTCGCCGACGTGGGACTCGGCTACATGACGCTGGGCCAACCGCTCACCACGCTGTCCGGCGGCGAGCGGCAACGGCTCAAGCTGGCGACCCAAATGGCCGAAAAGGGCGACGTCTACGTGCTCGACGAGCCAACGACGGGACTTCACCTGGCCGACGTCGAGCAGCTCCTCGGCCTGCTGGACCGCCTCGTCGACTCCGGCAAGTCGGTCATCGTGATCGAGCACCACCAGGCCGTCATGGCCCACGCCGACTGGATTATCGACATCGGCCCCGGGGCCGGGCATGCCGGCGGCCGCATTGTCTTCGAGGGGACGCCTGCTGATCTCGTCGCCGATCGTTCCACGCTGACCGGCAAGCACCTGGCGGCCTACGTCGGCGCCTGAGGACCAAGCTTGCCGCCGGAGTCCGGAGCGCCGACGGCAGCAGGCGGGTGCAGAGTTATGTCAACCTAATGATGGTTTGAGGGGAGTGCCGACGTTGTTCGAGGGGATCCCGATTGCACACGCGGTTGCGGGAAAACAGCTTTTCCAGCCCACTATCGGGTCTCGCCTCGAACTCGCCGCACAGATAGCGTGACATTGAGTCCTGGCTGCCTGTTGCCAACGTTCGGCGAGCTCGTGTGTCTGTGGACGACAAGGGATCATTGGACCCACGAGCCGAACACAGCCGGCCTGCAGCGAGATGCACCGGTCAGGCGCGCATGCCAGGACACTCGAAAGCTGGGCATAACGCGCAGCCGACGACCGCGTATACATGCGCCGCAGCAGGAGGCGAACCGCCACGGATTAGGTCCCCGCTTAGGCCTTTCCGTAACGCCGATAATCAACATTATGTCAAGTAGTGGCTCGGCTGGGGCATCCATCCTGTCCCCTGACGGCCGGGACTTCAGAGACGTGCTGCCCAGGGCCAGATTGCGCTGAAGCGCGGGCGGCGGCGTCTTGAAGAGCACAGCGCCGTCGGTATTTGGACGGTCGCACGTCAGCGGAACCGGGCGAAGACGCGGACGGGACCTGATTCGAAATCCGATCCCTCGGTCAGTCCCATGGATTGGTAGAAGGCGCGTTGCCGAGGTTCATCATCGGTGATGAGCACCGTTTGCCGAACGTGCTGGTACCGCTGCCTCACATGATCAAAAAGGGCGCGCCCTACGCCTGTTCCCTGAAACGCCGGGTGCACCAGGACGTCTTGCCCGCGTGCCCCGGCTTCGGCGTAAAAAGTCTTCACCTCGGTTCGGGGCCCGGTTTCGGCAGGCCCTTACCGTCCGCTCGAGGCACCCATGCGTCGCTGAAGCGGGCCAGAAGAGGACCTGCGACCGCCAGGATCATCACATATGCTGCGGCGATGGGCCCCACCACTGTGTAGCCTGCCGCAACCGCCAGACCGGCAATGACGACGGAAAACTCACCCCGGGTGACCAGGGCGGCCCCCGCCCGGAGCCGTCCACGCTGCCGCACGCCTTCCTTTCCTGCTGCCCACCAGCCTGTACCCAGTTTCGTAGCAGCGGTCACGACGGACAACAGCAGGGCTGCTGGCAGGATGGGCCACATGTCCGCAGGATCGATGGCCAGGCCGAAGGTCACAAAGAAGATCGCAGCAAAGAGGTCGCGCAGCGGGCTCAAAACGTGCCGGGCACGGTCGGCAAAGTGCTGAGGAATCGCTATGCCCACCAGGAACGCGCCGACTGCTGCGCTGGCGCCCATACCCTCGGCCACTCCGGCAACGGCCAATGTAATGCCCAGGAGGCGCAACATGACCTGTTCATTCTGGGGATGAGACAACAGACGTCCCATCCGATACCCGGCCTTGCGTGCCGCGACAAGGGCCAGTGTCACAGCGCTTGCGGCCAGGGCGACTCCCCCGGCTGCCTGCCAGGCTCCGCCGCCGGCAAGGACCACCACCAGGATGGGCAGGAACAGTGCCATGGCCATGTCTTCCAGGACCAGTATCGACAGCACCGCCGGCGTCTCCCGATTTCCCAAGCGGCCCAGGTCATCAAGCAACCTTGCGATAATGCCGGACGAGGATATCCAGGTGACTCCCCCAAGCGCCAAAGCCGCCTGCCACGGCAGTTGCAGCACCAGTCCCAGCAGGAATCCGGGTACCGCGTTCAGCAGGAAATCGATCAAACCCGAGACACGATGCCGCTTGAGGCTGTACATCAGCTCGGCCGCGGAGAACTCGAGTCCCAGCAGGAGCAGCAAAAGGACAATGCCGATCTCCCCCGCGGTTTCCACGAAGGGCCCCGCGGCATGCACCGGCAGCAGTCCGTCCTCTCCGAACGGCAAGCCGGAAAGGAGGTAAAACGGGACCGGTGAAAGGCCAAGCCTGTGGGCCAGAAGCCCGAGCCCGGATAGGACGGTGAACAGCACTCCCAGTTCGATCAGGAGGAGCGACAGGTGTGTCACGTTCAGGTGGCGGTCGGCGCATTGATGAGGGCCTCAAGTGCGGCGAGCCCGTCGGCCGAACCCAGGGCTATCAGGTCATCGTTGGCCAGGAGTTGCTCTTGCGGGGTCGGGCCCGTGATCACGCGCTCTCCTCGTATGATCGCCACGATTGAGCACCCCGTCCGGCTGCGGGCCTTGCTGTCACCCAGAGCCCGGCCCGCATACGGTGAGTCGGGCCGAACGGTGAAGCGGCTGGTTTCCAATCCCGGGACCTCCCTGGAAAGATCCGCAAAGCGCTGCGTGATCCTGGGCGCGCCCAAGAGCTCGGCCAGCTGTAACGCTTCTTCCGGTTCCAATTGGAGCTTGCTGATTGCCCGGTCCGGATCGGCCTCGTCAAAGGTCAGGATGTCGGCCCCGCCATTCCGGTCTATCACCAGGGAAAAATTGACGTTGGTCCTCGTCTTGAGGTCATAACGCATGCCGACGCCGGGGAGCATGGTTTCGACGATTTCCACAGCACGATCCTAGGGTGAGGGCCGATATACGCCGGCTCGCAACGGCACAGACCCCGGGGCTGCAAAGCGGCCTTGCGAAGATCAGGCCGTGGGGATTCTGATCGGTTGCGGGCCCTGCCGGAGGTGCATGCGCTCCTCCGTGACGGCTACGGTATCCCGTTTTGCGGCCCGGCGGGACCCCTGAATGCGGTCATGACCGCGGGCGAACCTGATCAACCGGCGTGAACGTGCCGCGTCCGGCCCCCAAGGAATGTCCGGCGGGCCGCGACGGTCTTTCGCCAAGCCCGCCTGTGGTGAACACTAAACAGCATGCGAACCTTTGGCGTGGAGGAAGAGCTGCTCCTGGTGGACGCCAAGACCGGCGCCCTGGCCTCAGTCTCGGAACAACTGCTCCGGGGGCAGGGAGAGCCTGCGACGTTGGATACACCTCGGGATACGGCGTCCCGCGGAGGCTACAAGGGCAGCCTGATGTCGGAGGTCAAGCAGGAACAGCTCGAAGCGGTGTCCGCTCCGTACAAGGATCTGCAGGAGCTGGCAGCGGGTATCAGGGCCGGGCGCGCCGAGGCTGACCGACAGGCGCGGCGTTTTGGCGCCAGGGCTGCAGCATTGGGCACCTATCCCCTGCCCGCCACTACCAGTCTCGTGCCGCGCCCGCGATACCAGGCCATGGAAGCCCGGTTCGGTCTGACCCTGCACGAACAGCTGACGTGCGGTTTCCACGTGCACGTTTCGGTTGCCTCCGATGAGGAAGCCGTTGCCGTGCTTGACCGGATCCGGGTCTGGCTGCCGGTCCTGCTAGCGCTGAGCACCAACTCCCCCTTTTGGCAGGGCGTGGACAGTGGCTACGCCAGCTTCCGCTACCAGGTCTGGAAACGGTGGCCCACCGCCGGGCCGACCGGCATCTTCGGCTCCCCCGCTGCCTACCACCAACTGTTGGGGATGCTGCTCGAGTGCGACGTGCTGCTGGATAAGGGCATGATCTATTTCGACGCGCGGCTCGGTCAACGGCATCCCACGGTTGAAATACGCGTGGCCGATGTCTGCCTGCAAGCGGAACAAGCTGCCGCCGTGGCCGCCTTGTGCCGGGCGCTGGTAGAGACGGCTGCCCGCCAATGGAGCGACGGCAGCCCGCCGCCTCCGGTACCGGCAGAGCTGCTGCGTCTTGCGTCCTGGCGGGCCAGCAGGTCAGGACTGGAAGACGAACTGCTCCACCCGTTGAAGAGCGACCGCACCCCGGCCCGAAACGTGGTCAGCGCCCTGCTCGAACACGTCGGCCCCGTGCTGGCGGAAACGGACGATCTGGAACCCATACAGGTCGTCGTCGACGGAATCCTTCGCGACGGCACCGGCGCGGCAAGGCAGCGGAGAGTCCTCGCGCGCCAGCACAGACTCACCGACGTCGTCTTCGACGCAGTCAGGAACACGCACCTGCCGGCCGGCATCCTGTGAGCACCCGGCCGGCGGCAGCGGACAGAAAGGGCTCGCGGCGGACAAGGCGCTAGCCGGCGTCGTAGGCGCGCTGCAGTTCGGCGATGTCGATCTTCCGCATCTGCAGCATGGCTTCCATGGCACGTTGGGCCTTCTGCGCATCCGGTCCCCCGATCAGCCGCGGCAGCACCGAGGGAATGATTTGCCAGGACAATCCGTACTTGTCCTTGAGCCATCCGCATTGGCTCTCGGCACCGCCGTCGGCGGTCAGGGCGTCCCAGAGCCGGTCGACCTCCGCCTGGTCCTCGCAATCCACCTGCAGGGACACGGCCTCATTAAACGTGAACTGGGCTCCCCCGTTCAGGGCCGTGAAGGACTGGCCGTCCAACTCGAACTCTACGGTCAGCACCTGGCCTTCCATCCCGGGACCGCTCTCGCCGTAATGCGTTACGTCCAGGATCTTCGAGTTCTTGAACAGCTGGACATAGAACTGTGCCGCCTCTTCGGCTTCGCTGTCGAACCACAGGCATGGCGTGATCTTCTGCATGATGGGCTCCTCCCCTGCGTCAGGCGTACCAGAACCGCCCCTCGAACGTCCATGAATCGGGTGTTCAACGTGAACCGGGCACCCACCGGCAGCCAAACATTATGCCTCCAGCTCAGCCGGGGGCACCGGCCAGCACCGGGGCCGTGGCGTCCCTGCCACCCGGGTCTATCACCTGCAGGCGGCACCCCTCCCCTTCGGGCGCCGCATAACCGGGAAGCTGCTTGCTTTCACTGCAGCGGTGAAGCTCTTCCAGCGCGACAGCTTCAATCCGGGCATGCTGAAGGTTGATGGTGACGCCCCGACCGGGCGCAAGGGCGCTGGTGCGGCGAACCAACGAATACAGCGCCACGATGTTTCGGGTTGTCACGTGCCCGCGCACTTCGATATTGGCGGATTCCCGATCGATATCCAGCCGGACGACCACTCGCAGTTTGGGATCCATGCTTTGTCCCCTCAAGAGTTCCCCATGGCCGCTCCTTGACCGGTGATCATCATAAGAGGCCGAATGTGGCGTGGGCAACAGACCGCTGGCAATATTTCATGGGGACGGAACACGGGCCCAGCAGGGGCGGCGGCAGCACCGGGCGGGACCGTGGTTTTTGTTACGGACTGCGCGCCGCTGGCCTGGCGCCGCCGCCTTGGCCCGGGAATGCCGAGCCCGCCTGCGCTCAGCGCAGGAGAACCGCGACGCCGGTAGCGGCCGCGGCCCACAGCACGCTCGCGAGGGTGCCCAGGATAAATCGCTCGGCCGCCCCGGACTGACCGAGTTCGGAATACCGACCCAGGCCTTTCACCGCGAGGACGACTGCCAATCCTTCCGGCCACTCGGCCAGCAGGGTGGCCGCGATGGCCGTCCGCTCGAGCACCCCGATCCAGGCCCCTCCGCGGAGCACCGGGGATGCTTCGGGGTCGGTGTGGTTGTCAGGGTGCGAGGCATTGAACGACAACCGCAGGATGGTCACGGTGGCCGGGCCACCGCCGATCGCGGCGGCCGCCACGCCCAACGCATAGGCTGCCGGGCCTAGACCGCCCGACCCCAGGACCGCCAACAATGCCGCAATGCCCAGGAGCAACAGCGATACGGCACTGGCGGCGTACAGCCAGCGGTTGCCCCGGCCCTGGAACCGCTCGAAGTACATGGGCGCCGCCACGGCCGTGGCCACGCAGAGCGTGAGCAGTGCGATGACGCTCATCGGTCGGCCCCTTCCAGCAACGCTTGGGCCGCCAGCCGTGCGCGTCGCCACTCGGGCCAGAGCCCACTGTGCAGCCTGCTGGAGACGGCCTGCTGGGTGATCCCCAGCCGGTCGGCAATTTGCTGTTGGGTCAGTCCTTCATCACTGAGCAACCCGGCTTCCGTCGCCTGCCTGCTGCGCTTCCGTGCCACTGATACCAGCAACTGCAGCACCGCTTCGGCATGGCCGGCCTCCTCGCGGGCACCGGAGACGGCGACGTTGCCGGGCGATGTCTTGGCCGCGGTCACCGCTTCGCGCGCGCGCTCGAAGGCCTCGCCGGAACCCGCGCGGGTAGACTCCGGGAGCGGGGTGACGACCCCGCCCACGCCTATTCCCACGCTCCAGTGGTTGCTGACCGCCAGGTCCAGGGCAAGATCAGCCGCGACGGCCGGGTCGGCGACCACCGCCTGCATCTCGTCGCCGGCGGTGCGTTCGAAACCGCGCACCAGCGGACGGGACGGGTCGTCATTCAGGGCGCCGAGCGCGCCCTCGACGAGGTCCACGTGGCGCCGGGAGCGCCGCTGATCGACCGTCAACACATACATACAAATCTGCTTCCTTGTTGCTCAAGCAACAAGTATGCAGGGTTGTGGGCACGGGTGCAACCTTAATGCTCCGCCTGCTCGTGGCTGACCAGCCCCACGAGATTGCCTTCCGAGTCGCGGATGAAGCCCATCCATTCATCCATGCCGGCAGGTCCCAAGGCACCATCGGCATGCCGGAAAATGATGTGTGGTTCTTCGGCAACCGGTATTCCCCGGGCGCGCAGTTCCTCGACCCGGTCCCGCACCGAGTCAACCTGCAGATACAACAGGGCGGCCGGCGCGCCCACCTCCAGCAGCAGCCGCACGCCGTCGAGATCGAAGAACACCAGGCCCGGAGGGTCGAAGACCCCGGCCGGCGGATAACCGAGCAGGTCGGTGTAGAAAGCGGTGGCCCGCTCGAGCTCGTGCACACCGAGCGCGACCTGTGCCAACTTCATGGCTTCGGCTCCTCCCCATCCGCCGCGGGCTTCGGCCCCTGACCAGCCGACCGGCTTCGGCCCCTGACCCGTCGCCAGGGACCCGACCGGCTCGTCCTCGAATCGTACGCCCGTGCCTGCCCGATAGTGTGGAGGGGTGACTGAAACATCGCCCCGGCTCCGCGCGGGCATCCCGTTGGTGGCAGCATCGCTCGCCCTGGACCTGGCCGCCGTCGTCATTTTTGCGGCGGCCGGCCGAAACACGCACGAACACGGAATGGCGCTGGCCGGAATCCTGATCACCGCGAGCCCGTTCCTGGCCGGGGCCCTCGTAGGCTGGCTGGCCTCGCGCGCCTGGCGCCGGCCGGCCGCCCTCTGGCCGACCGGAGTCGCGGTCTGGCTGGCCGCAGTGGCCCTGGGGCTCGCCCTTCGCGGCCTCGCGGGCGGCGGGCTCGCGCCGTCCTTCCAGATCGTGGCCTTCCTGGTGCTCGGCGCCCTGCTGTTGGGGTGGCGCGCGGCCGCCGCACTGTTCATCAAACTACGTTTCGCCCGACGGGTGGAATAACCTCGGACATAGGGAAGAACACCCAGTTCCAGCAGAAAGGCAGTGCAGTGGCTACAGCATTCGTTCTCATCCGCACCGATGCGACCCGGATTCCGGAGTGCGCCCAGGAGATCTCCGAGATAGAGGGCATCAGCGAGGTCTATTCGGTCACCGGGGAATGGGATTTGATCGCCGTCGCACGGGTCGCCAAGCACGACGAGCTGGCCGATGTCATCGCCGACCGGCTCTCGAAGGTCCAGGGCGTTCAGGCAACGACCACTCACATCGCCTTCCGCGCTTATTCCAAGCACGACCTGGATGCAGCCTTCTCGCTCGGGTTCGAGCACTAGGCTCCGCGGACAGGCGGAGTGCCCCGGACATTTTGTCCGGGGCACTCCTTGTTAATTGTTCTTAATTGTTAAGCTGTTGCGGCCCACGCGCGGGCCGGGAAGTCAGCGGGTAGCGTCGATCCAGCGCTGCAGCGCCTCGGCCGCGGCACCGCTGTCGATGGCTTCCTCGGCCCGTTCCAAACCGGCGGCCAGCCGCTCCAGCAGCGGAGCGTCGGCTGTTGCATCGTTGGCCACCAGGGCGGCGGCTGCGTTGAGGACGACGGCGTCGCGCACCGGCCCCTTGTCCCCCGCGAGCACGCGGCGCACCACTTCGGCATTCGCGGCGGCGTCCCCGCCACGCAGGTCGTCCAGCGTGGCCCGGGGGATGCCGAGGTTAAGCGGGTCCAGGTCGTGTTCCGTCACGGCGCCGCCGCGCACCTCCCATACCGACGAGGGGCCCGTGGTGGTCAACTCGTCCAGGCCGTCCCCGCCGCGGAAGACGAGTGCGCGGATGCCCCGGGCGGCCAGCACGCCGGCGATGAGCGGCGCGAGCCGGGCATCGGCAACGCCGATGGCGGCCGCCGTGGGATTCGCCGGGTTGGTCATCGGACCCATGAAATTGAAGGCGGTGGCCACCCCGAGTTCCGCGCGCACCGCGCCCGCATAACGCATGGAGGGGTGGAACACCTGCGCGAAGCAAAACGTGATCCCCGCTTCGACGGCAGTTTGCGCCACGCGGTCCACCGGGAGGTCCAGGCGCACGCCCAGGGCTTCGATCACATCGGCCGAACCAGACGACGACGACGCGGCGCGGTTTCCGTGCTTGACGATCCGGGCCCCGGCCCCCGCGCACACCAGGGCGGCCATGGACGAGATGTTGACGGTGTTCTGCCGGTCCCCGCCGGTACCGACGATGTCCAGCTTCTCCCCCGGGATGTCAATCGGCCGGGCGTTGCCGACCATGGCCTCCACCAGGCCGGTCAGCTCGTCGACCGTCTCCCCCTTCGCCCGCAGCGCGACCAGGAAGCCGGCCATCTGCGCGTCGGAGGCCCCGCCGGACATGATTGTGTTCATCGCCCACTGGGTTTGGGCCGCTGTGAGGTCCTGCCGGGAGATCAGGGCAGAGATCAGTTCAGGCCAGGTGGGTGTGTTCTGAGCGTTGGGTTCGGTCGTCACTTCACTAGGTTATCTACGTTTTGTAGAAACTTCCGGATTGTTAACTTCCGCGCCGTTCCGCGGAATCCGGCGCTTCAGGAACCGGAACGCGACGCCACGCGTTCAAATGCATTGGTGAAGTGGGCAGATTTATAGACATAATGGCCTTGTGACAACTGCAACCCATGCCCCCAGTACCCCGGCGCATCCAACGCTGAATCGCCCCAACCTGGTTTCCGTCGGAACCGTTGTGTGGCTCTCCAGCGAGCTGATGTTCTTCGCCGGCCTTTTCGCTATGTACTTCACCCTCCGCGCCACCTCCGGCGAGATGTGGGCGATGGAAACCGAGAAGTTGAATGTTCCGTTTGCGCTGGCCAACACCATCGTTCTGGTGTCCAGTTCCTTCACCTGCCAGTACGGCGTCTTCGCCGCAGAGCGCTTGCAGGCCCGCCGCTCCGGCGGGCTCTTCAATGTCGCCAAGTGGGGCATGGTCGAATGGTTCCTGCTGACATTCATCCTCGGCGCCATCTTCGTCTCCGTCCAGGCCTACGAATACGCGATGCTCGTCTCCGAAGGCGTCTCGATGTCCTCGAACTCCTACGGTTCGGCGTTCTACATCACCACCGGCTTCCACGGCCTCCACGTCACAGGCGGCCTCATCGCTTTCCTGCTGATCATCGGCCGCGCCTACGTCGCCAAGAAGTTCGGCCATTTCGAAGCCACATCGGCCATCGTCACGTCGTACTACTGGCACTTCGTCGACGTCGTGTGGATCGCTCTCTTCATCATTATCTACTTCCTTAAGTAGACGGCCGAAAGGTCCGCGCCTCGCTGCGAACCGAGCCAGCCGAACATCTACGCACACGCACCGCAAAGTTAGGAACCAACAAGTGAAGGCACTCTCCCAGAGGCGACGACATCCCCTGGCGGCCGTTGCCCTGCTGCTCATGGGATTGCTCGTCACCGGCGGACTGTACGCCGTTGCCGGGAACGTCAACGAGGCCAAGGCCCAAACCACCACCTTTTCCGCGCAGGACATCGAAGAGGGCGAGAAGCTCTTCGTGGCCAACTGCGCAACTTGTCACGGAATCGGTGCTGTCGGGGCCCCGGAGGGTGCGCACGGCAACCAGGCCGGTCCGTCGCTGATCGGCGTCGGCGCCGCAGCCGTGGACTTCCAGGTAGGAACCGGCCGCATGCCCATGCAGATGTCCGGCCCCCAGGCACTGGAAAAGCCGAACCAGTTCAACGAAGAGCAGACCATGCAGCTGGCGGCCTACGTAGCCTCCCTCGGCGCCGGTCCCGCAATTCCGGCGGATGAATTCCTCGACGTCTCCCAGGGTGATCCTGCGGCCGGCGGTGAGATCTTCCGGGTCAACTGCGCCATGTGCCACAACGCTGCCGCAGCAGGTGGTGCCCTGACGCGCGGCAAGTTCGCGCCGGCGCTTAGCGGCGTCAGCGAAGCGCACATCTACGAAGCCATGGCCACCGGTCCGCAGAACATGCCGGTGTTCAGCGACGCGAACATCTCCCCGGAGGAGAAGCGCGACGTCATCGCCTTCCTGAAGACCATCGAAGAGCAGCCCTCCCCCGGCGGGATCTCGCTTGGCGGGCTCGGCCCCGTGTCCGAGGGCCTGCTGATGTGGACGCTTGGATTGGGCGTGGTCATCGCGTTCACCATTTGGCTGACCCAGCGGTCTTCCTAACCTTCGCTTCCGGCGGCCCAACGGGCCGCCGGAGAAGCGCCAACAGTCATTAATGAGTTTTGAACTATTTAGAGAAGGATGAGAGGGATCATGGGCGACCATAGTCACGGCAGTCCGAACACCTCGGGCACCGTTGCTACGGCTGGTCAGAGCGACGTGGAGAAGTTTCAGGATCCTGGACTCCCCCCGCACCGCCCGCGCCGTGCCGACAAAGATCCCCGGGCGGAAAAGCGAGCCGAACGCCAGGTTGCGATACTCTTCGTAATCTCCATCATCGGCACCGTACTTTTCTTCGTCGGGTACTTTGGCATCCGCTTGGATGACACCACCGCAACGCTGCGACTGCAGAACTTCACCCTCGGCATGGGCACCGCTTTTGCCATGCTGGGCATTGGCGTGGGCATTGTCCACTGGGCCAAGACCCTCATGCCGGACCACGAGATCGTCGAAGAGCGCCACGAGGTCCGCACCGAGGAAGACCGCAAGGACGCCGAGCAGATCATCGGCCAGGTCCTGGACGAGTCCGGCATCTCCCGCCGCCCGCTGATCCGCAACACCCTGATCGGCGCCGGCGTGCTGGCGATCCTGCCGGCCATCGGCATCTTCCGCGACCTGTCCAAGGACCTGAACCCTGAGGTGCTGCGGCATACCATGTGGGACGCAGGCGTCCGGTTGACCCGCGACCCCAGCGGCACCCCGATCAAGGCCTCGGATGTCACCATTGGTTCCGCGTTCCACGTCATCCCCGAGGGGCTCAACGAGGCCGAGCACAAGCTCGAGGAGAAGGCCAAGGCCGTCGTCCTCCTGATGCGCCTGAATCCCGACGTCCTCCAGGTCTCCCCAGGCCGCGAAGACTGGAACTACAATGGCATCGTTGCGTACTCAAAGATCTGTACCCACGTTGGCTGCCCGGTGGCGCTGTACGAACAGCACACGCACCACCTGCTCTGCCCTTGTCACCAGTCGACCTTCGATGCCGCCCAGGAATGCAAGGTAGTGTTCGGCCCGGCCGCGCACGCCCTTCCCCAGCTGCCGATCAGCGTCGACGACGAGGGCTACCTGATCGCCACGAGCGATTTCCATGAACCTGTCGGACCGAGCTACTGGGAGCGTGGCTAAGCATGAGCGCTTCAACTGATACCTACGTACCCAAGACGCGGGTCGGGCGGATCACCAACTTCGTCGATACCCGCGTCGGCGGTTCGGGGATCGTCAAGGAATTCGGTCGGAAGATCTTCCCCGACCACTGGTCCTTCATGTTCGGCGAAGTGGCGCTGTACTCCTTCGTCATCCTGCTGCTCACCGGAACGTTCCTGACGTTCTTCTTCGATCCTTCGATGGCCGAGACGCACTACGACGGACCGTACGTGCCGCTCAAGGGCGTCGAAATGTCCGTCGCCTACCAGTCCACCCTGGAGATCTCGTTCGAGGTCCGCGGCGGCCTGTTCATGCGTCAGCTGCACCACTGGTCTGCGCTGCTGTTCGTTGCCTCGGTCTCGTTCCACATGCTGCGCGTGTTCTTCACCGGCGCGTTCCGCCGCCCGCGTGAGCTGAACTGGGTTGTCGGCTGCGTCCTGTTGATCCTGGCCCTGGCAGCCGGCTTCACCGGCTACTCCCTGCCGGACGACCTGCTCTCCGGTAACGGCCTGCGCATCATCGACGGCGTGATCAAGGCAATCCCCTTGGTTGGTACCTACATATCGCTGTTGCTGTTCGGCGGCGAGTTCCCGGGTACGGACATCGTGGGCCGCCTGTACGTGCTCCACATCCTGCTGGTCCCGGCCTTGATCCTCCTGATGATCGCCGTCCACCTGTTCATGGTTGTCGTGCACAAGCACACCCAGTACCCCGGCCCCGGCCGTTCCGAGACCAACGTCGTCGGCTTCCCGATCGGCCCGGTCTACGCGGCCAAGGCAGGCGGCTTCTTCTTCGTTGTCTTCGGCATCCTGGCCGTCATTGCCGCGAACTTCCAGATCCTGGCGATCTGGGACTACGGCCCCTACGACCCCTCCCCCGTCTCGGCCGGTACCCAGCCTGACTGGTACATCGGCTGGGTGGACGGCGCGCTGCGCCTGATGCCCGGTGTGGGCGAGTTCGTGATCTTCGGCCGGACCATTTCGCTGAACGTGCTCATCCCGGCCCTCGGCCCGGCGGCCCTGCTGTTCACCGTGATGTTCGCCTGGCCGTGGATCGAAAGCTGGGTGACCAAGGACACCCGCGAGCACCACATCCTGGACCGCCCGCGCAACGTCCCGTTCCGCACCGCCACCGGCGTCGCCGGCATCGTCTTCTACTCGGTGATGTGGGCAGCTGCCAGCTCCGACTTGATCGCCACGCACTTCCACGTGTCGCTCAACGACGTGACCTACTGGCTGCGCGCCCTGTTCTTCCTGGGCCCGATCCTCGGCTTCATCGTCACGCGCCGCATTTGCCTGGCGCTGCAGCGCAAGGACCGCGAGATCGCCCTCCATGGCCGGGAGACCGGACGCATTGTCCGCCTGCCGCATGGCGAGTTCATCGAGGTCCACGAGCCGCTGAACGAGTACAAGCAGTACCGGCTGGTCAGCTACGAGTCGCCCGAGGTAATCCCGGCGCAGCCGAACAGGGCCGGGCACATCAAGCGCTCCGAGAAGCTGCGCGGTGCCCTGTCCCGGTTCTTCTTCGAAGACCGTGTGGCACCGGTTACCCCGGCCGAGCTGGAGGCTGCACACAGCCACCACGCCGAGGTCGAGGCACCCGCCGAGAAGGCGGAAGTCACCGCCCGCTAAGGCAAAATCCACATAGAGAAATGGCCCCGGACCTGGTCCGGGGCCATTTCTCTATGTCTCACCCCTTTGCTTCACCGCGGTGGGGCTCCCTGCGTATACCGGGCGGGACGGGGGCTTTCACGGCGACCACGGGCGGCACGCGGCCGCACGGCGCTCCCCCGGCGCAGCAGTAGCTCTGGGCCCGGCCGGCGGCGCCATTTGCGGCCGAGACGGCCTTCAGCAGCGCCGTACAGCCGTTAGAAGCGCTTGACGTTGTAGGAACGCGGCGCACGTCCCCCGGGCCGTTGCAGCGGCACCCACAGCTTGTACCGGTCCGCGCGGTAATACGAGATCGAGAAGTCGACCATGGTTTTGGAGACGTAGGCATGCCGCTGGATCTTCAGCAGCGGCGATCCGATGTCCACGCTCAGGAGCCGCGCGATGGAGGGCTGGGCCGCGGTCGCCTCAATCGTGTCCTCGCCCCACTCCATGATGAGTCCGTATCGTTCGCTCAAGACGTTGTACAGCGACGACGGCGGGCCCTCGTCGAGGATCCCCGGCACGCGCTGCGCAGGAATAAAGTTTTCGTCCACGCTCATCGGTTCGGCGTCCGCCAGCAGCAGGCGGCGGAAGCGCACCACCGGCTGCCCCTCCTCGATCTGCAGCTCGCGGGCCACCAGCGGGGTGGCGCCGATCTGCTCGAAGCTGAGGACGCGGGCATCGGGAACCATGCCGCGGCGTTGCATCTCTTCGCTGTAGGACGTGAGCTTGACCTGCAGGTCCAGCTTCGGCTGCCGCACAAACGTTCCCAGGCCGACAATGCGTTCGAGCACCTGTTCGGCGACCAGTGAATCGATCGCCTGGCGCACGGTCATCCTCGCCACGCCGAAGCGTTCGGCCAGTTCCCGCTCCGAGGGAAAAGCGGCCCCGGGTTCGCAGCGCTCCTGGGCATGCCTGCGCAAAATGTCCCTGAGCTGGACGTGCTTTGCGGTACGGGAGGAGCCATCGAGCCCACCCTCGATCGCGGCGGCGTTCACGGACATGCGGCCTCCTGCTCAGCCGGTTTAATTCCCTTTCATCCTATCCGGTCTAGACCAGCGTCGCCGCGCCCGGCCCCCCGGCGGGGACGACGAAAGGGTCCGGAACCCTGACGGTTCCGGACCCTTTCGTCGTGTAGCTGCGGGAATCAGTGCGCGTGGTCCCCGCGGCTGTATTCGTAGACCCAGCCGATGATGGCCACCGTGGTCAGGCCAACGGCGATGTAGACGATCCACCAGCCGACCGCCAGGCCCATGAACCCAGTGGCGGCACCGAGACCGAGCACGATCGGCCACCAGCTCCACGGGCTGAACATGCCCTGCTCGCCGGCACCCTCATGGATCTCGGCGTCGACCCGGTCCTCCGGACGGGCACCGATGCGCCGCGCCGTAAACCAGAGGTAACCGCCGATCATCAAGGACAATCCGGCCGTCAGGTACAGCGCCAGCCAGCCGACGGGCTCTTCCCAGTTCCCCATGTAGCCGTAGACGGTGGCAACGAGGGCGAAGAACGGCGCAAGCGCAATGAATAGCCAGGCTTCAATCTTCACAGTTATGCGTCCTTCTGGTCAGCGGGACCGGCCATCTGGGCCACCGGTGCCGGAGTCGTCGGGGTGTGCCGCGGTGCCAGCTCCGGGTGGTGCAGGTCCAGGGCGGGGCGCTCCGACCGGATGCGGGGCAGCGAGGTGAAGTTGTGCCGCGGCGGCGGGCAGGAGGTCGCCCACTCAAGCGAACCACCGAAGCCCCAGGGGTCGTCGACCTCGACCTTCTTGCCGTTGCGCCAGGTGATGTAGACGTTCCAGAAGAACGGGATCATCGAGGCGCCCAACACGAAGGATGCAACCGTGGAGAACTGGTTCATCGCGGTGAACCCGTCTTCCGGCATGTAGTCGGCGTAGCGACGGGGCATGCCCTCGACGCCGAGCCAGTGTTGGATGAGGAAGGTGCCGTGGAAGCCCAGGAACAGCATCCAGAAGTGGATCTTGCCGAGGCGCTCGTTGAGCATCTTGCCGGTCCACTTGGGCCACCAGAAGTAGAAGCCCGCGAACATTGCGAACACGACGGTGCCGAAGACCACGTAGTGGAAGTGCGCCACCACGAAGTAGGTGTCGGAGACGTGGAAGTCCAGCGGCGGGGAAGCCAGGATGATGCCGGTCAGGCCGCCGAACAGGAAGGTCGCCAGGAAGCCCAGGCTCCACAGCATGGGCGTCTCGAAGGTGATCGATCCGCGCCACATGGTGCCGATCCAGTTGAAGAACTTCACCCCGGTTGGCACCGCGATGAGCATCGTCATGAAGGCGAAGAACGGCAGCAGCACCGAGCCGGTGACGTACATGTGGTGGGCCCACACCGTCACGGACAGCGCGGCGATGGCGATCGTGGCGTAGACCAGGCCCTTGTATCCGAAGATCGGCTTGCGGCTGAACACCGGGAAGATCTCGGAAACGATGCCGAAGAACGGCAGGGCGATGATGTAAACCTCAGGGTGGCCGAAGAACCAGAACAGGTGCTGCCAGAGGATGGCACCGCCGTTCTCCGGGTTGAAGATGTGCGCACCCAAGCGCCGGTCGGCGCCGAGGGCGAACAGCGCCGAGGCCAGGGGCGGGAATGCCATCATGACGAGGATGGCGGTGACCAGCGTGTTCCAGGTAAAGATCGGCATCCGCCACATGGTCAGGCCCGGGGCGCGCATGGTGATGATCGTGGTGATGAAGTTGACCGAACCGAGGATGGTGCCGAAGCCGGACAGCGCCAGGCCGAAGACCCACAAGTCCCCGCCGACTCCCGGGGAGAAGGTGGTGTTGGACAACGGTGCATAGGCAAACCAGCCGAAGGAAGCGGCGCCCTGCGGGGTGATGAAACCGGCCACCGCAATGATGCTGCCGAACAGGAAGAACCAGAAAGCCAGCGCGTTCAGGCGCGGGAACGCTACGTCGGGGGCACCGATCTGCAGCGGCATGATGACGTTGGCGAAGCCGGCAAACAGCGGCGTGGCGAACATCAGCAGCATCACCGTGCCGTGCATGGTGAACAGCTGGTTGTACTGTTCCTTGGTCTGCAGGATCTGCATGCCGGGCTCGAACAGTTCGGCGCGGATGACCAGGGCCATCACGCCGCCGAGGCAGAAGAAGATGAACGACGCGATCAGGTACATGTACCCGATGGTCTTGTGGTCCGTGGAGGTGATCCAGTTGACGACGATGCGCCCCTTGGACACCGGCACGACGCGCGGAGCTACCGTGGTAGCCCGGTCGTCAGCTGTGTATTCGTACGTTGACACTTGTGGCCCTCGCTCCTTTACTCAGACGCTTCAGCGTAGGGGTTGCGGTCGTACTCTTCGCCGAGCTGGCCGTCCTTGAGCCGCGCCATCTGAGCGTCGAATTCAGCCTCGGAGACCACCGCGACACGGAAGAGCATTTCGGAGTGGTACTCGCCACAAAGCTCGGCGCACTTGCCGTCGTAGATGCCCTCACGGGTGGGGGTGAAGTTCAGGAAGTTGGTCTTGCCCGGGATCATGTCCACCTTCTGCAGGAAGGCGGGAACCCAGAACGAGTGGATGACGTCGCGGGAGTTGATCTGCAGCTCCACGCTCTGGTTGACCGGCAGGTACAGCGTGGGCAGGGTCTCCGGGACGCCGGTCTCGCCGGTCAGGTGGGCCTGCACGCCGGCAAAGTACTTGTCCTGCTTGACGTAGTTGAAGTCCCAGGCCCACTGCTTGCCGCGCACGTCGACGACGACGTCGGGGTTGTCCACCCGCTCGGTGATGTTGGACGTGGTCTTGTCCGTGAAGTAAAAGAAGACCATGACCATGACCACGGGAACCGCGGTGTAGAAGATCTCCAGCGGCAGGTTGTAGCTCAGCTGGCGCGGGTAACCCGTTTCGTCCTTGCGGCGGCGGTACGCGATGATGCACCAGAGGATCAGGCCCCAGGTCACGACACCGACGGCCAGCGCGGCGATCCATCCGTTGACCCACAAATCAATGATTTCGGGCGTGTGGTTGGTAACGTCCCGCTCGGTGGGCAACCAACCCAAACGGACTTCTTCTGAACATCCCGTCAACAACAACGCACCGAGTGCACCCAGACCTGTAGCCTTGGCGATTCTGGCGCGTCGACTGCCGGTTCGAACCTGCGAACTCACAGACGGCCCTTCCTCTTTGTTTCGTGCAAGTGATGCGGCCATGGCAGAGCTGAGCCTGGCCGCATATCCAGTTTTACTACTCACTGTAGAGCTTACCCGCCCACATGACTTCCATGTGACAGGCTCCCCCGTGCGTCGGCCGTCCCGGCGGCCGGAGAGCGCCCTGCAGGCCCTTAGTGGAAGGAGTCTCCACAGGCGCAGGAGCCACCGGCGTTCGGGTTGTCGATGGTGAAGCCCTGCTTGGAAATCGTGTCCTCGAAGTCGATCGAGGCGCCCGAGAGGTAAGGAACGCTCATCTTGTCGACGACGACCTCGACCCCGTCGAAATCACGGACAGCGTCTCCGTCGAGCATCCGCTCGTCGAAGTACAGCTGGTAGATCAGGCCGGAGCATCCGCCCGGCTGTACGGCAACGCGCAGGCGCAGATCCGTGCGGCCTTCCTGCTCCAGGAGGCTGCGGACCTTTCCGGCGGCGACGTCGGTCAAAGCAACTTCATGCGTGGGCAGTTCTGCCGCTTCGGGTGCCGAAGTGGGGGCGGACGAGTTGGTCGTTGCGCTCATTGCACTTCCTTATCTATTTCGGGCCGTCCGGTGACCTGCTGCTATTACTCAGTGGTGCGTCGGGCTTCCCATCCATCGTACGTCTGGTGGGCCGAAATGGGATAACTCTCCCCCGCCTCCAGCCTGGCGCGAACAGGCCTAGAGTCCCTCGCCGTTCAACCGTGCCAGGAGCAGCGCCTGGGCCAGGACCGCGTTGCGGAAGTCCCCGAGATGCAGCGACTCGTTGGCCGAGTGCGCCCGCGAATCGGGGTCCTCGACGCCGGTGATCAGGATCTGTGCCTCCGGATAGACCTCCGTGAGGTCGGCGATGAACGGGATGGACCCGCCCATGCCGGCCTCCACCGGCAGCGTGCCCCACGCCTGCTCCAGGGCCCACAGCGCCGCCCGGGCCGCCGGCGCGGAGGTGTCGGTGGCAAACGCGTGGCCGCGTTCCCCCGGCACGAACGTGGCGGCGGCGCCGAAGGGCGCGTGGGCGGCAACATGCGCGGCCACCGCCTCCATCGCCCGGTCCGGATCCTGTCCCGGTGCCAGCCGCAGGCTGATCTTGGCGCGGGCGGCGGGGATCAAGGTGTTGGACGCGAGCTCGACGCTGGGGGCGTCAAAGCCGATCACCGACAAGGCCGGCTTGTTCCAGAGCCGGTCGGCAATGCTTCCGGTGCCCGCAAGCCGCACGGACTCGAGCACCGACGAATCGCGGCGGAAGTCTTCTTCCGGATAGTCCACCGAGGCGGCGGGAGCGGACACGAGGCCCTCGATGGCGACCGACCCGTCGTCGTCGTGGAAGGTGGCAATCAGCCGGGCCAGCAGCGTGGGCGCGTCCAGCAGCGGCCCGCCGAACATGCCCGAATGGACGGCGTGTTCCAACACCCGCAGCTCCACGGTGCCGTCCACCAGGCCACGCAGGCTCGTGGTCAGTGCCGGGACGCCGACCTTCCAGTTGCTGGAGTCGGCGACGATGATGGCGTCTGCCCGCAGCAGTTCGCGGTGAGCTTCGAGGAACGGGCGGAAGCTTGGCGAGCCGGCCTCCTCCTCCCCCTCGATAAACAACGTGATGCCGAGCCCGAAATCGTCTCCGAGGACCTCCAGCAGCGTGCGCAGCGAGGACAGGTGGACCATGATCCCGGCCTTGTCGTCGGCCGTTCCGCGCCCATAGAGGCGGCCGTCGATCTCCGTGGCCTTGAACGGTTCCGTCCGCCAGAGCGCCGGGTCCCCCGGCGGCTGCACGTCGTGGTGGGCATACAACAGGACGGTCGGCTTGCCGGCCGCGGCCGGGCGGCGGGCCACGACGGCGGGGCCGCCGGCGGCCCCGCCGTTCGCGACGCTGAGGATCTGCACGTCCTCCAGGCCCAGCTCCCGGACCATGCCGGCTACGGCATCCGCGCTGCGCGCCAGGTCCTCCGGGTCGAAGGCCGGCCAGGCGATCCCCGGGATCGAAACCAGCTGTTCCAACGAGGAGATGGTGAGCCCCATGCCGGCGTCGACCGCGGCCGCAAGTTCGTCTACGTTCACATTGGTCATAGTCGACACCCTATCGCCCGGGCTCCGTCGCGACGATGCCCCCGTGACTCCCCCGGCGGCGCGGGTCCCAAGGGGGACAACGGCCGTACGCGGTCCGGTATTCTTGACTGGTGTTCGGACGTAAAAAAGAGGCTCCCACGCCCCAGGAAACCATCGACCAGGCCAACGACGCCCAGCAGCCTCGATACGGCAAGGGCGCGCCCACGCCCCGGCGCAAGGACCAGGAAGCTGCGCGCAAGCGCCCCCTGGTCCCGAACGACCGCAAGGCCGCCAAGGAGGCCAACCGGGCCGCCATGGCGGATCAGCGGCTGAAGATGCGCGAGGCCATGAACACCGGCGACGAGCGCTTTCTGCCGTTGCGCGACAAGGGGCCGCAGAAGCGCTTCGTCCGCGACTTCGTGGACGCCCGCTGGGTGCTGGGCGAATTCCTGATCGTCTTCGCCCTCATCTTCGTGGTCCTCAGCTTTATCCGCGACCTCAACGTCCAGGCGTTCATCCTGTTTGGCTTCTGGGTGCTGCTGGCGCTGGTCGCCATCGATGCCTTCATCCTCGGCCGCCAGCTCAAGAAGCGCCTGGCCGCCAAGTTTGGCGACGTGGAGCGCGGGGCAGTCTGGTACGGCGTGATGCGCGGGCTGCAGCTGCGCCGGATGCGCCTGCCGAAGCCGCAGGTCAAGCGCGGCGAATACCCCGCCTGATCCAGCGGGGAGGGGCCGGTCGAAGGGTCGGGAGCATCGCGGCTCCCGGCCCTTTCGCATCCCTGGGGCCTGGAGCATCGCGGCTCCCGGCCCTTTCGCATGCCATCGGCCGGGAGCATCGCGGTTTTCGGTCCTTTTGCATCCCATCCGAGGCCCGGTCGCCCTTCGGAGGGCATGCCGGGGCGCCGGATGGCGCGGGTCGGTTCAGCGCCGGCGCTTGGCCAGGCCGCGGTTGATGCGGCTTGCCCAGAAGGGTCCCTCGTACAGGAACGCCGTATAGCCCTGCACCAGGGTCGCACCGGCGTCCAGCCGCTGCTGCACGTCGCCGGCCGTCTCGACACCGCCCACGGAGATTAGCGCCAGGTCGTCCCCGACGGCGGCGCGCAGCCGGCGCAGCACGTCGAGGGAGCGCTGCTTCAACGGGGTCCCGGAGAGGCCGCCTTCCCCGCAGGCCGCGATCTTGGTGTCGTCCGAGACAAGGCCCTCGCGGGAAACCGTCGTGTTGGTCGCGATGATGCCGTCCAGGTTCAGTTCCAGCGCGAGCCGGGCGACGTCGTCGATGTCCTCGTCGCTGAGGTCCGGGGCGATCTTCACCAGCAACGGGACATGGCGGCCGGCCGCGGAATCGGCGGTCTCCCCCACTGCCCGCAGCAGCGGCCGCAGCGTCTCCACGTTCTGCAGCAGCCGCAATCCGGGCGTGTTCGGCGACGAAACATTGACCACGAGGTAGTCGGCGGACCGGGCCAACAGCCGGGTGCTCTTCAGATAGTCCTCGGTGGCATCGGCCAGTTCCACCACCTTCGTCTTGCCGATGTTCACGCCGATGACGGGCCGGAGCGTGCCGTATCGGGAAGCCAGGCCGCGCCGGGCGGCGGCGATCCGCGGCGCGACGGCGGCCGCGCCGTCGTTATTGAAGCCCATCCGGTTGATCACGGCGCGGTCCTCGACCAGCCGGAACAGCCGGGGCTGCGCGTTGCCCGGCTGCGCGCTCCCGGTGATGGTGCCGACCTCCACCGCGCCGAAACCCAGGTCGGCCAGCGCCTCGATGCCGAAACCTTCCTTGTCGAAGCCCGCGGCCAGGCCGAACGGCGAGGGGAAGGTCAGGCCCAGCGCCGCGGTGGCCAGGGACGGATCCGGGCGCGTGACGCGGCGCAGCACTGCCCCTGCCCCGCACCGGTGCGCGGCACGGATGAGCTGGAAACCGATTCGGTGGGCACGCTCGGCGTCCATCCAGGAGAACGCGGCGCGGAAGAAGGCGGGGTAGAGGCGCATGGTCCTAGTTTTCCGTGCGGAGGCCGCCGCACCAAACCGTGTCCACCCGGCGATAACATGGGGGCAGCAACCGGACAGAGAGGAAGGACCACGTGGCGACGGCAGCCGACTGGCAAGAAGACATCCTCGGCCCGGAGTTCGAGTCCACGGTCCTGCAAGTGCCGGCCCCCGGCGGGCGGGAGCAGCGGGCGACGCTGATCCGCTACCTGCCGCACTCCCCGCAGCGCTCCCCCGGCGGGCACGCCGTCCTGTATGTGCACGGTTGGAGCGACTATTTCTTCAACACGGAACTGGCGGAGTTCTGGCACCGCCAAGGCGTGGCGTTCTTTGCGCTGGACCTGCACCATCACGGACGCAGCCTGCGGGAGGGGGATCCGGCGGGCTTCGTGACGGACCTGCGCCAGTACGAGGACGAGATTTCGCTGGCGCTCGATCTGATCCGTGAGGAACGCGGCCAGTCGGAGACGAAGATCACACTGATGGGACACTCCACCGGAGGGCTGGTGGCGGCCCTGTGGGCGGCGGAACACCCGGGCGAGCTGCGCGCCCTGGTCCTGAACAGTCCCTGGCTGGAAATGCACGGCAGCTCCCTGGTCCGGCGAGCCGCCGGCGCGGTGCTGGACCCCTTGTCCCGGCTCAAGCCGGAAACCGAGATCAAACTGCCGGTCCGGGGCTTCTACTACCGCAGCATCAGCCGCACCGCCGAGGGCGAATGGGATCTGGACCCCAGGCTGCGGCCGCCGGAGTCCTTCCCCGTGCGCGCCGGTTGGCTCAGCGCCATCTGGGAGGGACAGTCGAAGGTCGCGAAGGGGCTGAAGCTCGAGATCCCGGTGCTGGTGATGTCTTCGACGCGCAGCATGAACGGCTCGGTCTGGCACGAGGACATGAGGAGCACCGACGTGGTGCTGGACATCCGCACCATGACCGAGCGGGCGGTCCGGCTGGGATACAGCGTCTCCATCGAGCAGGTGCATGACGCCCTGCACGACGTGTTCCTCTCCCGCACCGACGTGCGGCGGGACGCCTATGCCCGGCTGCAGCGCTGGGCGCAGGCCTACGTGTTGCAGGACGACCGGACCGAGGACCTTACGGACACCCAGCAGCGGTAGTACGGCCGCCGCGGTTGCAACCGGCTAGGCCCCGCCGGCCGCGGCGGCGTCCACCGCTCCCCCGTACCGCCGGTCGCGGCGGGCGTAAATGTCGATGGCTTCCCAAAGGGTGCGGCGGTCCACATCGGGCCAGAGGGTATCCATGAACACCATCTCCGCATACGCGGACTGCCACAGCATGAAGTTGGAGAAACGCTGCTCCCCCGACGTCCGCAGGAACAGGTCGACGTCCGGCAGGTCCGGCTCGTCGAGGTAGCGCTGCACGGTCTTTTCCGAGACCGACGACGCCCGCAGCCGTCCGGCCGCAACGTCGGCGGCGATGGCGGCGGCGGCATCGGCAATTTCCGCCCTCCCGCCGTAGTTCACGCACATGGTCAGGGTGCAGGTGGAGTTTCCGGCCGTCTGTCGCTCGGCGACCTCCAGTTCGTTGACCACCGACTTCCACAACCGGGGCCGGCGGCCGGACCAGCGGATCCGCACCCCCCAATCGTCGAGCTGGTCGCGCTGGCGGCGCAGCACATCCCGGCTAAAGCCCATCAGGAAGCGGACCTCTTCCGGGGACCGCTTCCAGTTCTCGGTGGAAAAGGCATACACGCTGACGTGTTTGACCCCGATTTCGATCGCGCCGGCCATCACGTCCAGCAGGGCCGCTTCCCCGGCGCGGTGCCCCTCGGTCCGCGGCAGCCCGCGCTGGTTCGCCCAGCGGCCGTTGCCGTCCATCACGATGGCCACGTGTTCCGGGACCAGCGCCGGAGGCAGGGCGGGCGGTTTGGCGCCGGAGGGATGCGGCCATGGCTGCTGCGGTTGCCGGGAAATCGGGGTCACACTCGCTCCACATGCTTGAGGGATTTCAGGGTTCGTTCAAGGTGCCACTGCAGGTAACTGGCCACTAGGCCGGCGGCCTCACGGCGCGGGCCGGCGGCGGAGGCGTCCGCTGCCGGCCAGTCTCCGGAGAGCAGGGCGGCGAGCAGCTGCATCGTTTCCGGTGCGGGCGAGGCCGACCCGGGCGGACGGCAGTCGTGGCATACCGCGCCGCCCAGCGGAGCGGCAAAGGCGGTATGCGGCCCCTGGGCGCCGCACCGGGCACACTGGTCGAAGCTCGGGGCCCAGCCCGCCGTCGCAAGCGCCCGCAGCAGGTAGGAATCCAGGATCAGCTCGGGCGCGTGCACGCTGCGGCTGAGCGCCGAGAGCGCGCCGATGACCAGCCCGTACTGCGCTCCTGCCGATTCGCCGTCGACGTCGGTGAGTTTTTCCGCCGTCTCGCAGATGGCGGCGGCGGAGGTGTACTTGGTGTAGTCGGCGGCGATGTCCCGCCCGTACGGCCCGACCATCTGGGCCTGCGTAACGATGTCCAGGCTCCGGCCGGAGACCAGCTGCAGGTCCGCGACCATGAAGGGTTCCAGCACCGCGCCGAACTTGCTGCTGGTGCGGCGCACGCCTTTGGCAACCGCCCGGATCTGGCCGTGCTGCCTGGTGAGCAGCGTGATGATCCGGTCGGCCTCGCCGAGTTTGTGGGTCCGCAGGATGACGCCCTGGTCCCGGTACG